>JBMCWS010000142.1:0-2557 GCA_048621375.1 Pseudomonadota bacterium | reverse complement strand
GTACTCAGTACTCAGTACTCAGTACTTAGTACTTCAGTACCAAGTACTTCATCGCCACTATGAACCATTCTGCGTAGGGCCACCCATCCGGGTGCGCTACAATACGCGCCGTTTCCAGCTGTGGTGTCAAGGATGTTTGCAAAAGACCAGCGTATTGCCGGCTTCGACGATGAAGTCGTGGCCGCCATCGACGCGGAGAACCGCCGCCAGGAAGAGCACATCGAGCTCATCGCCTCAGAGAACTACACCTCGCCGCGGGTGATGGAAGCCCAGGGCAGCGTGCTCACCAACAAGTACGCGGAAGGGTATCCGCACAAGCGCTATTACGGCGGCTGCGAGTTCGTGGATCAGGTGGAAGACATCGCCATCGAGCGGGTGAAGGCGTTGTTCGGCGCCGCCTACGCCAACGTGCAGCCGCACTCCGGCTCCCAGGCCAACGCCGCCGCCTATCTGGCGCTGCTGAACCCGGGCGACACGATCCTGGGCATGAGCCTCGACGCCGGCGGTCACCTCACCCATGGCGCCAAGCCCAACTTCTCCGGCAAGCTCTACAACGCCGTTCAGTACGGCATCGACAACGATACCGGCGAAGTGAACTACGACGAGGTGCGCAAGCTCGCGCTCGAGCACCGGCCGAAGATGATCGTCGGCGGTTTCTCCGCCTATTCCCGCCGCCTCGACTGGCAGAAGTTCCGCGAGATCGCCGACGAGGTGGGCGCCTACCTGCTGGTGGACATGGCCCACGTGGCGGGGCTGGTGGCCGCGGGCGTGTATCCGAACCCGGTGCCGTACGCCGACGTCACCACCTCCACCACCCACAAGACCCTGCGCGGGCCGCGGGGCGGCATCATCCTGGCCCGGGAGGATGGCGACATCGGCAAGAAGCTGAATTCGGCGCTGTTCCCGGGATCCCAGGGCGGGCCGCTCATGCACGTGATCGCCGCCAAGGCGGTGTGCTTCAAAGAGGCCGCCTCCGACGAGTTCAAGGCGTACCAGCAGCAGGTGGTGCGCAACGCCCAGGCCATGGCCGAGGGCTTTCAGGCCCGGGGCTACAACGTGGTCTCCGGCGGCACCGACAATCACCTGTTCCTGCTCGATCTCATCGACAAGGACGTCACCGGCAAGGATGCCGACGCCGCGCTCGGCCGCGCCAACATCACCGTCAACAAGAACGCGGTGCCGAACGATCCGCGTTCGCCGTTCGTCACCAGCGGGCTGCGGATCGGCACCCCGGCGGCCACCACCCGGGGCTTCACCGAGACGGAATGCGAGACCCTGACCTCGTGGATGTGCGACGTGCTCGACGACATCGGCAACGACAACATGATCGAGACGGTGCGCCAGCGGGTGCTCGAGCTGTGCGAGCGCTTCCCGGTCTACGCTCCGGCCGGGTCGTGAGGCGAGGGTAACCCGCCGTGCTCTGCCCCTTCTGCGGCGCCGACGACACCAAGGTCATCGACTCCCGGCTGGTGGCGGAAGGAGACTCGGTGCGCCGGCGCCGGGAATGTCAGACTTGCGGTGAGCGCTTCACCACCTTCGAGACCGCCGAGCTGGTCATGCCGCGGCTGGTGAAGCGCGACGGCACCCGCGAGCCATTCGACGAGGAAAAGCTGCGCCGCGGCCTCACCCGGGCGCTGGAGAAGCGCCCGGTCTCCATCGAGACCATCGAGAGCGCCATCAACCGCATCATGCACAGCCTGCGCTCCACCGGCGAGCGCGAGCTGCCGTCGCTCACCGTGGGTGAGGAGGTGATGAAGGCGCTGCGCCGGATCGACGGGGTCGCGTACGTCCGCTTCGCCTCGGTGTACCGGGATTTCCAGGACGTCTCGGAGTTCGAGAAGGAGATCAAGAGCCTGACCGGCAGCGGCGACCACGACGCCGACGCCGACGCCGGCGGCGCCGGCGGCGAGGCGGCGTCATGAGCGGCGTCGCCGAGCGGGCGTTTCTGCGGGCCGCCGTGGAGCTCGCCCGCGAAGGGTTGTACTCGGCCACCCCCAACCCCCGGGTGGGCTGCCTGATCGTCCGCAACGGCACCGTGGTGGGCCGCGGCGCCCACATCCGCGCCGGCGAGCCCCACGCCGAGATCAACGCGCTGCGCGACGCTGGCGGCGACGCCGCCGGCGCCACCGTGTATCTCAGCCTGGAGCCGTGCGCCCACACCGGGCGGACCCCGCCGTGCGCCGACGCCCTGGTGGCCGCCAACGTCCGCCGGGTGGTGGCGGCCATGGGCGATCCCAATCCGCAGGTGGCCGGGCGCGGGTTCGAGCGGCTGCGGGCCGCCGGCATCGAAACCGAGCTGGTGGCGCTGCCGGAAGCGCGGGAGCTGAATGCCGGCTACGTCAGCCGCATGCAGCGCGGGCGGCCGTACGTCCGCGTCAAGGTCGCGCAATCCCTGGACGGCCGCACCGCCATGGCGTCGGGCGAGAGCCGCTGGGTTACCGGTCCGGAGGCGCGCGCGGACGTGCAGTACTGGCGGGCGCGAAGCTGCGCGGTGCTCACCGGCAGCGGCACCGTGCTCACCGACGACCCCCGGCTCACCGTGCGCGACGAGCGCTTC
>JBMCWS010000141.1:0-2795 GCA_048621375.1 Pseudomonadota bacterium | reverse complement strand
GGGCAAGGTCTACGTCCTGCCGAAGGAGCTGGACGAGAAGGTGGCGCGCTTGCACCTGGGCAAGCTCAACGTGCGCCTCACCGAGCTCACCGACAAGCAGGCCGACTACCTCGGCATCCCCAAGAACGGACCGTTCAAGCCCGACTGGTACCGGTACTGAGTCGGTAGCCGCCATCTGCGGCAGACGAGGCCGGCAGGCCGAAAGGCAACCGATCGCCAAACGGGGTGGTCCGCGCCATCCGGTCTGCCGGTTTCGTCGTTAATGGCCTCGATGGTCCCGTCTGCGCTCGAGCCGGACGTGGTTATGGGGGAGTCTGTGGGCTGGCTGCGCACCGTCTTCCACGTCCTGCGCGATGCGGTGGAGGGATACTCCGACAACGGCGACTCCATGCTCGGAGGGGCCATCGCTTTCTACGTGATGCTCTCGGCGGCGCCCCTATTGGTGATCGCCGTCGGTGTGGCGGGCCTTCTCTTCGGCATGGAGGAAGCGCGCACGGTCATCCTCGCGAACGTGCGCCAGCTCGTGAGCCCCGAGGCGGCGCGCTTCCTTTTGCGCCTGATGCGAGAGGCTCGCGAGCCCGTGACCGGTGGCGTGGCGGCCGTGCTCGGTGTGACGGTGCTCCTTTTCGGCGCCAGCCGGCTGTTCGTGCACCTGCAGCGCTCGCTGAACTACGTGATGGGCGTGCGCGTACGCCGCACGAAGGGCATCAAACGGGCGGCACGGAGCATGGTGCAGCAGCGGGTCAAGTCGTTCGCCATGGTTCTCGCCTGTGGTGCCGCTCTGACCTTGCTGCTCGTGGTCCGCACGGCCATTACGGCCGTGGGCTCGATCATGGACGACATGGTCGACGTCCCACGCTTCTGGAACCTACTCGAGCTGATCGTGTCCTTCTCCCTGCTCGCGGTGCTGATCGCCGCCATCTACAAGGTGATCCCCGACGTGCACCTGTCGTGGCGGGACGTGTGGCTGGGCGGCGGCGTGACCGCGCTGCTTCTGGGCATCGGGACCCTGCCGATCGGCTGGCTCCTCGCCCGGGCCGGCAACGTCGGAGCCTATGGCGCGGCTGGAACCCTGGTCATGGTGCTGTTGTTCGCCTATTACGCCTCGCAGATCTTCTTCCTCGGCGCCGAGATCACCGCGGCCTGGGCGCGCCGGTGCGGCAGTGGCGTGCGCCCGCGGTCCTACGCGGTTCGGCTCGTCGAGGCGCAGGACGATCAAGCGATCCCCCCCGTTTGAGGCGATGCCGCGCCGTCACCCTCGACCGCTCACCAATGGGCGCGGGAGCATACGAAGTCGCGGATCTTCGGGATCACCACGTCGGGGCGCTCGAGCATGGCGAAGTGGCTGCAGCGTTTGAGGGCGATGTGCTCCGCGTCCGGCAGGCGTCGCGCCATCTCCCGTGACAGCCGCGGCGGGGTGAGCAGGTCGAACATGCCGCTGACGATCAGCGAAGGCGCCTGGATCTCGGGGAGCAGGTGGTACACGGAGTGCGCATCGAGCTCCTGGAACAGACGCATGAAGTTCTCGAAGCTCGGCCCGAGCACGTCGTCGAGGTAGCGTCGCAGCACGGGCCGCATGGCGAGGCTGCGCCGGCCGCTGGTGACCGTCATGAGGGCCACGGTGGGCCATTCGGTGGCCCGCGTGACGGCGGCCAGCCGCGACTGCGTCTTCGGATGCTTGCGCAGCCATTCCGTGATGGTGTGAAGCCGCTTGGGCAGCCAGGGCATGGCGAACCATGGCTGGAAGCCGGAGCCGTACACGTGCCCATAGGTGCCGTTGAGCAGCACCAACCCCGCCACCAGATCCGGGTGACACGCGGCCACGTCGAGGGAGACCTGAACGCCCATGCTCCACCCGATCAGCACTGCGCGCCGCGCACCCTCCGCTTGCAGGATGGCCACCGCGTCGTCGGCGTGGTTTTGAAGGGCGAGCCTGCGCGGCACCTTGGGGGTGTCCGACTCGAACAGCCCGCGGTAGTCCCACGTGATGATGCGGAAGTCCTTCCACAGGGCCTCGACCAAGGGTTGCCACGAGTACAGGCGGGCCCCGAGGCCGTTGGCGACGAGCAGGACCCGATCCCCTTGGCCGAGCACTTCGTACGAAATGCGCGTGCCGTCGAGGGAGTCGACCTGCTTGCGCTCGAGGGTTTTCATCCAGGGGGCATCGAAGACGGGATCGCGCATGGGCTCGGTCATCCGGCACGACGCCTCAGGCGGCGTCGCTCCGGTCCTCCTGTTCCCCCCACAAGTCGTCGTGATCGATCGTTCGGTCGGACTCCGGGTCGAGGTGCCGCTCGAGGAACCGGAAGACCGCACGCCATTTGGCGCGGGCGGCCGGGCGCCAGAGCATGGCGTTGAAGCCGTGGATCTCGCCCGGATAAACGTGTAGCTCGCATTCGGCGCCCCGTGCCTCGACGGCGGCCTTCAGCCGCCGCGAATCGTCGAGGAGCGGGTCGGCCGTGCCCGCGGTCAGGAAGAAGGCCGGCAGCGGCCGGGCGCCCCGGGGTGCCGGTCGTTCGTACAGGTAAAGCGGGCTGGCGAGCGGGCAGGCCCCGGCGCGCTCCTGCAGCGGATGGCCCACATAGCTGGTGCCCGCCCACCGGAGCTCCCGTTTCACCCATGTGGCCATCTTCTTGGCCTTGTCGGGCTGGCGCCAGAAGCGCTCGATGTCGTTCAGATCGTGAATGCCGTAGATGGGCAGCGCGCACTGCAGGGGCGGATTCCGTTCGTAGACGGCCTGGGCGAACGGCTCGGGCCGCGGGTGGGTGGCGATGTAGGTGAGGGCGGCGGTGAGG
>JBMCWS010000140.1:0-3010 GCA_048621375.1 Pseudomonadota bacterium | reverse complement strand
CCTTCTACTCCTGCCGATTGGCCGACGACGAGACCGGCGACTACTTCCGCCGGGATCTCGGCGCCGCCGGCGTGGTCACCAACGCCAACTGCTGCACGCCCGAGGTCCCCGGCAACTCCGGCCGCTGCGTGGTGCTGGTGACGCCGGACGCGGAACGCTCCCTGAACACCTGCCTGGGGATCTCCACCCGGCTCAGCACCACCGAGATCGACGAAGAGCAACTGGCGAATTCCCGCTACTTCTACGTCGAGGGCTACCTGTCGACCTCCCCGGAGGCCATGGACGCCGCCATCGCCTGCCGCGAGCTGGCCGAGAAGAACGGCGTGAAAACCGCCGTGAGTCTGTCGGACCCCAGCATGGTGGAGATGTTCAGCGACGGGCTGGCCAGGATCCTCGGCAACGGCGTGGACCACCTGTTCTGCAACGAGGAAGAGGCCCTCACCTGGGCCCGCACCGACCGTCTGGACGTGGCCGTGAAAGAGCTGAAGGACATCGGCCGCAATCTCAACATCACCCTCGGCAAGGAAGGCAGCCTGGCGGTGACACCCCACGACCAGACCAAGGTCCCGGGCTTCAAGGTCAACGCCGTGGACACCAACGGGGCCGGCGACATGTATGCCGGGGCCTGTCTCTACGCCTGGTGCGAGGGTATGAGCGCCGACCGCGCCGCCGCCTTCGGCAACTTCGCCTCCGCCCGCCTGGTGCAGACCTACGGCGCGCGGCTGCGCCACGTGCAGGACTACGGCGAGACGCTGGCGGCGTTCAAAGAAGCACGGGAAGCGAGTCTGTGACCGCGAGCCGGTCGCGCGCGATGCGGCAGCCGTAGGCGAGCACTTCCACCCCGCTGGCGGCGGCGGCACGCAACGCCGCGCCGTAGGCGGGGTGGATCTCGTCCGCGGGGGTGGCGTAGCGCACCCCGGTGTGCTGCACGCAGAACACCAGCACCGCCCGGTCACCGTGCCGGATCTGCGCCTCGAGCGCTTCGACGTGGCGCAGCGCCCGGTCGCTCACCGCGTCCGGGAACGCGCCCCGCCCGTCCGTCCCGCACAGGGTCAGGCTCTTCACCTCCACCCAGCAGCGGTCGCTGCCGCGCTCGAGCAGAAAGTCGAACCGGCCCCCGTTTCCGGGGATGCGGGCTTCCGCGCGCACCCGGGCATAGCCGGCGAGCTCGGCGATACTTTCATGCTCCAGCGCCTCGTCCACCAGACGGTTGGCGCGCGCGGTGTTCACCCCCACCCGGCCGAGAGGCGTGCAGACCACTTCCAGCGTGTGCGGGTACTTGCGTTTCGGGTTGCCGGAACGGGAATACCACACCTCGAGCCCCGGCTCGCTGCACCCCGACATGGCGCCAGTATTGGGGCAATGGACGGTGAGCGGCCCTTCCGGCGTCTCGACGTCGGCGAGGAAGCGCTTGTAGCGGCGCAGCAGGCGGCCGCGCGCGAGCGGCGGGCACAGCTTCACGCCACCCCCCAGTCCGCCAGCGCCCGGCCCATGCGCTCGAGCCCCTCGTCGATCTCGGCTGTGCCGGTGGTGAAGGCGAACCGCACGAACCGCTCGGGCTCGGCGCCGCCGAAATCCACCCCCGGGGTAGCGGCCACGCCGTACTCCTCCAGCAGCCGCCAGCAGAGCTCCATAGCGCCCATTCCCGATCGGGAGACGTCGGCGTAGACATAGAACGCGCCGCTCGGACGCACCGGAATGCTGAACCCCAGGGCCTCCAGGCCCCGGCTCAGGCGCCCCAGGCGCTCGGCGAACGCCTCCCGGCGGGCTTCGTGCACGGCCATGGCCGCCGGCTCGAACGCAGCCAGCGCAGCGTGCTGCGCCAGCGCCGGGGGAGAGATGAACAGGTTCTGCGCGAGCCGCGCCACCGGGGCGACGGCCGCTTCCGGCACCACCATCCAGCCCAGCCGCCAGCCGGTCATGCCGAAATACTTCGAGAAGCTGTTGAGGACGAACAGATCATCGGCAACGGCCAGCCCCGTCCGGCAACCGGGCTCGACGGCCCCGCCGATGCCGGCGTAGGTGAGCCCCTGATAGATCTCGTCGAGGATCATGAAGCCCTCGCGAGCGCGCACGGCGGCCGCCAGCTCGGCGAGCTCTGCGGCGGGCAACACGGCGCCGGTGGGATTGGCCGGCGACGCCGCCAGCAGCCCGCGCACCGCGGGCCCCCAGGCCGCGCCAAGCTGCGACGGAGTCGGGCGGAAGCCGTTTTCCGGATGCACCGCCACGGGCCGCGGAATGCCGTTCACCAGATGCGCGAAAACCTCGTTGCAGGGATAGCCCGGCTCGGTGAGGAGCAGCTCGTCCCCGGGGTCGAGCAGCAGCGCCCCGAGCAGCAGCAGGGCGCCGCTGGCGCCGCCGGTGACCACCACCCGCTCCGGATCCACGTCCACGTCGCAGCGCTCCCCATAGTAGGCGGCGATCCGCTCGCGCAGCGCTGGAATGCCCAGCGCCTGGGTGTACTTGGTGGCACCGGCATCGAGGGCGCGATGTCCCGCCTTGACGATGGGCGCCGCCGTGGGGAAGTCCGGCTCCCCCACCTCGAAATGCACGATGGCCGCGCCGTCCGCCTCCAGCGCCTTGGCGCGCTCGAGCAGTTCCACGACCCGGAACGGGGAAATACGCTCGAGCCGTTGTGCGTACATGATCGACCTCCACAAAAAACTGCACGGCGAATATGGTCAACGCCGAAGGCTTCTGGTAGCTTACGCGCCCTTCTTTATCCCGGACTTCCGGCGTCAGCCCCTTCGCATACGTGAACCAGGAACCAGGGACCGACCATGGCAGCATCCTCAGGTAAAAAGACCCCGGCCGGGGCCCGAGCCAAAGCGGGCACCAAGTCCGCTGCCAAGGAAACTTCCAAAGCATCCGCCACGAAGGCGGCTGCCAAGGGTACCTCGACCACCCGGACCAAGGCACGGGCGAATACGCGCGCGGCCACCGCGAGCGCCCGGGCCGCTACCAGCAAGCAGCGGGGCACCCAGAGCACCCGGAGTGCGAAGAGCAAACC
>JBMCWS010000139.1:0-3062 GCA_048621375.1 Pseudomonadota bacterium | reverse complement strand
CAGCCGTCAGCCGTCAGCCGTCAGCCGTCAGCCGTCAGCCGTCAGCCGTCAGCCGTCAGCCGAGAATAGTGTACCTGCTGGAGTCGGCGGTGACGCAACCTCCAACGTCGCCGGACTGCCAGGAGTTTCGCGTTTGTGAGCCGCAGGATGTCCGCGCTCGAAAAAACGGCCGCGAGTAGAAGATTCCCAGCTTGCGGCGTGGACGTATCGCCGTCGTCAGCGACGTGATCCCGTTCGATGCCCTCTCGCCGCCCTCACCGATCGCACGAGTGCTCGGAACAGAACCCTGTCGCGCGCGGTACTGAGACACACGCTCCGTCAGCTCGAGGCGGCCCGGGGAGTCCTCCGGCTGAAAGCGGACAGCGGAAAGCTAACCGCTAATAAGACCTCGCCATTCCCAGAACATGCTCCGTCACGTAGTTGAGAACCATCTCCTGCGAGATCGGGGCGATGCGCATGAGCCGCGCCTCGCGCCAGTAGCGCTCCACGTGGTACTCGCGGGCGTAACCGAAGCCACCGTGCGTCTGCATGGCCTGATCGGCGGCCTGGAAGGCGGCGTCCGCGGCCAGCCACTTGGCCATGTTGGCCTCGGCGCCGCAGGGCTCGCCGGCATCGAGCAGCCAGGCGGCCTTGCGGACCATGAGCTCGGCTGCGTCCAGGCGCATGCGCGCTTCACCAAGCGGGAACGCCACGCCCTGGTTTCTGCCAATGGGGCGATCGAACACCACCCGTTCGTTGGCATAATCGACGGCGCGGGCCAGGGCGGCGCGGCCGATGCCGAGCGCCTCGGCGGCGATGAGGATGCGCTCCGCGTTGAGGCCGTCGAGCAGGTAATGAAAGCCGCGGCCTTCCTCGCCCACCCGGTCGCTCACGTGCACGGGCAGGTCGTCGTAGACCACCTCGCAGGTGGCCACGGCGTTGCGGCCCACTTTGTCGATGGGCGATATGGTCACCTCCGGGCGTTGCAGCTCCGCGAGCAGCAGAGTCATGCCGTCGGTGCGGCGCTCGACACGTGCGCGCGGGGTGGTGCGCACCAGCAGCAGCACCCGTTCGGATTCCAGGGCCTTGGTGGTCCAAACCTTGCGCCCACGAACCCGATAGTAGTCGCCGTCGCGGTGGGCGAAGGTGGTGATTGCGGTGGTGTCGGTGCCGGCGTCGGGCTCGGTGACCCCGAAGGCGACGTGCAGGGCGCCCCGGGCGACGTCCGGGAGGTAGGTGCGCTTCATGGCCTCGGAACCGTGCTTCACCACCGGGTGCATCCCGAACATGGAGAGGTGGAGCGGCGTGGCGCCGTTCATGGCGGCGCCGGAAGCCGCTACCGTCTCTAGCACCAGGCTCGCTTCGCTGATGCCGCGGCCGCTACCGCCGTAGGCTTCGGGGATGGCGATGCCGATCCAGCCTGCGGCGGCCATGGCGTCGTAGAACGCCCAGGGGAACCGGCCCTCGGTATCGCACCGTGACCAGTACTCATCGGGAAAGTCGGCGCATACCCGGCCTACAGACTCCCGTATGAGCCGGTGTTCCACATCCTCACGAAACTCCATGTGCCTCTCCCGCGGCGGCCGACACCATTGTCGCCGTCCTGCCAGGCGGTGGCAAAGCCTGTACGGCTGCGGTAACTTGCACGCCGGACGCGGGCGCGACGCGCCCGGGAGGGTGAGGCAGATGCCAGGCAAATACTTCGAGGAGCTGGAGGTGGGTGCCGAGTTCCATCACCAACCGGCTCGTACCGTCACCGAGACCGACAACCTGCTGTTCACGGCACTGACCCTGAACCCTCAGCCGCTGCACCTCGACGCCGAGTTCGCCGGCGCCACCGAGCACGGCCGCATTCTGGTGAACAGCATCTTCACCCTGGGGCTGGTGGTGGGGGTATCGGTGGGCGACACCACGCTGGGCACCACGCTCGGCAATCTGGGATTCGACGAGACACGGTTCCCGAACCCGGTTTTCATCGGCGACACCGTGCGGGTGGAGACGCACGTGGTGGACAAGCGCGAGAGTCGGTCGAGGGAGGACCGCGGGATCGTCACCTTCGAGCACCGCGGCCTCAATCAGCGCGACGAGCTGGTGTGTCGCTGCGTTCGCGCCGCCATGATGGTGAGGCGGCCCGCATGACGAGTACGCGCGCCCCCGGCAGCGACCGCCTGCGCCGCAGCCTTCACTTCGTCCCCGGCGGCAGCGACCGCATGCTGGAGAAAAGCCTCGCCACCGACGCCGACAGCCTGGTGCTCGACCTCGAGGATGCGGTCACTCCGAAACGCAAGGCGGAGGCCCGATCCCGGGTCGCGCGATGGCTGGAGCGCGTCGACTTCGGCGGCAAGGAACGCACCGTGCGCATGAATCCCCTGGATACCCCCTGGGGGCTGGAAGACGTGGCAGCCACCATGGCCCATCCGCCGGATGCGTACGTGGTGCCGAAGGTCTCCACCCTGGCGGAGCTGGAGACCCTGGATGCCGAGATCTCCCGCCTGGAGTCGCGGCACGGGCATGCGCCCAACGGCGTCGGGCTCATACTCGTGGCGACCGAGACCCCCCTCGGGGTGCTGAATGCGGCCACGTTCCCGGAATGCCGGCGGGTCATCGCCATGACGTGGGGCGCGGAAGATCTGTCCGCGTCCCTCGGTGCGCCACGCAACCGCCACCCCGACGGCACCTTCCTGGACGTCTACCGCCACTGCCGGGTTCAAACCCTGCTGGCGGCCGCCGCCGGCGGCGTTCAGCCCCTGGACAGCGTGTTCGTCGACATCCGCGACACGGAAGGCCTACGCGCCGAATGCCGGGAAGCGGCCTGGATGGGTTTCACGGGAAAGATCACCATTCATCCGGACCAGGTGGAGACCGTGAACGCCGCCTTCACCCCCTCCGCCGAAGAGGTGGCCGAAGCCGAGCGGCTGGTGGACGCCATGACCGAGGCCGAGCAGCGCGGCCTCATGGCCATCGACTTCGAGGGCCGGATGGTGGACGTTCCCCATAAGCACCGCGCGCAGCGCCTGCTCGCCCGCGCGCGCCAGATCCGGGAGAAGCCATGAATCGCCCAGTGCCCCTGGCCACCTCGAAAA
>JBMCWS010000138.1:0-3168 GCA_048621375.1 Pseudomonadota bacterium | reverse complement strand
GCACCCACCTAAGGATACCGAGCAGCGGGGCATCGGTCGCCTCGCCCGCGACTGGCTCCACGTCGCCGGCGGAATCCGGCCGGCGGGAGCGGGCCACCGGGACGTCGTCCTCCGCCTGGCTCGGGGAGGGGGCTGGCCTGCCGGCGAGCGCGATCGGCTCGGGCGGGCCCGCGGGTCGCTGGGGGCGAGGCCGCGGCTGCGCAGTGGGCGGTGTGCTGCTTTCATCGGTTTCAGAAGTTGGGGTATCAGAAGGGGTAGGTGAATCAGCAGGCGAGTCGTCGCCGGCAGGGGAAGGGGGCGTCGCCTGCGGCTGGTCGGGTTCATTCGGAGCGTCGGTGGCTGGCTCGGGGGCCGGTGGGGGCATGGGGGATTCCACCGGCTCGTCGGTCGGCTGTGCGGCCGGTGCAAGCTCCGGCTCCACGGCCGACTCGTCCCCGGCGTGAGCGAGGGCCGCCAGCGCGTCCACAGGATCGTCCTGTTCGTCCGCTTCCGGTGCGGAAGGCGAGGTCACAGCGCCGGCCCCGGTGTCGGGCGACACTTCCCCCGTTTCGGCGCTGGTTGCCGCTGGGGCGGATTCGGAGGAGGGAGCGACTTCACCAGCCGGCACGCGCTGCAAGTGGCCGCAGCGCGGACATTTCATCCGCCGGCCCTGGGAGCCGTCGGGCACCTTCACGCGGGCCTTACAGTGCTCACAATGGAACCGGATGGCCATGCGCGGAAGCCCTTGAGCGAGAAACGAAGGTGACTTACCGCGAGGATACCGACCGGAGCGGAAGCGTTAAAGACCGTTGTTGCTGAGGGTAAGCCCCAGTGAACGTGCATTGTGGGTGTCCCTTGGCCGCGGCAGCGCATGCGCCGACCACGCGCCGGCCAGGCGATGTTGCGGGATCGACCGGTTTGGTCCCCCGACATCCTGAATGGGATTCCACGAACCGTGCGAGCGCCGCCGGCGTTATGCTGAAAGGCTGGGCTTTTCGGCAAGCTCGACAAGCACGGGAGCGATGCATGAGCGGCCAGACGACGCGAACAGGGGCGCACGCTGGGACGATCGCCGGTGGCGTGGTTCACTTGTGCGCGGCGGCGCTGCTGATTCTGGGCGCCGGCTGCGAGCCAGGTCCGCACGTGACCGACGCCGATCTCCAGGTCCTGGATACGGCGGGCCTGCGCGAGCTGCGGGAGACGGCGCCGGAGTCGCTGGTGCTGGTCGATGTGCGCTCGCCGGAGGCATATCAGCAGGGGCACATTCCCGGTGCGTTGAACGTGCCGATGCCGGAACTGCGGCGTGACGATCCGCGCCTGCGTGAAGCGGGGTACGTGGTGGTGTACGGCCGCGACTGGCAGACCGCCCTCGCGGCGGCGGCCGCGAAAAAACTGATCGCCCTGGGATACGCCAACGTCTACGAGTACCGCGGCGGCTTGCGTGCGTGGCGCGCGGAGGGTGGGGCGGTGGTCGAGGAGAGCGGGGAAGAAAGCGGCGGGTAGCGAGGTGCTCGGCATGCGCGGTCGACGGATCTCACGCCCCAGCGGTGAATCACTCATCCGGCCGGGCCGTCCCGTTGCCCCACATTCCCGGCCAGAGTCCCGCGGAGAGGCAGGCGATCGCGGCGGCGAGCAGGACGAAGCGGGAGTCACCGGTGGCGAGGCGTGTGAGGCGCGTGCGCGGCGGCTGGTAGGGGGGCAGGTCGTGCCCAACGCGCGGCAGGGGCCGAAGCAGCCAGTCGTCGATCGAGCCGGTGGTGGCTGCGGGCGGGGGGATCGGTGCGGGCCGGGTCCGCTCGCCGGCGTCGCCGTGGGCGGCGAAGTGGTGGTGAGACGAGCGGGGTGCGTTCGGCAGGAGGGGGGTCTTGTTCACCGGCTTGAGGCCCAGCTCCACGTAGGCGAGCCGTTCGAGCACCACCGGGTCGTCCTCGACCAGGGCGAGGTGGAACCGGTCGTACCGCTCGGTCTGGGCGGCGAGGTGCTCGCTCTGGGCGGTGAGCACCTGGCGCTGCCACGCCAGCTTGTGATAGTCCAGCCAGGCCGGGGTCAGCACCACCGCCGCCACCAGCGCCAGGCCCGCGCCCAGCAGCAGCCACCCGGGCAGGGGCTCGAGCACACGATCAAGCATGGACTTGGCGGTGGAAGGCGAGGGCATGGTCCCCTTTCATATCGGCCGGTCGAGGGGGGGTAGGCCAATCCTGTGTCCCTGGTTGTGGCGATCGCCGCGCCCGCCCTATCATGCAGGACTCATGAACGACGCCTCCGCCGACCACGCCCGCACCGTCTATCTCGAGACGTTCGGCTGCCAGATGAACGTCCTCGACACCCAGCTCGTGCGCGGTCAGCTTCAGGGCCTCGGCTACCGCTTCACCGATGACTGGCGGCAGGCGGACGTCGTCCTCTACAACACCTGCTCCGTGCGCGAGCATGCCGAGCAGAAGGTCTGGTCGCGCATCGGCGAGGTCGGCATCCACAAGAAAGAGCGCCCCGACGTCGTGCTCGGCGTTATCGGCTGCATGGCAGAGCGCGACGGCGTGGACATGACGCGCCGCTATCCGCAGGTCGATCTGGTCTGCGGGCCGGGCGAGCTGGACAAGGTGCCGATGCTCATCGACAACGCCCTGCGCACCGACCTGTCGCGCCGCGGCGGCAAGTCCGCGGGCGTGGCGCTGCAAGGCAACACGCATCGACGCAGCCAGACGCTACAGGCCGCCGAGGATCAACTCGAACTGATCGACCTGTCGCGCAGCTTCTCCCCCGACGAGCACGACAACCGCTCGGCCTACGTCCGCATCACGCGCGGCTGCAACAAGTTCTGCACCTATTGCGTCGTCCCGTTCACACGCGGCCGCGAGGTGCACCGGCCGCCGGACCACATCGTCGACGAGTGCCGCAAGCTCGTGGACAACGGCGTGCGCGAGATCACCCTGCTCGGCCAGACCGTCAACCACTACCACTTCGACCACGCCGCCGCACAGCAGGTCAACGGTATCGTCCAACCCCAGGTCGGCCGCATCATCAAGAACGCGGGCACGGGGGCGCAAATGGCGGATGGCGAATGGCGGATGGCGGATGATGCGCGGCAACATCCGCCGCCCGCCATCCCCCATCCGCCACCTTCCACCACCACCTTCGCCCGCCTGCTCGCACGTATCCACGACGAAATCCCCGACCTCCACCGCCTGCGCT
>JBMCWS010000137.1:0-3403 GCA_048621375.1 Pseudomonadota bacterium | reverse complement strand
GCCGCTGCATCTCAGTCTCACGGACGGTGGAATCCGCACCGTCCTCTGGGCCACCGGCGCCCGCCCGGAGCATTCGTGGCTCGAGGTGCCGGTGCTCGATCACAAGGGCCGCATCCGCCATGACGGCGGCGTGGCGGCGGCTCCGGGGCTCTACGTCATGGGGCTCACCTTCCTGCGGCGCAGAAAATCGAGCTTCATTCACGGCGCCGAGGACGACGCCCGCGAGCTCAGCGCGCATCTCGCCGGCTACCTCGACCGCTGTCGCCGAGCCCGAGGGGCGAGACGCCGCGACGCGCCGGCTCAGCCGGGCCAGTACGCGCGCTTGAGCGGCTCCTTGTAGAGCTTGCCGGTCTGATGGCGCGGCAGCGCCTCGTGGAAATCGATGCTGCGCGGGCACTTCAGGTGCGCGAGCCGAGTGCGGCAGTAGTCGATGAGGGCGTCCGCGTCGGGCGGCCCCGGGGCGCCGGGGACCAGCTCGACCGCCGCTTTCACCGCTTCGCCGAACTCCGGGTCGGGGACGCCGAACACCGCGGCATCCTGGACCGCCGGGTGGCTCACCAGCACGTCCTCCACCTCTCGCGGATAGATGTTCACGCCGCCCGAGATGATCATGTGGGATGCCCGGTCGGTGAGGTAGAGATAGCCGTCGTCGTCCAAATAGCCGATATCCCCGAGCGTCGACCAGCCGCGGTGGTCGTAGGCCCGGGCGGTCTTCTCCGGGTCCTTGTAGTACTCGAAGCGCGGGCCGCCGGAGAAGAACACCCGCCCCGTCTCGCCGGGGGGCAGCTCACGGCCGTGCTCGTCCACCACGTGCACCGCGCCGATCACGGGGCGTCCCACCGAGCCCGGGTGCGCCAGCCATTCCTGCGGGGAAATGGCGGTCTGGCCGTTGCCCTCGGTACCGGAGTAGTACTCGTAGAGAATCGGCCCCCACCAGTCGAGCATCTGCCGCTTGATCTCCGGCGGGCAGGGCGCGGCGGCGTGCACCGCCACCCGGTGGCTCGACAGGTCGTACCCGTGCCGCACCCGCTCCGGCAGCCGCAGCAGGCGCACGAACATGGTGGGCACCCACTGGCTGTGGGTGATCCGGTGGTGTTCGATCAGGGCCAGGCTGGTCTCGCCCTCGAAGCGCGGCATGATCACGCTGGTGCCACCGCACCGGTGCACCATGTTGTTGTAGCGCAACGGTGCCGAGTGGTACAGCGGCGCGGTGGAGAGGTAGACCGTGTCGGCGTCGATGCCGTGGAGCTCGAGGCGGCGCTGGAACAGAGGCGACACCTGGTTCAGCGGTGCGCCGGGGCGGGCGCCGCGCACGCCCTTGGGGCGGCCCGTGGTGCCGGAGGAGTAGAGCATCTCCGCGCCTTCGGCGGCGTCGTCGATGAGCCGGGCGGGCTCACCGCCGATGGCCGACAACCAGTCGTCGATGTCGATGCGGATGCCCTGCGGCGCGTCGGCCACCTTCTCTGCCTGGCTCGCGTGATACACCAGGGCGCTGGCGTCGCAGTCGCCGAGAATGTAGGCGACTTCGTCCCGTTGAAATTGCACGCTCACCGGGGTGTAGTAGAGTCCGGCGAGCTGCGCGGCCCAGAACACGCTCATGGAGTGGAGGTGGTTGGGGCTCACCACCACGATGCCGTCGCCGGTGCCGAGGCCGAGCCGGCGCAGCAGTTGGCTGCCCTTCAGCGCCCATTCGCCGAGCTCGGCGTAAGTGACCGTGGTGTCGTCGAAGATCCACGCCGCCCTGTCGCCCCGGTGCTCGGCCCAGTGCAGCGGCCCCGCCCAGAGGGGCGGTTGCGCGCCCGGCACCTCAGGACTTCCCGCCGTCGCTGGGCAGGGGCATGGGGAACGGGGTGACGTTGCCCTGGCCGTCGGTGATCTTGGCAGTGCCTTCCTTCTCCACCTCGTCGATGCGGACGATGGCATGCATGGGGATGTAGCTGCGCTGCACCCCCTGGAACTCGCTGCGCAGCTTGTCCTCGGTGGGGTCGATCACCATCTGCGAGCGCGAGCCGAACACGTAGTCCTCCACCGCGACGAAGCCGTAGAGATCGCTCTGGTAGATCGAACGGGCGTAGACCTCGTAGATCTGCCCCTGGTTGTGAAACAGCACCCTGTACATCTGCTTGCGGTTCTCCGGCATGAAGCGATCCCGTGTTCCTGCGTCCGACGAATGGAGGTGTATGTGGTGGTTACGAGCCACTATAATCCCGCGCCCCACGGTGCGGGCAAGCGATTACCTTGAGCAAGAAGCTGTTCATCGAAACGCACGGCTGCCAGATGAACGAGTACGACTCGTCGCGGATGGCGGATCTGCTGCATGCGAGCCACGGCTACGAGCGGGT
Source organism: Pseudomonadota bacterium (assembly GCA_048621375.1). Lineage (GTDB taxonomy): Bacteria > Pseudomonadota > Gammaproteobacteria > Pseudomonadales > Azotimanducaceae > UBA7803. Next base: position 1,061 of record JBMCWS010000137.1, on the reverse strand, counting down.
GGACCGTCCGGAGGATGCCGACCTCATTGTGCTGAACACCTGCTCGATTCGCGAAAAGGCCCAAGAAAAGGTGTTCCATCAGCTCGGCCGCTGGAAGCATCTGAAGAACCGCAATCCGGACGTCAAGATCGGGGTAGGCGGCTGTGTCGCGAGCCAGGAGGGTGCGGCCATCCGTTCCCGGGCGCCGTACGTCGACGTGGTGTTCGGTCCGCAGACCCTGCATCGGCTGCCGGAGATGCTCGGGGACGGCGCCGAATCCGCGGGCAGCGCGGCGCGGCGCGGCGACCCGGTGCGGCTGGTGGACGTGACGTTTCCGGAGATCGAGAAGTTCGACCGGCTGCCCGAGCCGCGGGCCGAGGGGCCCACCGCGTTCGTGTCCGTGATGGAGGGGTGCAGCAAGTACTGCAGCTTCTGCGTGGTGCCCTATACCCGCGGCGAGGAGGTGAGCCGCCCGGTGGCGGACGTGATGCGCGAGGTGGTGGCGCTGGCTGATCAGGGGGTGCGCGAGATCAACCTCCTGGGCCAGAACGTGAACGCCTACCGCGGCGAGATCGACGGCGACGTCGCGGATCTAGCGGAGCTGATCCACTACGTGGCCGAGGTGGACGGCATCGAGCGGATTCGTTTCACCACCTCGCATCCAGTGGAGTTCACCGACAGTCTCGTCCAGGCGTTCGCGGAGGTGCCGGAGTTGGTGGATCACCTCCACCTGCCGGTTCAGTCCGGCTCCGATCGGATCCTCGCGCAGATGAAACGCGGCCACACCGCCGCCGACTACCTGCGCCGGATCGAGGCCCTGCGGGCGGTGCGGCCGAACATCAGCATGTCGTCGGATTTCATCGTCGGCTTTCCGGGCGAGACCGAGGAGGATTTCGAGCAGACCATGGCGCTGATCGAGGCGGTGGGCTTCGACGTCTCGTTCAGCTTCGTCTACAGCGCGCGCCCGGGCACCCCGGCAGCGGCGCTGTCGGACCCCACGCCGGAGACGGTGAAGAAAGCGCGTCTCGAGCGCCTGCAGCGTCGCGTACGCGAGCAGGCCGCGGCCATTGCCGAGAGCATGG
>JBMCWS010000136.1:0-3605 GCA_048621375.1 Pseudomonadota bacterium | reverse complement strand
CGCAGAGGGTCGTGTGGACAAAGGCCGCAGTGCACGCCGCGCTCGCCAGCCCGCCCGCCATCGAGCATTTCAAGCGCCTCGGGGTGACGGCGGTGGAGCTGCTGCCCGTACACGCCCACGTGGACGAAAGACGCCTGGTGGAGCACGGCCTGACCAATTACTGGGGCTACGACACCATCGGCTTCTTCTCACCGGACATGCGCTACAGCGCCACCGGCGAGGTCAACGAATTCAAGCGCATGGTGAAGCGCCTGCACTCGGCGGGCATCGAGGTGATTCTCGACGTGGTCTACAACCACACAGCAGAGGGCAATCACCTGGGACCGACCCTGAGCTTCCGCGGCATCGACAACGCCGCCTACTACCGGCTGCTGCCGGACGACCCGCGCTACTACATGGATTTCACCGGCTGCGGCAATACGCTGAACATGCGCCATCCGCGCACGCTGCAGCTCCTCATGGACAGCCTGCGCTATTGGGTGCTGGAGATGCACGTGGACGGATTCCGTTTCGATCTCGCCTCGGCCCTGGCCCGGGAGCTGTTCGAGGTGGACCGGCTCAGCTCGTTTTTCGATGTCATTCATCAGGATCCGGTGCTGGCCTCGGTGAAGCTCATCGCCGAGCCGTGGGACGTGGGGGAGGGGGGCTACCAGGTGGGCAACTTTCCGGTGCGCTGGGCGGAATGGAACGGCCGCTATCGCGACACCCTGCGGAGCTTCTGGCGCGGCGACCCCGACCTCATGGGCGAGCTGGCGTCCCGGCTCACCGGGTCCAGCGATCTCTACGAGCCGGGCGGGCGCTCGCCCCACGCCAGCATCAATTTCGTCACTGCCCACGACGGCTTCACTCTGCGCGATCTGGTGAGCTACGAGCATAAACACAACGCAGCCAACATGGAGGACAACCGCGACGGCGACGACCACAACCTCTCCTGGAACTGCGGTGTGGAGGGCGCCACCGAAGATCCCGGCGTCCTGCGCCTGCGCGAGCGCCAGCGGCGCAATCTCATGGCGTCGCTGCTGCTCTCCCAGGGCGTGCCCATGCTCCTGGGCGGCGACGAGATGGGGCGGAGCCAGAACGGCAACAACAACGCCTATTGCCAGGACAACGACACGAGCTGGTTCGACTGGGACGATCTCGACCGCGACCGCGGCTTCTTCGAGTTCGTCGCCGGCCTGACCGCGCTGCGGCGGCGCCATCCGGCATTCAGCCGCAGCAGTTTCTTTCGCGGCGGCGAGGCGGCGCAGCAGCGCGAGCTGCTGTGGCTGCGCCCCGACGGTAACGAGTTGACCCACGACGACTGGCATCGCGAGGACGCCCGTGTCATCGGGATGCTGATCAACGGCGGCGCGCTCGAGGAGCGCGACCTGTACAACCGGCCCGTGCGCGATGACGTATTTCTGCTGATGTGCAATGCCGGGCGCGAGCCCGTGGGGTTCCATGTCCCGATCCCGTGGGGCCACGGGCCCTGGCGGCGCGAGGTGGACACGGCCGAGGAGGACTCCGGCGGCCTGGTGGAGAATGAGGATGGCACGGCGAGCTATCGCATGAGCGCGCACAGTCTGGTGCTGCTGAGACGGCCGGACGGCGACGCGTCGCACCACGCCGAGGAGCGTTCGTGAGCGCGGCCGGGGCGGCTACCTGCTGGGGACCGCGCCTGCTCGAGCGCGGGGTCGAGTTCCGGTTGTGGGCGCCGAGCGCGAACGCCCTGGGTCTCGATCTGGAGCTCGGGGGCGGCTGGGAGTCGCGGCCCATGCGCCGGGCGGCCGATGGCTGGTGGTTTTGCGAAGTGCCCGAGGCCGGTGCGGGCTGCCGCTACCGCTATCGCGTGGACGACGGCGTCGAGGTGCCCGACCCGGCCTCGCGCTTCCAGCCCGAGGATTGCCATGGCCCGAGCCAGGTGGTCGACCCGGCCGCCTACCGCCGGCACACCACGGGGTGGCGGGGCCGGCCCTGGCAGGAAGCCGTCATCTACGAGCTGCATCCGGGGACGTTTACGCCCGCCGGTACCTTTGCGGCGGCCATCGAGCGGCTCGACACCCTGGTGGAGCTCGGGATCACCGCCGTGGAGCTCATGCCCGTGGCGGACTTCCGGGGCCGCCGCAACTGGGGCTACGACGGCGTGCTGCCGTTCGCGCCGGACCACAGCTACGGCACGCCCGAGGCGCTCGTGCAACTCGTCGATGCCGCCCACGGCCGGGGGCTCATGGTGTTCCTCGACGTGGTCTACAACCACTTCGGTCCGGAGGGCAACTATCTGGGGCTCTACGCGAAGCCGTTTTTCACCCACCGCCATCGCACGCCCTGGGGCGACGCGGTGAACTTCGACGACGGCGACGCCGCTGCCTTCAGCCGGGCGTTCTTCATCGAGAACGCGCTGTACTGGTTGGAGGCGTACGGCTTCGACGGGCTGCGGCTGGACGCGGTGCACGCCATCTGCGACGACTCCGACCCCCACATCCTCACCGAGCTGGCCAGGCGGGTGCGGGCCGGTCCGGGCCGGGAGCGCCTGGTGCACCTGGTGCTGGAGAACGATGCCAACGAGTCCCGCTGGCTCAGCGACGATGGGGGCGCGCCCTACGACGCGCAGTGGAACGACGACTTTCACCACGCCGCCCACGTGATCGCCACCGGCGAGCGCGACAGCTATTACGGCGACTACGTCGACGCGCCCCTCGGCCATTTCCTCCGCACCCTCATCGAGGGCTTCGCGTTCCAGGGCGAGTTCTCCCGGCACCGGGGCGCGCGCCGCGGCGAGCCCAGCGCGGCGCTGCCGGCGACGGCCTTCGTCACGTTCCTGCAGAACCACGACCAGATCGGCAATCGCGCGTTCGGGGAGCGGCTCCACGAGCTCACGGAGCCGGAGACGCTGGAGATGCTGACCACGATCCTGTTGCTCGCGCCCATGCCGCCGCTGCTGTTCATGGGCCAGGAGTGGTGCGCGAGCAGCCGTTTTCCCTTCTTCTGCGATTTCGAAGGGGCGCTGGCCGCCGCGGTTCAGCAGGGGCGCATGGCGGAATTCGCGCAGTTTCCCGCGTTCCGGGACCCGCAGGTGCGGGAGCTGATCCCCGACCCCGTGAGCGAAGAGACCTTCGCCGCGGCCAGGCTGGACTGGAATGAGCGGCTGCAGGGTGACCACGGCCGTTGGTGGACGCTGCATCAGGCGCTGCTCGCGCTGCGCCGTCGCCACGTGCTGCCGTTGCTCGAGCGCCTGGTGCCCGGCGGCGGCAGCGGCCGGGTACTGGAAGACCGGGGGCTGGAGGCGCGCTGGCGGCTGGCGGACGGCGGCCATTACGTCCTGCACGCCAACCTCGACACCCGGCCCTTCGACGTGGGCGTGCTACCGGCGCACCGGGTGCATGCCACCCCCGGTGTGCCGGGCGCCGGCGGCACGCTGCCGCCCCGCTCGGCGGTGTTCTCCCTCGACGGGGAGGCGACGGGCCATGACTGACGTGGAGCGGCCGCCTTCGCGTAGCGGACGGCGGGCCGGGCCCTCGAACCTCGCCCGGCTGGCGCAGCTCTACGGCATCCAGCCGGAGTACCGGGACGTCTGGGGCCGGCGTCATCGGGTGAGCGCGGCCACTCAGCGCGCGCTGCTGCAGGCC
>JBMCWS010000135.1:0-3723 GCA_048621375.1 Pseudomonadota bacterium | reverse complement strand
GCCTCGAAGCCGCTGTCGCCGGGAAAGAGCAGGATGACGTCGGAAAACTCCGCCCAGGCAAAGGAGATCTCGTCCGGCGGATCGGCGACGGTGGCCAGCACCAGGCTCCAGGCGGACTCCGACCCGTCGGGAAGCGCCGTTCCATCGGAGGGCACCTGCGGGCTGTCCGTCGACACGATGTAGCCCGGATGCCGCGGCGGCACGGTCAAAAACGGCGGCTCCTCGCACGGGCGCCCCGTGGCGGCGAATTTCGCCTCGATGGCGCCGATGTCGATCTCGCCCCGCCACGTGCCGATGTGAAACCTGACCGGCGGCGCAGCGCTGTGGGCGGTCTGCACGGTGGCGACCACGCCGCCCGGCGCCGGGCCGCTGATCGGCCCGACCACGGCGGCCGTCACCTTGCCCTGGCGCGGGTGGACCCTGAACACGCCGCTCGCCACCTTGAGTACGAACTGGAACCGTTCGGGCTCCCGGGGCCGGAAGCAGTCGACGATATCGGGGGCCTCGATTTCGGCAAGGTTTTTCCGGGCTGACGCCCGCAGGTCGACGGCAACGCCGTTGATCAGGAACAACGGTTCGGGACTACGGATCCTTGTCGCATGGTGCCCGGGAGCCGTCTCGGACGTTCTGGACAGCCGGTCCTCATAGCTCGCCAGCAGGGCGCGCAGTTCGCCGATCGTCCTGTCGGGGTCGAGGGCATCTCGCATGGCAGGGTCATCCATATGGCGTTTCGCTCGCCTCACGGGGCAACGACAACGCGTTCAACACCATGGAACCCGGTAAGTGTCAAGCGACCCTCAGCGCCGGCCGCTTTCGCGCTGCAGCGCGCCCGCCAGGCCCATGACCATGCCCGCACAGATTGCGGCATAGCCGGCGAGCGACAGCCCCAGGCTCGGCTCGACCAGCCCGATGACCATGGCGAGAAACAGCGCCAGCGAAGCCAGCATGACGGCTCCGGCCAGTCCCAGCAGCTTCATCGTCCGCCGCGCCTCGGATCGGGGATCGCCGGATCGTGCAGCCAGCAGGCGGAATAGTGGCTGGGGCGCGGTTCGAACAGCGGCGGTTCGTCGACGTCTGATTTGCCCGCGACGCACCACGGGCAGCGCGGATGGAAGCGGCAGCCGGCCGGGGGATGCAGCAGGCTCGGCGGCTCGCCGCCCGGCACGGCGCGCTGGTGCGCGGCGTTGTCCGGATCGGGGTCGGCGATGGCCGCCAGCAGCGCTTCCGTGTAGGGGTGCTGCGGGTGGTCCAGCAAATCCTCCACTTGCGCCTGCTCGACGATGTTGCCGGCGTACATGACGAAGATGCGTTCGGCGAAGTGCCGCACGGTGGACAGGTCATGGGTGATGAAGGCCAGCGTCAGGTTGCGCGCCACCTGGATGGAGCGCAGCAGGTTGAGGATCTCCACCCGCACCGAGGCGTCGAGCATCGACACCGGCTCGTCGGCGATGATCATGGTCGGCCGCAGCACCAGGGCGCGCGCGATCACCACGCGCTGCTGCTGGCCGCCGCTCAGCATGTGCGGGAACTTGTCCAGGAACTCTTCCGGCGGCGACAGCCGCACCTCCTCGAGAACCTCCCTCGCCCGCTTCCGGCGTTCGGCCTTGTCGCGCACCCCGTGCACGATCAAGGGCTCGCTCAGGATCCGGCCGACGTCCATGAACGGCGGCAGCGCCCCGTAGGGGTCCTGCTGAACATAGCCGACGCGGGCCCGATAGTCCTTGAGCCCCGCCGTAGAGAGATCGCCGAGCGAGCGGCCCTCGAACACCACCTCGCCGCGAGTCGGCCGGTGCAGGCCCAGCAGCGTGCGCGCCAGCGAAGACTTGCCGCAGCCGCTTTCGCCGACGAAGGCCACCGATTCACCCCGCCTCAGATCGAAGCTGACGCCGTCCACCGCCTTCACCGAACCGACCCGGATGAAGCCCCACTGGCGCAGCTCGAACCAGGTATGCAGCTCGCGCACCGACAGGATCGGCTCGTCCGCCCCCGGGGCCACCGCGCTCGCGGGCTCGGCTACGCTCATGCCACCGTTTCCTTCTCGTGCAGCCAGCAGCGCACCCGGCGGCGCTCGCCGATCGGCAGCGGCGGCGGGTTCTCGACGCATTTGCCGAAGCGGTCCGGACAGCGCTCGGCAAAGCGGCAGGTGGTCGGCGGCTCGATCATGCTCGGCGGCTCACCGGGGATATGGACCGGCCGCTGGACCTGGCGCAGCCGCGGCACGCTGGCCATCAGCAGCCGGGCGTAGGGGTGGGCCGGCTCGCGGAAGAACTGAGCGGCGTCGGCGAACTCCGCCACCTGTCCGGCATACATCAGCGCCACCCGGTCGGCGATCTCGCTGGAGGTGGCGACATCGTGGGTGATCAGGATGAAGCTGGTGCCCTGCTCCTGCTTGATGCGCTTGAGCACGTTCATGATGCTGGCCTGGGTCAGCACGTCCAGCGCCGACGTCGGCTCGTCCATGATCACCAGGTCGGGCTCGGTGATCAGCGCCATAGCCAGGACGACGCGCTGGCGCATGCCGCCGGACAGCTCGAACGGGTAGCGCTGCAGGAAATCGCTGGCCACGCCGACCTGGGCGAAGGCTTCCGCCGCCCGCTCGAAGGCCCGCGTGCGGCTCCAGCCCAGGTGCACCCGCAAGGGCTCGGCCACCTGCTCGCCCACCCGCACCACCGGGTTGAGCGAGTTCATCGCCGCCTGCATGACCAGCGACATGGTGACCCAGCGCACCTCGCGGCGGAAGCGCTCTTCCGGCATTGCCATGACGTCGGTGCCGTTGAGCTCGATGCGGCCGGAGAAATGATGCAGGTTGCGCGGCGTCAGCCGCATCAGCGCCTTGGCCAGCGAGGACTTGCCGCAGCCCGATTCACCCAGCAGCACCAGCGCTTCGCCGCGGCGCACGTCGAAGTTCACCCCGTCGACGGCGCGCACGATGCCGCGCTCGCTGGCATATTGCAGCTTCAGGTCCTCCACGCGCAGCAGCACGTTGCCCATTCAGATCGCCCTCAGCCGGGGATTGAAGATGCGGTCCAGCGCGAAGCCCAGCATGGCGAAGCCGAGCCCGGTCAGCATCAGCATGATCGCCGGCGCCACCACCCAGTAGTAATAGCCGTGATAGAGCGCGCTCTGGGCCTGGGCGTCATTGAGGATCTTGCCCCAGGTCGGCAGCACGGGATCGCCGAGTCCCAGCAGCGCCAGCGACGCCTCTAGGAACACGAAGGTGGGGATCAGCGTCACGAAGGTCGGGATCAGAACGGGCAGGATGCGCGGAATCATGTAGCGCAGGATGACGCGGGCGTTGCCGGCGCCATAGGCCCGCGCCGCCTCGATGTAGGGGGCCACCCGGATGGGCAGCAGCATGGCGCGGTACATCTTGATGCCGGCGCTAAAGATGCCGAGCGCAATGACCACGCCGAGCATCACCCATATGCTGGTGGAATAGAGCGTGCCCACCATCACCAGGACCGGCAGCAGCGGCAATATCATGTTCACTTCGGTGAGCCGCTGGATGAGCGCGTCGACCCAGCCGCCGAACCACACGCCGGTGGCCGCGACCACCAGCGTCGTCACCGTGGTGCCGACCGCGGCCAGGAGCCCGAAGGCGAGCGCCACCGGCATGCCCCACAGCAGCGCCACCATCAGGTCGCGCCGCCGGTGGTCGGTTCCCGCCACCCCGTGCACCCGGCCGTAGACCACCAGTTCGGCATCGACGCTGGCGTCCTCCTC
>JBMCWS010000134.1:0-3898 GCA_048621375.1 Pseudomonadota bacterium | reverse complement strand
CTCCAGGGGTTCCTCCCCCTTGGCCGCCCGCAGGGCGTTCTCGAGCTCGAGCCGCCAGGTCTCCTCCTGGGCCTTTTCGGCCTCCCGCTCGGACTCGTTCAACGACACCCGGTCCTGCTCGGCGTCTGCGGCGTTCTTGCGCGCCAGCGCCCGCATGTACTTGAAATCCGGATCATCGGTCACCCGCTGGCGGTGGCGGTCGTTCAGCTCGGCGAGCAGCGGATGGATTTTCTCGCTGCGCGGATACGCCGCCGGCTTGATCATGTCCCACGGCAGCGCATCGTCCAGTGAGCTCTCGCCGATCTGGTCGGCGTTGTAGATCTCCGGAAACTCGATGTCCGGGATGATGCCCTGGTGCTGGGTGCTCTGGCCGGAAACCCGGTAGAACTTGGCCGCCGTGAGCTTGAGCTGCCCCCGGTTCAGGGGCACCAGGGTCTGCACGGTGCCTTTGCCGAAGGTCCGGCTGCCGACGATGATGCCGCGGCCGTAGTCCTGGATGGCGCCCGCGAAAATCTCCGATGCCGACGCCGAGAGGCGGTTCACCAGCACCGCCATGGGCCCCTCCCAGGCGACGCTGTCGTCGGAATCGGTGTAGATGCTCGGCCGCCGGTCGGCGGATTTCACCTGCACCGTCGGGCCGGACTCGATGAACAGCCCGGTCATGGTGTCGGCTTCCTGCAGCGAGCCGCCGCCGTTGTTGCGCAGGTCGACCACCAGCGCGTCGACGTCCTCCGCCTTGAGCTCTTCGATGAGCCGGCGCACGTCACGCGTGGTGCTCTTGTAGTTCGGGTCGCCGTTCTGCATCGCCTCGAAATCCGCGTAGAACGTGGGAATCTCTATGACGCCGATCCGGTGGCTCTCACCGTCGGCCTCGAGGGTCAAAAGCTTCTTCTGTGCCTCCTGGTCCTTCAGCTCCACGGCGTCCCGGGTGATGGTGATCACGCGGGTGGTGGTATCGCTGGCGGTATGGGGGATGATCTCCAGCCGTACCGTGGAGTCCTTGGGCCCGCGAATCAGCTCCACCACGTCGTCGAGCCGCCACCCCACCACGTCGATGAGGGGGCCGTCGTCGCCCTGACCGACGCTGACGATGCGATCCGCCGGCTGCAGCATGCCGGATTCGTCCGCGGGACCCGCCGGCACCAGCTCCACCACCGAGGTGTAGTCGTCCTCGTTGCTCAGTACCGCACCGATGCCTTCGAGCTGAAGCGACATGTTGATGTTGAAGTTCTCGGACGTGCGCGGCGAGAAGTACTGGGTGTGCGGGTCGAACGTGGTGGCGAAAGCGTTCACGTAGGTCTGGAAGGCATCTTCGCTCTTCGCCTGCATGGCCTGATTCAGGCGGTTTTTGTAGCGCTTGGTCAGCAGCTCCTGGACTTCCTCCATGGGCTTGCCGCTCAGCTTGAGGTTCAGCGCCGCGCCCTTGAGCCGCTTGCGCCAGAGGTCGTTCAGCTGCTTCTCGGTGTCCGGCCAGGGGGCGTCGGTGCGGTCCGTGCTCATGGTCTCCTCGGCGGAGAAATCGAGGTCGGCGACACCGTCGTCGAGCTCGGACAGCAGGAACTCCAGCCGCTCGGTCAGGCGCTGCTGATAGAGGTTGAAGATCTCGAAGGCCGGCTCGAGATCGCCGCGGACCAGGGCATCGTCGAGCTCGTGACGGTACGCCTCGAGCTCTTCGACGTCCGAGGCGAGGAAATACATGCGATTGCCGTCGAGCATCTCCAGGTAGTTGTCGAAAATCTCACCGGACAGCTCGTCGTTCAGCTTCCTGTCGACGTAATGGTTTTGCCGGAGTTGCTCGACGATGGTCAGCAGCGTGCGGGGGTGCGCGTCGAGCGGCTCCAGATCGAGGGCGTCGCCCGGGGTGTCGTAGGCGATGTGCTGGTTGCCGTCATGGCCGCTTTCGGCTGCTGCGGGCGTCGCCTGAACGCCCGGTGCGCCCAGCAGAGCGACGCTGAGCAGCAGCGCGGTGAACGGGGCGAGCACGCCACGGGGGCGGGCGGACGCGTGGTGGAGCCGTTGGCGTTTCGTGAGCTGCATTGGGTACTTCCAGCCTGTGCTGTCGGTGGTTTGAAAGTCCTTACGTGTCCGTTGGACTTGTGTTTAGATGCCCATGTCCGGATGGGCTTGGCTTCGGGTACCGAGGCGGGGCTGCTGCCCCTGCTTCGTACCGGATGCCGTCACACATGAGATATCGACGGCCGCCCGAGGTTCCCTTCGTCTCTCGTGTCCCGCGGGGTGGGCGCGAAGCGCACGATTCTCTGGAGACTAGCCAATCACCCACACGGCCACATTGATCTGAATGTAACCCGGCGTTCAGACCACGGGCAACCGGGAGCAAGGAGCAGGATATGCAGTTTGCACATGATCATCGAACGGGCCGGCGCGCGCCGCTGCGCGCGCCATTCGCGGCAGCCGCTGCGGCGGCCGTTCTCGCGCTGACAGCGGGCTGCGGGGGCACGGGCGGCAATGGCGGCGACGGCGGCAACGGCGGCGCGGAGCAGGCCGCGCTCGAGGACGATTCCGCCAAGGCCAGCTACAGCCTGGGGTATCGCTTCGCCGAGAACGTGCAGAGCCAGTTCGGTGACGGGATCAGCCGCGAAGCGTTCGTGCGCGGCGTCAACGACCGGCTCACCGGCGAGGACGCCCGGGTGAGCGATCAGGAGGCCGAGCGTGTGCTCATGGAGATGATGCAGGCGCGGCAGACGGAAATGGCGAACGAGGCCCAGGCGAACCTGGAAGAAGGTGAGGCATTCCTGGAAGAGAATGCCCAGCGCGAGGACGTGGTGACGCTGGACTCGGGCCTTCAGTACGAGGTGCTCGAGCAGGGCGAGGGCGCGCAGCCCGAGGCCAGCGACCGGGTCACCACCCATTACGAAGGGCGGCTCGTCGACGGCACCGTGTTCGACAGCTCCTACGAGCGGGGCGAGCCGGCCACGTTCCCGCTGGACCGGGTGATTCCCGGCTGGACCGAGGGGCTGCAGCTCATGGCTCCGGGCGCCAAGTATCGCCTTTACGTCCCGGCGGAGCTGGCCTACGGCGAGCGCGGCGCGGGGGATTCGGTGCCGCCGAACTCCGTGCTGATCTTCGACGTCGAGCTGCTGGACGTGGAATCCGGCGACGGCGCGGCCGCGTCCGGCGAGGCGCAGTCCGGCGATGGCTCCGGCGCGGCGCAGGGCGGCGACGGAGCCTGAACGGGAGCGCGCTCGTGGCGGGCAGGCCGCGGCAGGAGCGTCCGGAAGGCGGGGCGCCGGTGCGCCGCCAGGGCGCCGGCCGGCGCCATCAGCGGCTGACCCGGACCATCGTCCTGGCTGCCGTGGCCGTTATCGCCGGCATCGCCTGGCTCGCCCGCGAGCTCGACCTCGATGTCGGCGCGCTGCTCGACTACGCCCTCGCCAGCCTGCTGCTGGTGGTGGGCGTAGTGCTGCTGGCGGTGGTCGGCGCCGCCGCGATGCGGGCGCTGAAGCGGCTGTTCCGCTAAGCTAGAGCAGCGCCTCCAGGAACCGGTCCAGGCGCGGGGCGTAGTGATTGTCGTGGTCGAGAGAGAACGCCACGGTGCCCGCCCGGCCGAGAATCCGATGCTCCGGGACGAAGCCGATGGCCCGGGAGTCGCGACTGTGGTCCCGGTTGTCCCCCAGCATGAGGAAATGCCCCTCCGGCACACGCACCGGGCCGAATGACCCGGCCCCGTCGCCACCGGGCGAATTCCGCACCATGACGTAGCGTTCACTGCCGAGGATCGACTCGCGGTAGAGAACGTGCCCGGGCCGGGACTCGCCCTCCGCCATCCGCTCGCGAACGCGCTCGTAGCGGGCGGGTGTGCCGTTGATGCTCAGGCGGTTGTCGCGCAGGGCAACGCGGTCGCCGGGACGCGCCACCACGCGCTTCACCAGCAGCCGGT
>JBMCWS010000133.1:0-4252 GCA_048621375.1 Pseudomonadota bacterium | reverse complement strand
GCCCCGAGGACGTGGCGGTGGTGGATCAGGAGGGGGATCTTCTCTCCAGTCGGGACGCGGATCCGTCCCTGGAGCGTTCGGAACGCCAGCTCGCCTATGTGGATCGTGTGGAGTCGCATCTGCAGGACAAGGTGGCCAGCTTGCTCACCACCGTGGCCGGCCCCGACCGCTTCCGGGCGGAAGTGAACGCCACCATGGATTTCACCGACTCGGAGCAGACGCGCGAGAGCTACGACCCGGAGCGCCGCGCTCTGCGCAGCGAGCAGAGCCTCGAGGAGTCCCGTCAGCTCGAGAAACTGATGGAAGGGGTGCCGGGCGCGCTCAGCAATCAGCCGCCGGCGCCGGCCCAGGCACCGGAGACCGCGGAGCAGGAAGAGGAGACCGCGGCGGGCGCCGGGCAGCCCGAGCAGACGCGGGTGCGGGCCACGCGTAATTTCGAGGTGGACCGCACCATCAGTCACACCCGCCATCAGGTGGGGCGCCTGGAGCGACTCGCGGTGTCCGTGGTGCTCGACGACGCCCGGCCCGCCGAAGGCGAAGACGCCAGCGGCTGGACGGATGAGGAGCTCGCGGAGATCTCCTCGCTGGTCCAGACCGCGGTCGGCTACCGGGCGGACCGCGGCGACGTGGTGACGGTCGCGAGCAGCCCGTTCCTCGTCACCGAGCCCGAGCCCGTCGAGCCGGCGCCGTTCTGGACGGAGACGTGGTTTCTGGAGCTGTCGAAACAGGTGCTGGGCGCGCTCATCGTCCTGCTGATCGTGGTGATGTTGCTGCGGCCGCTGTTCAAGAGCGTGAGCAAGGCGGGGGAGAACCTGCGCACCCAGCAACACCTGGCGCTGGCATCCCGGCAGGGACAGGTGAGCGGCTCGCGGACCGGTGACGACGCCCTGCCGGCGCCGGCGGACGACGGACAGAAGCTGGAGGCGGTTCGGGGCATGGTGGCGGAGAAGCCCGAGACCGTCGCTCGGGTGGTCAGGCAATGGACGTTGGCGAATGAGTGAACAGGCCGCACTGAAGAACCGAAGCCCGCTGGAGCGGGCGGCGATACTCATGCTCACCCTCGGTGAGCGCGATGCCGCTGCCGTGCTCAAGTGTCTGGATGCGCCAGGCGTGCACAAGCTCGGTCGGGCCATGACGCAGCTCAGCGACGTCAAACGCACGGACGTGGATTCGACCCTCGACCTGCTGCTCGAGGAAGTGAGCCAGGAGTCGACCATACCGCTGGACTCGGCCACGTACCTCAAGCGCATGCTCGTGGACGCCGTGGGCGAGGAGCGGGCCATGGAAGTGCTCGAGCGGATCTTCGGCGAGAACACCAACGCCCTGGACAAGCTGCGATGGCTGGATGCGCGCAGTATCGCCGAATTCGTGGCCAAAGAGCATCCTCAGGTGCAGGCCATCATCCTGTCGCATCTCGAGCCCGCCCACGCGGCGCAGGTGCTCGACCACTTCGGCAGCGACGAGGTGCGGGCGGATCTGCTCATGCGCATCGCGACCCTGGATTCGCTGTCGCCGAATGCCCTGCGCGAGGTGAACGAGATCGTGGAGCAGGAGCTGGTGGGGCTCACCTCGAACCGGTTCATGGCGTTTGGCGGGAAGAAGGTGGCCGCGGAGATCCTCAACGGCCTGGATTCCCGGGTCGAGGAGGAAGTGATGGCCAGCATCAAGGGCAGCAACGAGCCGCTCGGCCAGGAAATCGAGGACCTCATGTTCGTGTTCTCGGATCTGGCCGACGTGGAGGACCGCGACATCCAGACCCTGCTCCGCGAGATCTCCAACGACGGCCTGAAGCTCGCGTTGAAGGGCGCCGACGACCGGGTGAAGGATCGCATCATCAGCAACATCTCGAAGCGGGCGGCCGAGCTGCTGCTCGAGGACATGGAGGTGATGGGCCCGGTGCGACTCTCGGACGTGGAGGCCGCCCAGCGCGAGATACTCGGTATTGCCCGCCGGCTCGCGGACAGCGGCGAGATCGTGCTGGGCAATACCACCGAGGAAATGATCTGAAGCGGGAGGCACCTTGGGAGACGTCATGAGCGAAGCTTTCGTGTGGCCGAGCCTCGAGGAGCGCGCGGCGCCGGCAGTGTGCGCCGAGGAGGTCGAGCGCGAGGCCCGGGAGCGGGGGCACCGGGAGGGCTACGAGCGCGGCCTCGACGAGGGGCGCCGGGAACTGGCCGCCGAGCTGTCGGCGCTGCGGGGTCGGCTCGAGGAAAGCCTGCGCGCCCTGGACGAGCTGCGGCGCGAGACGCGGGACCGGGACGCCGCCGGCCTCGCCGACGCCGCCCACGCCCTCTGCCGTCGCGTGGTGGGGTGCGAGCTGCGCACCTCGCCGGAGACGTTCGAGCACGTGCTGAACGAGGGGCTGGCGCGTCTGGAGACCGGCACGGAGAGCGCGGAGGTTCACCTGAATCCACAGGACCACGCCTGGCTGCAGGCGGCGGGACTGGACGCGGTGCCCATGCACCCGGACCCGGAGGTGCCGCCCTGCGGCATCTCGATCCGGGTCGCCGCGTGCGCGGCGGAATTCGACCCGATGGCGGTGATGGACGAGGTTTTCGCAGAGGTGCGTGGTGACCTCGGCGCTTGAGCAGGTGACGCGGGCCCTGGCGCGGGGTGCGGCGGCGCAGCCGCCGCGCTTCGAGCTCAAGGGCCGGGTGCGGCGGGTCATCGGCGAGACCATTGCCGTCAGCGGGTGCGCCCTCGGGCTCGGTGCGCGTTGCCGCATGCATCTGCCGGACCGGTGCGTGGACGGCGAGGTGATCGGCCTCGAGGAAGACGGCATCCTGGTGCAGCCCCTGGGGGAGGTTCATGGCCTGACTGCGGGCGCGCTGGTGTCGCCGGCCCGGGGGCGGCGGGAACCGTGCATCGACAGCCTGCCCGGCCGGGTGCTGAACGGCCTGCTGGAGCCGGTGGATGGCGGCCCACCCCTGCCTGTGGGCGGACGCGAGCAGCTCGTGGAGGAGCGCATCAATCCACTCGAGCGTCCCCCGGTGACGGAGCCGTTCGATCTGGGGATTCGCGCCGTCAACGCTCTGCTCACCGTGGGCACTGGCCAGCGGATCGGTTTGTTCGCGGGCAGCGGCGTGGGCAAGAGTGTGCTTCTGGGGATGATCGGTCGATTCGCCCGAGCCGACGTGGTGGTCGTGGGACTGGTGGGCGAGCGCGGCCGCGAGGTTCGCGAGTTCGTGGAAGAGAACCTCGGCGTCGGGCTCGAAAATGCCGTGGTGGTCGCGTCGCCGGCGGACGACTCGCCGGTGATGCGCATTCGGGCCGCATTCGCGGCGACCCGGGTGGCGGAGCGCTACCGGGCAGAAGGCAAACGGGTGCTGCTGATGATGGATTCCCTGACCCGGGTGGCCCAGGCCCAGCGGGAGGTCGGTCTGGCGGCCGGAGAGCCCCCCACTACCAAAGGCTATACGCCGTCCGTGTTCCGAATGCTGCCGCGGCTGGTGGAGCGCGCGGGCTGTGTTGCCGGCGGTGGCTCCATCACCGCGGTGTACACGGTGCTCACCGAGGAGGACGATCTCCAGGAGCCGGTAGCGGATGCCGCCCGCGCCATTCTCGACGGTCACATCGTGCTCGACCGCGGCCTGGCGGACGCCGGGCTCTATCCCGCCATCGACGTCTCGGCCTCCATAAGCCGGGTGATGTCGCGGGTCAGCCGCGACGAGCAGCAGCGTGCCGCCCGCTTGTTCAAGCAGCTCTGGGGCCGCTACCGCGAGCAGGAAGACCTGATCAGCGTCGGCGCCTACGCTCCCGGTGCCGACCCCGTCACCGATCAGGCGGTGACTGTGCAACCGCGACTCCGCGATTTCGTGGCCCAGGACGCGGCCGAGCCGGTGGATCTGGAGACCGCGCGAAGCGCGCTCGCTGCCTTGATGGAGCCCGTCGAGGTAAGTCCGGGCGCGGCGCCCGATCGTCCGGGCGCTTAAATGGCCCGGGATCCGGCGAAGCTGCGCACCCTGGTCCGGGTGCTCGAGCTGCGCGAGCAGCGCCTCCGGAAACGGCTCAGCGAGCGGCGCGCGGCCACCGATGGTGCCGGCGCGCAGGTGGACGAGCTGTCGCGGCTGCAGGCGGAGTATCACCAGCGCCTGTCGCGTGCCGGTGCCGACGGCGTGCGCGCGGCGGATCTACGGCTCTGGCAGCGCTTCAACAGCTCCCTCGACGATGCCGTGGAGGTGCAGGCCGAACGCGTGGCGGCGCTCGAGCGCGAGCTCGCGGCCGAGCGGCATGACTGGATCGCCGCGCGCGC
>JBMCWS010000132.1:0-4425 GCA_048621375.1 Pseudomonadota bacterium | reverse complement strand
GTGCCGCCGGAGAATCCGGTGCCGCCGGAGAATCCGGTGCCGCCGGAGAATCCGGTGCCGCCGGAGAATCCGGCGCAGAGGCCAGCCAACTCGCGCGCTTGTTTCATCAGGTCCAGGTTCTGCAGCGGGAAGTGCAGGCTCTGCGGGGCCAGGTGGAAGAGCAGCAGCATCGCATCGAGCGCCTCTCCCGCGATCAGCAGGAGCAGTATCTCGACCTCGATCGGCGCATTCAGGCGCTGCGCGGCGAGACCGGGGGCGGTGGCAACGGCGGCGGTTCCACCGACGGCGAGGGCGGCGAGGGCGGCGAGGGCGCCGACGGCGAGGGCGCCGACGGCGAGGGCGCCCGGGACGGCGATAGGCCGGCGCCGCGGCCGTCCGCGCGGGGCGGCAACAGCGAGCGCGCAGCCTACGCGGACGCCTTCGCCCTGATGGAGGAGCGCGAGTTCGCCGCCTCGGCACGGGCATTCGAGGCGTTTCTCGACGAGTACCCCAATGGCATGTACACGCCGAATGCGCTGTACTGGCTGGGAGAGCTGTATCTCGCTCAGGACGAGAACGAGAAGGCGCGCGAGTACTTCGCCCAGGTGACCAATGTCTATCCGGATCACCAGAAAGTGCCGGGGTCACTCTACAAGCTCGGCGTCGTCTACCATCGGCTGGGCGATGTCGAGCAGGCGCGCGAGCACCTGAACCGGGTTCGCGAGGAGTACCCGGATTCCTCGGCAGCGGGCCTGGCCGAGACCTATCTGGCGGAGCTGTAACGTCCACCCGCGAGGCCGCCGTGGCTGACTCTCTGCGCATAACCGAGATTTTCCTGTCCCTGCAGGGTGAGACCAGCTTCACGGGGCTGCCCACCGTGTTCGTGCGGCTCACCGGTTGTCCGCTGCGTTGCGGCTACTGCGACACCGAATACGCGTTCACCGGGGGGGCGGCCATGACCGTGGCGCACGTGGTTGAGCAGGTGCGGAGCTACGGGGTCTCTCACGTCACCGTGACCGGCGGGGAGCCTCTGGCGCAGCCCGGCGTGACGGGGCTGCTCGAGACCCTCTGCGACCACGGCCTGGTGGTGTCGCTCGAGACCAGTGGTGCCCTGGACGTCTCCACGGTGGATTCCCGGGTGGTGAAGGTCCTCGACATCAAAACCCCCGGTTCCGGGGAATCCGCGCGCAATCGCTGGTGTAACCTCGCCCACTGCGGTGGCCGCGATCAGGTCAAGTTCGTGATCTGCGATCGCCGGGACTACGACTGGGCGAAGCTCAAATGCGACGAGCTGGGGCTCGGCGAGCGTTTCGGGGAAGTGTTGTTCTCGCCGTGCACGCCGGGGCTGGAACCGGGGACCCTGGCGGACTGGATCGTAGCGGACCGCCTGACCGTACGAATGCAGGTGCAGCTGCACAAATACCTCTGGGGCGACGAGCCGGGACGGTGAGGCGATGAAGGCGGTGGTGCTGCTCTCCGGCGGACTCGACTCGGCCACCACTCTGGCGGTGGCGCGGGATGCGGGCTATCGCTGCCACGCGCTGTCGTTCGCCTACGGTCAGCGCCATGCGGTGGAGCTCGATGCGGCCCGGGCGGTGGCGCGGCAGGGGGGCGCGGCGGAGCACCGGGTCATCCCCATAGACCTCGCCGCCTTCGGCGGCTCCGCCCTCACGGATCCGGGGATCGACGTACCCGAGACGCCTTCCGACGCCATTCCCGTCACCTACGTGCCCGCCCGCAACACGGTGTTTCTTTCTCTGGCGCTGGCGTGGGCCGAGGTGCTCGAGGCGCGGCACATCTTCCTCGGCGTCAACGCGGTGGATTACTCCGGCTATCCGGATTGCCGGCCGGAGTTCGTGTGCGCTTTCGAGGCGCTGGCGAACGTGGCGACGCGGGCCGGGGTGTCCGGAGAGCCCTTCGAGATCCACGCGCCGCTGATCGACGAAACCAAGGCCGCGATCATCCGCCGCGGCATGGCTCTGGGTGTGGACTACGCGCTCACCGTCTCCTGTTATCAGCCCGATCCGTCCGGCGCGGCCTGCGGCCGCTGCGACAGTTGCCGCCTGCGTCGGGAGGGATTCACGGCGGCGGGGGTGGCGGATCCGACCCGGTACGTCGCCTGATCAGACGCGGCGGCCGAGCTCGATGAGCTTGCGGCAGGTCACGGCGTAGAGGGAGAAGTCCGCGGTTGCGGCATGCCGCGCATCCTCCATGGTGCGGTTCCAGCCCGCCAGCACCGCCGCGTTCGACTGCAGCCACGCGGCCACGTCGCCGCCGCACTGCTGATGGACCCGGGCCGCGAGCCGGCCCTGCTCGGTGACCAGATCGTCCACCAGTGAGTCTCGTTCCATGGCCTGCCAGTGGCTTCCGGGGGTAAGCTGCGCCACCCGCTCGATCAGCCATTCGAGGCCCAGCCGTGCCCCCAGCTCGCCGTAAACCCGCACCAGCTCGGCAGGGCGGGCGCCGCAGGCGTGGGCGGCCGCGATCACCGTCAGCGCCGTGGCGAGCTCCGCGGCCCCGGCAATCTCCGCCGCCGTCGCTTCCGGCAACCCGCGCTCGTGCAGTTGCCGGAGCTGTTGCTGGCGGCGTTGCTGCGCCGCGTTGCTGAACAACGCCTCGCGCTCGGCCCGAAGTGAGTCGACGGCGTCGCGATACCGGTCGGTGAGCAGCGCCACGTCAAGGTCGGCGCGTTCGTGACGGAGCAGCCATCGGGTAGCCCGGCGGCCCAGTCGCACCAGCTCGGCGAGGGCCTCCAGCTGGGTGAGGGTGTCGGCGCCGTCGGCGGTTTCCACCTGCCGGAAGCTGTCGCGCAGGCGGAAGCACACCGAGGCGCTGCGGTATGCGTGGACGATCTCGCTCACCGTGGCCCCCACGAATTCCATGAGGTGCGTGACGAAGGTGATGCCCATGTGGTGCACCACGTCGTTGGCGAGCTGGGTGGCGGCGATCTCCCGGGCCAGCCGGTGCCCGGTGACGGCGGCGGGATACCGTTCCCCGAGCAGTCGGGGGAACGGCTCGAAGATCTCCCGGTGGATGGCCGGGTCGTCCAGCAAGCGCGTGTCGTCCAGCGCGTTCTTAACGTGGGTCTTGGCGAACGCCATCAGCACTGCCAGCTCCGGGCGGGTGAGGGTCCGTCCCTCCGTGATGCGCTCGAGCAGCGCCTCGTCCGTGGGCAGCGCCTCCAGGTTGCGGTCCAGCCCCTCGCTGGTCTCCATCAGGGCGATGAAGCGCCGGTACTCGGCTTCGTGGTCGCGTACCTGGCGTTCCGCCAGACTCAACAGGCGGGCCTGGCGGTAGTTGTTGGCGAGCACCAGCTCGGCCACCTCGTTCTGCATGTCTTCGAGCAGCTCGTTGCGGTGTTTGTGCGTCAGCTCGCCGTCGGCGACGAGCTGGTCGAGGGCGATCTTGATGTTCACTTCGTGGTCGGAGCAGTCGACCCCGGCGGAGTTGTCGACGAAGTCGGCGTTGATGGCGCCGCCGGCGAGGGCGAATACGATACGGCCGCGCTGGGTGACCCCCAGGTTGCCCCCTTCGCCGATCACCCGGCAGCGCAGGGATTCGGCGTCGATACGCACGCCGTCGTTGGCGCGGTCACCCACCTCGTCGTGACTCTCGCTCGCGGCCTTCACGTAGGTGCCGATGCCGCCGTTCCAGATCAACGCCACCGGCGATGCCAGCAGCGCGCGGATGAGCTCGTCCGGGGCGAGCCGCTCGGCGTCAATGTCGAACGCGGCGCGCACGGGCTCCGACAACGGGATGGACTTGGCCGTGCGGTCGTGGACGCCGCCGCCGGCGGAGATGGCGGCGGGGTCGTAGTCGGCCCAGCTCGACCGCGGCAGGGCGAACAGGCGCTCGCGCTCGGAGAAGGCGCGCTCCGGGTCGGGGTCGGGATCGAGAAAGACGTGGCGGTGATTGAACGCCGCCAGCAGGCGCACGGCGGGTGAGCGCAGCATGCCGTTGCCGAACACGTCACCCGACATGTCGCCGATGCCGAGCACCGTCACCGGGTCGTGCTGCACGTCGATGCCCCGTTCGGCGAAGTGGCGCTGCACCGATATCCAGGCGCCGCGGGCGGTGATACCCATCCGTTTGTGGTCGTAGCCGTTCGAGCCGCCCGAGGCGAAGGCATCCCCGAGCCAGAAACCGTACTCGGCGGCCACGGCGTTGGCGGTGTCGGAGAAAGTGGCGGTGCCCTTGTCGGCGGCCACCACCAGATACGGGTCGGCGCCGTCGTGACAGCGGACGTCCGGCGGGTGGACCGGCGCGCCGTCCACCACGTCGTCGGTGACGTCGAGCAGCCCGCGGATGAAGTCTCGATAGGCAGCGACGCCCTGACGGCGGAAGGCTTCCGGGTCACCGGCGGGGCGGCGCACCACGAAACCGCCCTTGGCGCCGGTGGGCACGATGACGGCGTTTTTCACCGTCTGCGCCTTCATGAGCCCGAGC
>JBMCWS010000131.1:0-4490 GCA_048621375.1 Pseudomonadota bacterium | reverse complement strand
GTTCACGTTCGCCAACCGGCCCCTGAACGAGGTCATCGATCACGCGCCGACCGACGTGGAAGGCCGCCCGTGGCAGGAGGTGGTGGGCCCCGAGCTGGCCGAGGCGCTGTACTACCACTTCAACGAACGCCGCACCGGCGAGCGCGCCACCCGCCATTTCGAGTTCGAGTACCGGCCGGCGCCGGACGAGCTGCGGGTGCTCGAGTTCTCCGCCACCGGGCTCTACGAGGATCGCGACGCGCATCAGACCGGGCGCTTCGTCGGCACCTACGGGGTGCTGCGCGACGTCACCGAGGCCCGGCGCACCCAGCGCGAGCTGGCCCAGAGCCGGATGAAGTTCTACGGGCTGTTCATGGACTCGCCGGACGCGAGCTATATCGCCCGGCTCGACAGCGGCCGCCTGCTCGAGGCCAACCAGAGCTTCCGCCGCATTCAGGGCCTGCTCGGCGCCGAGGGGCAGGAGACGGACGCGTTTCTGTTCGAGAGCACCGGAACCCGGGCGGAGTTCATCCGCCGGGTGGCCCAGGGCGACGAGATCAAGACCATCGCCCTGGACCGGGAAGCCCCCGACGGCGTCCGCCACCTGGAGCTCTCGGCCAAGACCCTGACCCTGGACGACGAGCTGTGCCTGCTCGCCACCGTGCACGACCGCACCGAGGCGCGTCAGGCAGAGATGGACCGGCTCAATCTGCAGAACCGGCTGCAACAGGGCAGCAAGATGGAAGCCATCGGCCAGCTCGCCGGCGGCATCGCCCACGATTTCAACAACATCCTCGCCAGCATGATCGGCTACGCCGAGCTGGTGCAGGCCTCGCGGGCCCAGTTCAGCGCCGAGCAGACCGACGGCTACCTCGGCGAGGTAGTGGCGGCGGGCAACCGCGCGCGCGATCTCATTTCGCAGCTCCTCACCTTCACCCGGGCGCACCGCGGCGAGCCCCAGCCGGTGGACGTCGCCGCCGCCATCAGTGACGTCTCGCGCATGCTGCGCGCCGCCATCCCCGGGCACATCGACATTCACACCGAGGTGGACGAGGGCCTCGCCCCGGTGCAGGCCGACCCGGTGCAGCTCCAGCAGATCATCATCAACCTGCTGGTGAACGCCCGCGACGCCATCGCCGGGCCCGGCCACATTCTCGTCACCCTGGCGCGCGGGGAGCAGTCCACCCCCTGCGCCGCCTGCGGCGAGACCCTGCACGCGCCCCACGTGGTCCTCTCGGTCACCGACAGCGGCCACGGCATCGCCGAGGAGGTGCGCCCGCGCATGTTCGACATGTATTTCACTACCCGCGCGCCGGGTAAGGGCACCGGCATCGGGCTGTGGCTCATCAACAACCTGATCCACGAGTACCACGGTCACGTCACCGTGCGCTCCGAGGTCGGCACCGGGACGACGTTCGACGTCCACCTCCCCACCGTGGGCGCCGACGAGACGCTGGCCAACGGCGCCGCCGCCGAGCCGGAGCCCGAGCCGGGCCTGGTGATGGTGGTGGACGACGAGGTCTCGGTGGGCAACTTCATCGGCGAGGTGCTGCGCAACGCCGGCTACGAGGTCCGGGTCTTCAACGACAGCCCCAACGCGCTGCGCTATCTGCAGTCGCACCACGGCGACGTGACCGTGCTGATCACCGACCAGAACATGCCGCTGATGAACGGCCAGGAGCTCGCCGAGCAGGCCAGGACCCACGAGCCGGATCTGCCCGTGGTGCTCATCACCGGATTCGCCCCGCCCGCCGAGGCCGCCCGCTGGGGCGAGCACCAGGGGATCGATGCGTTCCTCACCAAGCCGTTCCGCATCGACGAGCTGCTCGAGACGGTGGAGACCGTCGGCGCCCCCTGCAGCCGCGACTGAGCGCGGCGTTAGCGGTCGCGGTCCGGGTTTCGAGCCGCCTCGAGATCCGCGCCGGCGCCGCGCAGCATGTAGCCGGCGTCGCTGCCCAGGGTGACGAAATCGAATCCCGCCGCCAGGTACTTCTTCGAGAACGCCCGGCTCGACGTGTGGATACCCACGGCAACGCCGGCCGCGCGGCAGGCATCGAAGATACGGTGGATGGCCGCCGCGTGGTCCGGGTGCTCCTGATCGCCCAGCGCCGGCAGCCCCAGGGCCAGCGCCAGGTCCGCCGGCCCCACGTACACCGCGTCGAGCCCCGGGGTGGCGACGATGTCGTCGAGGTTGGCGAGCCCCTCCAGCGTCTCGATCATGGCGATACAAGCGAGCTGGCCGTTGGCCTCCTGGGCGTAGTCGCGCCCGCCGTACACCGCCGCCCGCAGCGGCCCGAAGGAACGCACGCCGTCCGGCGGGTACCGGCTCGCCGACACCGCGCGCTCGGCCTCGGCGCGGCTGTTGATCATGGGCACGATCACCCCGTAGGCGCCGGCATCCAGCGCCTTCATGATCTGCGACGGCTCGTTCCAGGCCACCCGGACCAGCGGCACCGCCGCGGTTGCGGAGATCGCCGGCAGCATCCGGGTCAGGTCTGAATAGTCCACCAGCCCGTGCTGGAGGTCGACGCACACCCAGTCGAAGCCGAGGCTCGACAACGCCTCGGCGGTGAAGGGGTTCGCCAGCGACAGCCAGCACCCCACGGTCTGGCGTCCCTGGCGCCAGGCGCTCAACGCCTTGTTCTCACGCACTGCCCGCTCCTCGTGATCCGATGGTGACGATGGTACGGGTTCACGGCGCCGCGGGCGACTGCGAGCCACCCTCCTCCGGCCGGCGTCCATTGATCTTTCATAACATCGCACTGGACGCCCGGCCCCGTGCGTTGGATACTCACGACCAGGGGGTCGGGTTCGAGCAGTGCCGGCGCACACTCATTCGGATTCCGGGGGGCTCCTCAATGTCGAAGCTACTCACAACGCTCGCGTTGGCGCTGGCGTTCGCGGCTTTGTCCGCCGGCGCGCACGCCGCCAAGCTGCTGGGCAAGTCCGACCACGACTCGTACGTGGTCATCATGCACCCCGAGCCGGTGATCGCCTACGAAGGCGACATCCGCGGCTATCCCGCCACCAGGCCGGGCCAGGGTCACAAGATCAACCCGAACAGCGCTCACGTGCGCAAGTACCAGCGTTTCCTCGAGAAAGGGCACCGGGGCGCGATGCAGCGCGCCGGCGTCCCACGAAAACGCCGGACCCACGACTACACCATGGCGCTCAACGGCTTCGCCGTGCGGATGAGCCACGAGGAAGCCGGCCGGCTCGCCATGCAGAAAGACGTCGCCCTGGTGATACCGGACGAGCTGCAACAGCCGATGACCGAGAACAGTCCGGAGTACCTCGAGCTGACGGCGCCCGGCGGGCCGTACCTCAAGGGCTACGACGGCGAGAACGTCGTGGTGGGCGTCATCGACACCGGCATCTGGCCCGAGCACCCGTCGTTCGCCGACGACGGCAGCTACACGCCGCTGGACACCGACGTGCCGTGCGAGTTCGGCAACACCGCCCACCACCCGGACGACCAGCCGTTCGACTGCAACGGCAAGCTGCTGGGCGCGCGCGACATGGCCACCACCTACCGGGCGCTCATCGGCGCCGACCCGGACGAGTTCTGGTCGGCCCGGGACGACTCCGGCCACGGCACCCATACCGCCTCCACCGCCGCCGGCAATGCCGGGGTGCAGGCGACCATCTTCGACCGCGACTTCGGCGACGTCGCCGGCATCGCGCCCCGCGCCCGCATCATCGCCTACAAGGGTCTCGGCAAGCTCGGCGGCTTCGGCTCCGACCTGGCCGCGGCCATCGATCAGGCAGTGGCCGACGGCGTGGACGTGATCAACTACTCCATCGGCTCGTCGAGCTTCGCCATCGGGGCCGACGACGTGGCGTTCCTGTTCGCGGCAGACGCCGGGGTGCACGTGGCGACCTCCAACGGCAACAGCGGCCCGGAGGCCGCCACCATCGGCTCCCCCGCCTCGATCCCCTGGGTCACCTCGGTGGGGGCGAGCACCCAGAACCGCACGTTCCAGGGCTCGGTGACCACCGGCGCCGGCGCGGAATACTTCGGCGCCAGCATCACCGGCGGCAGCGACGAGCTTCCGCTGGTGGACGCCGCGGCCGCCGGCGACGCCCTCTGCAATCCGGGGGCACTGGATCCGGCGATGGTGGCCGGCAACATCGTGCTCTGCCTGCGCGGCGAGATCGCCCGGGTCGCCAAGAGCGAGGCGGTGGCCGAGGCCGGCGGCGCCGGCATGATCCTCTACAACGCGGACGACGCCGATACCCGGAACACCGACCTGCACCTGGTGCCGTCGGTGCACGTGAACAACACCGACGGGCTGGCCATCAAGACCTACATCGCCGCGACCGCGGAGCCCACCGCGAGAATCGCGGGTGGCGCGTTCAGCCCCATCGAGGCGCCGTGGATGGCCGCATTCTCGTCCCGGGGGCCGAACCTGCTCACCGGCGACATCATCAAGCCCGACGTCACCGCGCCGGGGGTGAACATCCTCGCCGGCAACACCCCCATCAGCTACGACCCGGGAGCGCCGGGGCAG
>JBMCWS010000130.1:0-4539 GCA_048621375.1 Pseudomonadota bacterium | reverse complement strand
GATTGGGCCGGAACCGGCGGACGTCGAATCGGGCCTCGAGCCCGGATGCTCGGGCCGCCCGCGCCAGCGCGCGGAGTCCGCCGGTGGTCATGATCAGCAGCGGGAACGCGTCGAAGTAGGTGGTCGGGGACGCCGGATCGAGCTCTGGAAGCGGGCGCAGCGACACCGGGTGCGCCAGCACGCGGCTCAATCGCTCGTTCGCGTC
The DNA here is from genome assembly GCA_048621375.1 of Pseudomonadota bacterium. GTDB lineage: Bacteria > Pseudomonadota > Gammaproteobacteria > Pseudomonadales > Azotimanducaceae > UBA7803. Next base: position 4,334 of record JBMCWS010000130.1, on the reverse strand, counting down.
GGGGGCCGAGCTGGAGAAGCGCCCGTCGGCGGTATCGATCCACACCTCCGGGGAACGCCGGGCCGCGTCGGGCTCACCGGCGAAACGCGCGCGGAGCGACATCAGCAGCGGCAGGCGCTTGGCGTCGGTGCGGACATCCTCGCGTTCGTCCCACAACGTCCAGGCGCGGTCGCCGGGGATTCCCAGCTCGCCCACCGCGGCGCTCATCAGACGCTCGCCCTGCATGCTCTTGACGGGGTAGCGGTGTATTTCTGCGACGCGCACCGCCGCGGTCTCAGTGCAGCGTCTGGGGCGGCACGTCGAGATCCCGCCCGAGCTCTTCGGCCTTTTCGAGGATCCGGGCGATCAGTGCGCCGGCATCGGAGGAGAAGCTGAAGCCGACGGCGGTGGTGGACGTGAGCTCGCGGATGGGCGTTGCCAGCTCGAGGTCGTGCTGGGCCTGTTCCAGCTCGCGGCGGATCCGCAGGAAGTAGGCGCGCTGGGTGGCGCTGCCCTCGGCGTCCAGCTGGTGGATCAGCCGATCCAGCAGCGGGGCGATCTGATTCCTGACCGATGTCGTGCGCTGCACGGCTGCTCTCCTCGATCCGTGGGCGGGATTGTGAACTTTTGCCCGCGGCTTGGCCAGCCGGTGTCCAACAAACGACGGTCAGGGATCGGGGTGGCGGAGGAAACGTTTCTTGCGCCGGTAAGGGAAAACGTCCATCACCTTGCCGTCCTCGATGGCGCTCTGGAGCGAGCGCCAGTAGTCCGCGTCGAACAGCTCGCCGTGCATCTCCTCGAACATGCGTTTGATGTGCGGGCGCCCGAACAAAAAGCGCCGGAACTCCTCCGGAAACACGTCGTTCTGCCCCACCGTGAACCACGGCTCGGCGGCCATCTCCTGCTCCGGCGTTTGCGGCTCCGGAACCTTGCGGAAGTTCACGTCCGTCAGATAGCAGATCTCGTCGTAGTCGTAGAACACCACCCGTCCGTGGCGGGTGATGCCGAAATTCTTGAGCAGCATGTCGCCGGGAAAGATGTTGGCGGCAGCGAGCTGCTTGATGGCGTTGCCGTACTCGTCGAGCGCTTCCCTCAAGGCATCCTCGTCGGCGGTCTCGATGTAGAGGTTCAGCGGCGTCATCAGCCGCTCGGTGTATACGTGGCTGATCTTCACCTCGCGCTCTGTGACCGCCACCGAGCTCGCTGCCTCGCGTTCGAGCTCCTCGATCAGCGCGTCGCTGAACCGATCCCGCGGCAGGATCAGGTTCTGGAACTCCTGAGTGTCGGCCATGCGGCCCACCCGGTCGTGGCGTTTGACGATGTAGTACTTCTCTCGCACGCCCTCGCGGGTGATGTTCTTCTGCGGCGGAAAGCGGTCCTTGATGATCTTGAATACGGTCTGAAACGACGGCAGCGAGAAGACCGTCATCACCATGCCGCGGATGCCGGGCGCGATCACGAACGCATCGTCGGAGCGAGCCAGGTGCTCGAGCAGGTCACGGTAGAACACCGTTTTGCCGTGCTTGTGCAGCCCGAGGGATGCGTACAGCTCCGAGCGCTGCTTGTTGGGCAGCAGGGTGCGCAGGAAATCCACCAGGGCGTGGGGGTAGTTGGTGTGCACCATGAAATAGGCGCGAGTGAAGCTGAACATGATCGACAGCTCGTCCTCATCGCAAATCAGGGTGTCGATGTAGAGCCGTCGTTGCTCGTCGAGCAGCAGCGGCAGCGCCAGCGGCCAGCTCTGCCCGCGGTAGCTGAGCCGGCCCACCAGATACGCGCCTTTGTTGCGGAAGAAGATGGAGCGCAGCATTTCCACCGAGACGCCCTCGATGCCGTCGATCTCGGGGCGGGCTTCCGCCAGGGAGCGCAGCACGTTGGCTATGTCTCGCTCCTGGTTCTCCCAAGGCCGTTCCAGCGGCAGGTCGCGGGCGATGTCCCGCATCATCTCGACGATGCCGCGCTCCGGCCGGTAGGTGATGGTCAGGGACTCGGCCGGATCCAGCGGCGGGGTTGGATGATTGCTGGTGACGAACATCTCGGTGTCGGTGACGTCGGCATCGTCGGTGAGCGTGCGATGAACCGAGTTGTAGAACGTCTCGAAGAGCTCGGCGTTGTACTCGCTGCCGATCAACTCGGCGTATGCCGCCCGGACCTCCCGCCACAGGTCCGGCCCGATGGGCGCGTCCGCCATACCGGCGATGTCCTCGGCGGTGCGGTCGACGTGGTGGTGGTATGAGGCCAGTCGCTCGGCGCTGGCGTCTTGCACCGCCAGCCAGTCGGCGTTCTCGAAGCGGCTGCGGGCGGCGAGGGTGATGTTCTGAAACGCCTGCCGATAGGTTTCGTAGCCGCGGAAGATGCGGCGGGCGATGGGGCGGGCGACGCTCACGGGCGGCGGTCCCTTGGCCCGTCGCCGGAGCTTCTGCGGTGGCGCCAGCGGGCTTCGTGCGTTTCCGCGATGCGGCGCCGGAACCGCTGCACGAACACCGCGCCCAGCACCAGGACGCTGATCGCCACGAGCGCCGGATACGCCAGCGCGCTCACCCAGTCCGCGCTGCCGGGTTCGCTGTGGATGGCGGCCAGCAACCCTGCGCCGAGCGCTACAGCGGCGGCGTTTTGCACCATGAGCCAGGTAGCCAGGGCCATCAGCACAGGAATGAGCAGGCGGTGGGTGATCCCCCCCAGCTCGGGCTGGTACACCACCACCAGCAGACCCAGGGCGACCACGCCGGCGATCCGCCACGGCAGCCGTTCGAGTACCGCCGGTGGTGTCATGGGGCACCATCCAGCGCGCCGCCATCCACCCGCACGTTCTGCCCGTGCAGAGCATCCGCCCGCGGACTCGCGAGAAACGCGATCAGATCGGCCACTTCCTCGCGCCGAACGATGCGCCGGATGGGAATGTCGGCGGCCAGCCGGGGCTCGATCTCTGCCCAGGTCTCCCCCCAGCCGCGGCCGCGGTAGGCGGCTTCCACCTCCGGCGTGTGGATCAACCCCGGAGACACGAGATTGACCCGCACCCCCGTTCCCGCGGTTTCCCGGGCGAGGCTCATGGTCGCCGTGGCCAGTGCACCCTTGGCGGCATAGTAGTGGGGCATACGCTCGGCCGGCCGGGTGGAGCCGATGGTGCCGAGATTGATGATCCGGCCCCATCCGCGGCTGACCATGGCCGGCAGAAAGTGGCGGATCAGGCGCTGGGCCGACAGCACGTTCTTGTGATAGGCGTCGATCCAGGCGTCGCTGTCGCTGGACGTCCAGGTGCCCGGGACGGTGGTGCCGAAGTTGTTCACCAGCACGTCTACCGCTTCCTCCGCGCACGCCCGGGCCACCGCCTCGGCCCCTGCATCACCGGTGATGTCGCCGGTCACCGGGACCCCGCACCCCAGCTCCGCGACGGCCGCCTCGGCCTGTCCGGGAGCGAGTCCGTGCACCAGCACGCGGGCGCCCTCCTGCGCCAGCCGCTGGGCGATGATCGCCCCAGTGCCGCGGTAGCTGCCGCTCACCAGCGCCGTGTGGCCGTCCAGGTTCAACTCCATGGGTCCCCGTACCGAGCTCGAATACACCTCAATATATCAAACCACGGCGGCTATACTGCGCGCCGCGTTGGCAGCGAGGCGCTGGTGGAAACTGCTATTGTGATCCCTTTTCTGCTGGCTGCCGTGGTCGGCAGCTACGTCCAGTCCGTCACGGGCTTCGCCATGGGCATGATCATCCTGGCGGTGATGGTGGGCGCCGGCCTGGTGTCGGTGCCGGTGATCACCGCCGTGGTGAGCCTGCTGGCGCTGGTGAACATCCTGCTGGCGCTGCAGGGGCAGGGGCATCATCTCGAACGCCCCATGTTCGGCTGGATGGCGCTGGGACTGCTGCCTGCGGTGGCGGTGGGGGTGGTTGTGCTCGAGCACCTGGACGCGCGGGCGCAATGGATCCTGGAGTCGCTTTTGGGCCTGTTCATCGTCGGCGGCAGCCTCTCGATGATGATCCGCCCGCGCCCCCTGACGCGGGTCTCACCGTGGTGGGCGTGCCTGGTGGCCGGCTTCTCCGGCGGTCTGCTGGGGGGATTGTTCTCCGCGTCGGGTCCGGTGATGGGGTGGTTCAATTATCGCCAGCCGCTCACCGTGGCACAGATCCGCGCCACCCTCCTGGCCAGCTTCTCCGTCACCACCACCTTTCGCACCGGCGTGGTGGCGTACGCGGGCGGGCTCACGGCGGAAGTATGGGCCCTGTTCTTCGCGGGGCTGCCGCTGGTTCTGCTCGGTACCTGGGCCGGCCGCAGCTTTCCGCCGCCGGTCTCGGATGCCGCCTTGAAACGTCTGGCGTTCGCGCTACTGCTCGTTATGGGCGCCTGGACGACGGCCCGT
>JBMCWS010000129.1:0-4706 GCA_048621375.1 Pseudomonadota bacterium | reverse complement strand
CCAGGCACCCCCCGTGATGCCCCCCGGGGAAGCCACCGTGAGCGGTGGCTGAACGTCTCCCGCCGAACGGTTGCCGCGGCCGGAGCGTGCCCGTAAGCTTGCCCGCTTTGTGCAAGGAGGGGAGCGCATGAACGGTGCCCGCGCATTGATCGAGAGCCTGGTGAACGCTGGCGTCGATATCTGCTTCGCGAATCCCGGCACCTCCGAGATGCACTTGGTGCAGGCCATCGATGCGGTGCCCGGCATGCGCCCCGTGCTGGGCCTGTTCGAAGGGGTGTGCACGGGTGCTGCGGACGGCTACGCGCGGATGCGCGGCCATCCCGCGGCGACGCTGCTGCACCTGGGGCCGGGTCTCGGCAACGGTATCGCCAATCTGCACAACGCCCGGCGCGCGGGGACCCCGCTCGTCAACATCATCGGCGAGCACGCCGTGCATCACGTGCCGTACGATGCGCCGCTCACCTCAGACATCGAAGGCGTTGCGCGGCCGGTCTCGGCGTGGGTACGCACCGCGCGCACGTCGGAAGGTCTCGCTGCCGATGCCGGCGACGCGGTTGCGGCGGCGTTGACGCCGAGGCCCGCGTCAGAGGGCGGCATCGCCACCCTGGCCGTGCCGGCCGATTGCGCCTGGGGCCCGGGCCGCGCCGCCCCGGTGCCGACACTGCCGGAGCGCTACCGGCCTTTCATGGCGCAAGGGCTGGAGCGCTTCGCCGGCATGGTGGATCAGGACACCGTGTTGCTGCTGGACGGCAATGCCCTCACCGCGGAAGGCCTGAACGAGGCCGGCCGGATCGCCGCGACCAGCGGTTGCCGGGTGGTCACGCCCACCTTCCCGGCGCGACTGGAATCCGGCCCGGGCGTCTACCCGGCCGCCCGCTTGCCGTATTTTCCCGAGCAGGTGCTCGATACGCTCGCCGGCGCACGGCGCCTGGTGCTGGTGGGCGCCGAGCCGCCGGTGGGCTTCTTCGCCTACCCGCAGACCCCCAGCAGCCTGGTTCCCGAAGGGTGTGAGGTGACCCGGCTCAATCATCGGCACGAGGACGGCGTGGGCGCGCTGGCGGCCCTGGCGGAGGCGTGCGGGGTCACCGCCCCTGCCGGGGAGTTCCCGGGGCAGACGCGTCCGGACCTGCCGGAGGGCAAGCTGTCGGTGCGCGGCGTGAGCCGGGTTCTGGCGGCGCTGGCGCCGGAGCAGTGCATCGTCGCTGCCGATTCCGGCGGCGGCGGGGCAGCCGCGGGGCCGATGCAACGGGCGGTGCGCCACAGCTGGTTGAACCTCACCGGCGGCGCCATCGGTCAGGGTGGTCCCGCGGCCGTCGGGGCGGCCCTGGCGTGTCCCGAACGAACCGTGCTGGCGTTGCTCGGCGATGGCGGTGCCATGTATACCAATCAGTACCTGTGGACTGCGGCCCGCGAGAAGCTGGATCTGGTGACGGTGGTGTACGCCAATCGCAGCTACGGGATCCTCGACGTCGAATACCGCCGGCTCGGCGTGAACGAGGTGGGGCAGAAGGCGGCGAGTCTGTTCGATCTCTCCGGCCCGGACCTGGACTGGGTGGCGCTGGCGGCATCACAGGGGGTGCCGGGCCGGCGCGCCGACACCTGCGAGGGTTTTGCCGCCGCGTTCCGTGAGGCGCTGGCGACGCCGGGCCCGTATCTGATAGAAGCAATCGTGTGACGTTAGCGCGGATCGCCCGTGGCTGATTCTCCGGAAGTCGATGGTCAGCTCAGTCAGCGGTTGCGCCACCAGCTCGCCCGGTTCCTGATGGTTGGCGCGGTGGGGTTCAGCATCGACATGAGCACCCTGGCGTTTCTGCTGTACGGCCTCGGGTACGTGGAGACCGGGGGTGGCCTGATCGGCAGCCGGGTGGCGGCTTTTCTGGTCACCGTCGCCCTCACCTTCCTGATGAATGCACGCTACACGTTCGGTGCGTCCGTGCGCCGGGCCCGGGTGATGCGCTACGTGGTGATCCAGGTGCTGGGTGCGCTGATCAATCTCGGCACCTACGCGTTCCTCGTGCTTGGCCCCCTGGGGCGGCCGCTCATCGCCATGGCCATCGGCGCGGGCGTGGCGACGCTCAGCAACTTTCTGCTGGTGCGCCGCTTCGTCTACTACTGGCGTTGAGCGGCCCGCGCGGCGATCCGCCGGATCAAACGCACTCCCCCGGCAGGTCCTCGATCCAGCGCCGGATCAGCCGGACGCCTTCGTGGTGGGTCAGTGCGCGGCCCGTCTCCGGCATGCGGGTGGCCGGGTCGGTGGTCTCCATGCGGTAGAGCAGGATGGAAGCGTCCGGGGCCCCGGGCACGATGGAATAGGGGCGCCCGCCGGTGCCCCGGCCGGCGGCGATGGGGGGCTTGCACACGCCCAGGCTGCGGAAGCGCTCGGTGCCGGCGTCGAGCAGCAGACCGGAGGTATCCGCCGGCCCGCGGCGGTTGTGGCAGTGGCCGCAGTTGCTGTCGAGGTAGGCGCGGGCGCGGGCTGCGACGCTCTGCTTCGAATCGTTCCACACGGCGTTGCGCGGCACCTCGGGCAACGCGGGCAAACCGGTGAGGTGACCGCGCGCGGCCCACGCGCGCAGCTGATTGGCACCGCGTCCCGCGTAGGGCCGGTTGAGGTGCCGGGCCTTGAGACCGATGAGTCGCAGCTCGCCGCTGCTGTGGTCGGTAGCGTGACAGCCCGCGCACTCGCTGCGCGCCGGCACCACGTAGGGTACCTCTTGCACCGCACCGTCCTGCGCCACCCGCAAAGGCTCTACGGTCCCGGTGACGGCCAGGTAGGCGTCGTCGCCGTCCCAGACGTAGGGCAGGGCATCCCACCCATCCCGCTGGCGCACCAGCAACCGGGTCTCGACGAGGCGGTGGTCCGCCAGGTCCAGTGCCTGGACGTCACCGTCCCACTCCGCCGTCTGCAGGACCCCGTCGCGCACCGGATAGAAGAACGTCTTGGTGACGATGCTGCCCACGGGGAACTCGAACGCCGCCGGCTCGCGATAGGCCATGGCCTCATCATCGGGCAGGTGGAGCGTGCGAAGCTTAAGCGCGTAGTCGCTGAACAACGGGGTGTTGACGTCGTAGGGAATGGCGCCCCGGCCGAGTCGCAGCGACGATCCGGACCGCGTCACGACGCCCCACTCGGAGAGCCGCTCGGGGTAGTCGTCCGCGGTGTGGAACCGCACCTGCGGCGTCGAATCGCAGCCCCACAGCGCCGCCACGGTCACCGCGACCAGCGCCACGCGGACCCAGCGCCGCACCGCGCGGTCAGCGGCCGGCGGCGATTTCCACAGCGTCGAGCTTGGCGAGATTGCAGTCATGAGGCTCGAGATCGGTTGACGGTGCGGCGTAGTCGTTCCCGGCGTCGAGGTCGAGGAACGAAGCGTCGTCCTCGATGCAAATGCCGGACCCCGTGTCCGTCGTCGCCGGGTTCACCACGCCGTCCCAGACCACGTCCGGCAGGCTGCCGTCGGCACCGAACATCTGTTGACGCAACTGCTCCAACTCGTCGCGGTCCGGCGCGCTGCCGCCGGGGCCGAACTCGTTGTCGTAGAGGTAGATGCTCTCGGGATACGGGTCGAAGTCCGCCACCGTCTCCCGCTCGTCGCTGTAATCGGCGCTGAACAGGCTCGAGATGAGCACGTTCGCTGTCTGGTTTCCGGCGATGCGGTTGCGGAAGATCTCCACCTTGTCATTGGCGTTGATGACGATGCCGCTGCCCGCGGGGACGCTGGCCACGGCGCTGCCGGGGGCGCCGAAGTTGGACGTGTTGTTGTCGCTGACGTCGTTGTCGAACAGGCGGGTGCTGTGGCCCGCCATGGGCAAATCCGGCATGTTGAAGACCAGGATGCCGCCGGTATTGTTGGTGGCGACGTTGTCGTGCACGTCCGCGTGCACCGTATTCTCGATCTCGATGCCGGCGACGTTCCGTTCCGCCCGGCTGTTGCGTACCACCACGGACCTCGACTGCCCCACGTAGATCCCGGCGTCCGAGGCTCCGATCGCGACCACGCCATCGATCAGTGTGCTCTCCGTCTGCACCGGATAGACGCCATAGGCGCCGTTGTCCGGGTTCGGGCCACCGGTCCATTCCGCGCGGACCCGGCGGATGACGATGTTCTCGCCCTCGTTCACCTTCAACGCGTCGCCCACCGTGTCCTCGATGGCGAGATCCTCGATGGTGAAGTCGCTCGCATTCACCAGCAGTCCCTCGGCCCCGGCAACCTGCCCCGCGAAGCTGAGAACGGACTCGTTCATTCCGGCGCCCCGGATAGTGACGCCGTCGACGCTCAGGGTCAGCCCGCGGCTGAACGCGTGCGTGCCCGCCGGCACCTCGATCACGTCCCCGGGCGAGGCGTACTCGAGCGCCAGGCGCAATTCCTCTTCATAGCTGCTATCCGCGGCGGCATCCTCCGGCGCCTCGGACTCGTTGCCGGACTGGCCACAGGCGCCCAGCATCAACAGCAGTGTCGCGAGCGAGATCGTTCGCATGATCGAGTTCCCCTTGCTCCCCGGATGGTGGCTTTATACGTGAATGATGGGGAGCGTACAAACAGGTTGGCCGTCATCGGCGGTCAGCGGCGAGCCGTCAGCCGGTCAGCTTTCAGCTGTCAGCTTTCAGCTTTCAGCCGGAGAGAGCGCTTTTCCGTAACTTTAGGGTGATCCCCCCGTAGCGTTAGGGTGGTCCCCCTTGTCGCGGGCACGTGGCGGTGGTCGCG
>JBMCWS010000128.1:0-4913 GCA_048621375.1 Pseudomonadota bacterium | reverse complement strand
CCCCAGCACAGGCTGGCACGAGGGTGGGGCAACTGATCGTGAACGCGCGCCAGCGGATCGTAGGCGCTCACGGGAATACGGCCGGTGACCACCAGCACCCGGGCGTGGCGGGGCGTGGTCACCGGCTGCAGCGTTGGCGCCCGGCTCAGGCGCTCGAGTCGTCGGTTGCCGCCCACACCGCAGACCGGGAAGAAACGCACCCGCGCGCGAACGCGAATGCGGGCAAGGGTTGCGGGATTTTTGCTCATTGCCAGCGAAAAACGCCTTCGCGCCAGCCGTAGACGATGCCGACGGCGAGGATGCTCAGGAACATGCCCATCTCCACCAGGGCCTTGATCCCCACCGTTTGATAGACGACGGCCCACGGGTACATGAACATCATTTCCATCTCGAACGCGATGAACAGCAGCGTCATGGGGTAATAACGCACGTGATAACGCTGCCAGGCGTGCTCGGAAGGCGCGCTGCCGCCGAGGAACGGCGCGCGCTGAGGCGCCTGCTGCGGGTACCGCGACCAGGGGACGGCAGTGCAACCGAGCACCACCATCACCGCCGCGACGAGCAACAAGGCCAGTGACACCAGCTCCGCCATGGCAGGCACGAGGCAATTACCGTGCCGCGTCGGGTGGCATGTTGGCGTGCTGGCACGCGGGTTGCTGTGGCACTGCCGAGGAAGTGGAGTCCCCCGTGGCGAACGACGAGTCACCGCCTGCCGGCACCGCCCCGGGGTCGCCCGGGCCCGACCGGGCGCTGCTCTGGAGCGAGTTCCGGATGCTGACGGTGCTGGTGATCGTGGTCGCCGGTATCGCCGTGTTCGTCCTCGCCACCGGCGTGTTCCTGCTGGCGTTCGCGTCGGTGCTGATGGCGTTGCTGCTGCACGATCTGAGCGCCTGGGTGGGGGCGTATACGCCCTTGTCCCGGGCGTGGTCCCTGGCGGTGGTGTTCCTGATCCTGCTCGCCGCCCTCGGTACGGCGACTTGGTTCGCGGCCCCGGCGGTGCTCGAGCAGGGCACCCAGGTGTTCGAGCGCATTCCCCAGGCGTTCGAGGCCGTGGACGAGTGGATGAGCGAGTGGCTCGGGGTATCCCCCAGGTTCAGCGCCCGGGATGCTTTCCCGGACGCGGAATCGTTGATCGGCTCGTTGCCCATGATCGTCACCACGACCTTCGGCGCCGTGGGCAGCCTGGTGGTGGTGGTCGCCCTGGGGGTGTATCTGGCGGCCCATCCCGAGCCGTACCGGGACGGGGCGGTACGGCTGTTCGCGCCGCGCCAGCGCGAGAACGTGGCCCGTACCCTGGACGAGATCGGGCACACGCTGCGGCGCTGGCTCTGGGGGCAGGTGGTGGCGATGGTGGTCATGGGCATACTGGCGTACGTGAGCCTGCGTCTGCTCGGCGTTCCGCTGGCGCTGGGTTTGGCCCTGGCTACCGGCATCCTGGAGTTCGTGCCCTACATCGGCGCCATCGTCGCCGCCGTACCGGTGGTGCTGGTGGCGCTCACCGAGAGCTGGAATCTGGCGCTCTACGCCCTGGCGGCGTACGTCGCGATCCAGATGATCGAGGGCTACGCCATGGTGCCGTTGATCCAGGAGCGGGCCATTCTGCTGCCACCGGGGCTCATCGTCTTCGCCCAGGTGCTCATGGGGGTGCTGTTCGGGGTGGTGGGCATTGTCCTGGCCACGCCGATGGTGGCCACGGTGGCAGTGGTGGTTCAGCGCTGCTACGTCGAAGCCGTGCTGGAGGCCGATCAGAGCGGGCGCTAGAGGGTGGGCACGCCGGGACGCCGCGGGCCCAGGGGGAACAGCCGCTCCAGGGCGGCCACCGTCTCCGCCGACAGCGTCAGGGTGGCGGCGCCGGCATTCTCTTCGACGTGGTCCGCGGCCGAGGCGCGGGGAATGGTGAAGCTGCCGGGGTGGCGGGTGAGGAACGCCAGCGCCAGTTGCCGCGGCGTGGCGCCCCGGGCTCGGGCGATGTGGGCGAGTTCCCGGCCGGGCGGTGAGTCCGGGGCCGGGAATGCGCCGGTGGCGAAGGGGCTGTAGCCCACCATGGCGACCCCGTGCCGTTGGCAGAACGGAAGCACCGCGTGCTCCACGTCCCGGCAGCCCAGGTGGTAGAGCACCTGATTGCAGGCGACCCGCCCGGGGCCGGCGAGCTCGATGATCTCGCCGAGCTTGACCTCGTCGAAGTTGCTCACGCCCCAGCAGCCGATATGCCCGGCGCGCACCAGCGCCTCCAGCGCTTCCACCGCGCCCGCCAGCGGGTGCGGCGGCAGCCAGTGCAGCAGATAGGCGTCGAGGTGATCCGTGCGCAGGCGGCGCAGGCTCTCCACGCACGCCCGGGGCAGCTCGTCGCGGGTGGCGCGCCGCGGGTCGACCTTGCTCACCAGGAAGACCCGGTCGCGAACGCCGGCCAGGGCCCGTCCCAGCATCGCCTCCACGGCGCCGTCGCCGTAGATCTCAGCGGTGTCCACGTGCCGCAGCCCCAGCTCGATGCCGCGGTGCAGCGCCCGGGCAGCCGCTTGCTCGTCTCGCTCGAAGCGCCACGTGCCTTGGCCGATGACGGCGACAGAGAGCCCGTCGCTGCCGAAAGGACGGGTGGTCACGGGGCCGCTCCCGATGATGCGCTCTCACCCATTGGCCACGAGTCTACGAGCAGGGCGGCCCCGCGGTAAGGCCTTCTGTGAGGTATGGCAACAATGGCGCCGGGGTCGCGGGGCAACGCACCGCCAACGGCCGCCGGACCGGTGGCACGAAGCTTGCTAAGCAAAGCCGAGCGGGGCCACCGCAAATGGTTTCCGGCCCGCAGTGTCGAGCAGTAACGAGGGGTACGTGAAAGATTTCCTGGTCCAGCAACGTCAACCGAGCGCCGAGCGCCCAGCAAAGCCGAAACGCGCCGAGCGCCGACACCCACAGCACCAGCAACCACTCGTCGTCCTGACCTGTCGCGAGCCGGCACCCGTCGATGTGTCCGGAAAAGGCAACAGCGGTGGCCTGGTGGCCGCGCTGGCGCCGGTCATGGAGCGCAACGCCGGCACCTGGATCAGCGGCCGGCCCGGCGGCCAGGCCGAGCCCGGGCAACCGCAGGAAGCGGAACCGGAGCCGGGCGCCGGGGCGCCCCCCTACCGGAAAGTGGCGGCGCGTTATCCTGGGAACCTCCAGGACGGCTTCTATACGCGCTTCTCCAACGGGGTGCTGTGGCCTTTGTATCACAGCATGCTGCACAAGGCCGGCGCGTGCCGGTCCTCGGACTGGCGCGATTACCGGCGGGTGAATCAGTACTTCGCCGCCGTGGCCGCAGAGCAGTGCGCGACGGACGCTTTCGTGTGGGTGCACGACTACCAGCTCAGCCTGGTGCCGAAGCTGCTGCGGGAGATTGCCCGCGGTGATCTTGATATCGGCTTCTTCCTGCACACGCCGTTTCCCAGCTACGACGTGTTCCGGACCTGCCCATGGGCGCGGGAGCTGCTCGAGGGCATGCTGGCCGCCGACCTCATCGGTTTTCACATCCGCGACTACGTCAAGAACTTCTGCGAGAGCGCTCACCGGCTGCTCGGCGCCGGCTGGGACTCGGAACGCGACGAGCTGTACCTCGACGGCCGCACCATCCGGGTGCGGGCCGTGCCCGTGGGTATCGACGCCGGGACGATCTACGGGCACCTGAACGACCCGTGGGTGCAGCAGACCGCGCGCCGGCTGCGGGCGCAGATGGGCGGCGACCGGTTGTTGCTCGGCGTCGACCGCCTTGATTACACCAAAGGCATCGACCGGCGCCTGGAAGCTATGGACTTGCTGTTGACCCGCCACCCGGAGCTGCGCGGCCGCGCCGTGCTCGCGCAGATCGCGGTGCCGAGTCGGGTGGAGATCGAATCCTACCAGCGGCTGCGCGTGCGGCTGGAGCAGCTCGCGGGCCACGTCAACGGTCGCTGGGGGCAGCCCCAGTGGAACCCGGTGAACCTGTTCTGCCGCTCGTATCCGCTGCGCGAGCTGGTGGCCTGGTACCTGGCCGCCGACGTGGCGGTGGTGACCCCGTACCGGGACGGCATGAACCTGGTGGCCAAAGAGTTCTGCGCCGCGCACCGGGATCGCCCGGGGGTGCTGGTGCTGAGTGAGCTGGCCGGCGCCGCCGACGAGCTCAGCGACGCCTTCCTGGTGAATCCGTACGACCTGGAAGGCATGACCGAGACCCTGCGCCGGGCCCTGTCGGTCTCGGTGGGCGAAGCCAACGCGCGCATGCGCCGGATGAACGATGCCGTGCGGACCAACGACGCGCACGGCTGGGTGGAGACGTTCCTGGCCGAGGCGCAAGGCCTGCGGCGGTGCTGACGGGCCGCGCCTGCGCGGAGCGATGAGGGCGCCCGCGGTCTGGCGCGGCCGACCCTATCCCCTGGGCGCTACCTGGGATGGCGAAGGGGTCAACTTCGCGCTGTTTTCCGAGAACGCCGAGTATGTGGAGCTCTGCCTGTTCGACGCCGGCGGGCGCAACGAACGGCGCCTCGTGATCACCGACCCTACCGATCAGGTCTGGCACTGTTACCTTCCCGAGGCCCGGCCCGGCCAGCGCTACGGCTACCGGGTACACGGTCCGTACGATCCCCACCGCGGTCACCGCTTCAATCCGCACAAGCTGTTGCTCGATCCGTACGCGCGGATGATTCTGGGTCACCTGCGCTGGCGCAACGCCCACTACGGCTACCGGGTGGGCGCCAAGGGTGAGGACCTGGTGCTGGACAAGCGGGACAACGCCCGGGACATGCCGCGCTGCGTGGTGGTGGAGGAGGCGTTCACCTGGGGCGATGACAAACCGCTGGAGACGCCGTGGAACGACACCATCATCTACGAGGTGCACGTCCGGGGCTTCACCATCCGCCACCCCGAGATCGACGGCGCCCTGCGCGGCAGTTACGCCGCGCTCGCCA
>JBMCWS010000127.1:0-4916 GCA_048621375.1 Pseudomonadota bacterium | reverse complement strand
GGGCCATGTTCAGCACCGAGCGCGCGTTCAGCCCCATCAGGAAATCCCACGTCTCGTCGCTGGTCTCGTGTACCGCTTCGCCCATGGCGAAGCCGCCGGCGATGTTCGCGAGCACGTCGATGGGCCCCACCTCGCGCTCGATGGCCTCCACCGCCTCGCGGCAGGCGGCCGGGTTCAGCAGGTCGCATTCCCGGGAATAGTGCGGGCCCTCGATCTTGGCCACGTCCAGCAGCGCCAGCCGGGCGCCCGCCTCGGCGAAGTGCTCGGTGGCGGCGCTGCCTAGGGCGCCGGCGGCGCCGGTGATGACCACGACTTTGTTCTCGAATTCACTCACGGTGCCAAGGCCTCCAGCGTTTGCCAATGCAGATCGCCGAACTGGCCGTTCGGGTTCACCGGCTGAATGCAGACGTGGCTGGCGCCGGCGTCGAAGTGGGCCTGGATGCGGTCCTGGATCGCTTCGACACTGCCCCAGGCGAACGTGGCGTCGATGAACTTGTCGGAGCCGCCGTTCTCGAAGTCGCTCTCTTCGAGGCCCATGCGCAGCCAGTTGTTACGGTAGTTCGGCAGACCGGTGTAGATCTGCGCCACCGGGCGGGCCAGCTCCCGCGCCTTGGTGGGATCGGTTTCCATGACCACTTTCTGCTCCACGCACAGCCACTTGTCGGGGCCGAGGATCTTCCGGGCCATGGCGGTGTGCTCGGGAGACACGAAGTACGGGTGCGCGCCCTGGCACTTCTCGGCGGCCAGCTCCAGCATTTTCGGCCCCAAGGCGGCGATGACCCGCGGCGGCGTCTGCGGTGGCTTGAAGGCTTGGTACGGCGAGGCATCCATGGCTTCCAGATACTTGCGCATGGTGGCCACCGGCGGCCCGTAGTCGAGCCCGCGCACGCCTTCCACCAGCGGTTTGTGCGAGACGCCCATGCCCAGCAGGAAACGGTCGCCGGACTGCTCGGCCAGGCTCATCTGCCCGGCCAGGGCCACCCCCGGCTCGCGGTGGTAGATGTTGGCGATGCCGGTGGCGATGTTCAGCTTCTCGGTGTGCGCGAGTAGCCAGGAGGCGTGGACCAGCGGGTGACGCCCCACGGTCTCCGGAATCCACAGGGCGCTGTAGCCCAGGGATTCGATGCGTTGCGCCGCCTTGGCGGCTTCCCCGGCCGGCAGGCCGTCGAGAAAGTACCAGACGCCGAGTTTGCCCAGATCCATGTTCATCTCCTGGTTGTTTGGTAGTCGGCTCGCGATTCTATTTCGCCTTGAAATCTCCGGGCCGGCGCTCGGCCACGGCGCGAATGCCTTCCTGCGCGTCCTCGGTGGCGCGCAGCCACTGCTGCTCGGCGAGCTCGTGCTCGGTAGCGTCGACCACGGCTTGCGCCAGGTCGCCGCGCAGGGTGGCGCGCACCGACTTCACGGCCAAGGGCGCGTTTTCCGCGATCTCCCGGGCCAGGGCGAGGGCCTCGTCGCGCACCGAGGCCTGCTCCGTCAGCACGTCCACCAGGCCCAGCTCGTGGGCTTCCTCACCGCCGACGCGCCGGCCGGTGAGCAGCATACGGTTCGCGGCCTGCTGACCGATGACGCGCGGCAGCGTCACCGAAATGCCGAAGCCCTGGTGGATGCCGAGCTTCACGAAGTTGGCGGCAAAGCGCGCCTCGGGGCAGGCCACGCGGAAATCCGGCACCAGTGACAGTCCCAGGCCGCCGCCGATGGCTGCGCCCTGGATGGCCCCCACCACGGGCTTGGTATTGGCGAACAGGCGTGCCGCTTCCCGATACAGGATACCGGTAGTGTTCCTGAAGCCTTCCTCGGTAAAATCCTGGCTGCCGGAATCATCATCCTTGCCGCTGCCGAAGTTCGCGCCGGCACAGAAGTGCTTCCCCTGGGCGGCCAGCACGATTGCCCGGCAGTCCGGGTCGTCGTCGGCTCGCGCGAACGCATCAGCAATCTGGCCAATGAGAGAGTGGTCGAAAAAGTTGTTCGGCGGTCGTTGAATCTCGACGGTCATGACGTGGTCGTCGAGGGTGACGGCGATATCGGTGTAATCGGTCATGATTCCTGTTCCAAGCTCTGCGCGACGACGTGCTGCCAGGGCGGCGAAGTGCGCCCGGGTCCCGGGCCCCCGCAGGGAGCGGGAAATGTTAGCAGTCACCTCGAGGTAACGCACGATTGACCGCGCTGGAGGAGATCACGCTCGCGCCGGAGGAACAGCGGCGGCCCGGTATCTGGGAGCTGGCGCTGCCCTCCATTCTCGGCAATCTGTCGTTCACCGTGGTCGCCATGGTGCAGACCAAGTTCGTGGGCGAGCTGGGGGCCCAGGCCCTGGCGGCGGTGGGAGCCGGGCAGCGCGTGTTCTTCGCCATGCAGGCCATTCTCATGGCAGTGAGCGTGGGGACCACGGCGCTGGTGGCGCGGGCCTGGGGGGCGCGGGACTACCGGGAAGCGAGCCGGGTGACCATGGCATCGCTCGTGCTGGCGGGCATGTTCGCGCTGACGGTGGCGGTGCTGGGCCTGCTGTTCGCCCACCACGTGGCCGGCCTGTTCGGGCTCGATCCGCATACCCTGGCGCTGGCGGCGGAGAACATCCGCTGGCTGTGCGCGTTCAACCTGGCATTCGCGGTGCACTTCGTGCTCGGGGCGTCGTTGCGCGCCTCCGGGGACGCGTGGACGCCGCTGTGGATCGGTGGCGGCGTCAATCTGCTCAACCTGCCGCTGCTGTATGCCCTGGTGCTCGGCAACTGGGGCGCGCCGCAGCTCGGGGTGGCCGGGGCCGCGGTCTCCCTGGGGCTCTCGTTCACCGTGGGCGCGTTGGTGCTGCTGAGTTTGTGGGTCAATGACCGGTTCCGGGTGAAGCGGCCCATCGGCGGCTGGTGGCGGCGCAGTCGGCTGAAGCAGCTCCTCGACATCGGCTATCCCGCGGCGGTGGAGCAGGGCGTGCTGCAGGTGGGTTTCTTCCTGTTCCTGATGCTCATCGGCAACTACTACGGCACCGAGGCCTTCGCCGCCTACAACATCGGCGTCAACCTGCTCACGGTGTGCATGACCGTGGGCTTCGGCTTCTCCATCGCCGGTTCCACTCTGGTGGGGCAGCACCTCGGGGCGGGGGATGCGGCGGGCGCTACCCGCAGCGGCTGGCGCGCCATGGCGTTCGCCATGCTGGCCATGGGCGCACTGGGTGCGCTGGTCATCGTCTTCTCGGGGCCCCTGGCCGGGTTCTTCCTGGGCGATGAGCCCCTGACCATCCGCTACACGGTGCAGTTCATTCACCTGCTCGGATCCATGATGCCGCTGCTGGCGGTGGATTTCGCCATCGGCGGGGCGCTGCGCGGAGCGGGCGATACGAGGTTCCCTCTGATCGCCACTTTCTTCGGCCTGATCGGCATGCGCTGCGGCCTCGCTGCCGCCGCGACTTACCTCGACATGGCCGTATTCTGGGTCTACGCCGCCCTGGTGGGCGACTATCTGCTGAAAGGTACGCTGCTGATCTGGCGCTTCCGCAGCGGCCGCTGGCGCTCGATAGTAGGAAAGTACTGAGTACTCAGTACTGTCTCCTCAACTCTGTCGAGGAGATCTCCTCGTGGAACTCCGCGCGCGGTATTTCGATGCACCGGGCGGCGAGCACGTCGGGCACCGTCAGGTCGGACAGACCGAGAAACCCGGATTCAATGCGGCGGCCGAACACCACGAAGTGGGTGCCGAGCTCGGCGAGATCCTCGAGTGCCCGGTCGCGGGCCTCGACCCCGCCGTAATAGCGGGGCTCGAGGATGCGGATCAGGGTATCGATGCCCACGGCGAACGTGGCGCCGGGAAAGTGGCGGGCCTTGTCGATGAAGGTGGGCAGCCGTGACACCCAGACCGGGCGGGTGAACTGTCGCAGCCGGGTGTCGATCTCGGTGTAGTCGAGGAGCGGCTTGTCGACATTGACGATGGAGAGCTCGAAGGCGCCGATGAGACCGGTTGTTTCCTCGGCGATGTCCAGCATGCGCTCGTGTGCGTGGTGCAGGGGGTTGAACGCGCCGGGCAACAGCAGACGGCCGTCGTGGGCCGCCGTGGCATGTGCCAGCTCCTCGCCGAGAATGAGACGCCGCCAGTGCTCCTGGGCGGCGGTGTGGGCGACCATCGGCGCCCCCGCGGGCGCCACGTCCAGCGGCAGCTCGAGCACCCGGGCCAGGGCGTGCCACAAGAGCTCGAGCAGCTCGTGCTCTTCCTGCTCGCGGTCGGCGGCGAAGGTCAGGTGGGCGCTGAAGGTGGCCGCCTCGGTCTGCAACGCCACATGGGCGCGGTGTTCCCCCCGCTTCGCGCGCCCCGTGGCGAGGCTGGCCGTGCAGGCGAGCCCGAACGGCTGGCCCCCGCCCTGACCGGTGAGCTCGCGGGCCCGCTGAAACGCCGCCATGGCCATGGCGCGGGCGGTGGCGTCCGAGCAGGCCTGGTCCGGCTCGCGGCCGAGAATTTCGGCCAACGCCGGCCGGGCATAGGGCACGCGCGCTTCGAGCACGGTGGCGGATGCCCCCGGTGTCGTCAGCAGCTCGGAGAGCAGCAGCGAGCCGCCGCCGGTGAGATAGAGCACGCCGGCGAAGGGCGAGGCGTGCAGGAGCTCGGCGCGGCCGGACACCGACGCTCAGCGGCCCAGGAATTCCCGGGTCAGGTGCAGGAATTCCTCCAGGCGGTCATGGTGTACCCAGTGACCGGCGTTCTCCACGTTCACCACCCGGGCGTTGTGGAAGTGCCGGGCGCGCCCGTCCTTCTCGGGGTCCGAGGCCCAGGATTCGGTGCCACGGATCAGCAGGGTCGGGCAGGTGATGCGGGCCCACAGCTCGTATTGCTGCTCGAAATCCAGACCCGTGGGCGGGAAGGCGCGCACGTAGTTATCGAACTTCCAACTGAAGGTGCCGTCCTCGTTGCGGATGCTGCCGTGGATGGTCAGGTGC
>JBMCWS010000126.1:0-5000 GCA_048621375.1 Pseudomonadota bacterium | reverse complement strand
GGACGACGGCACGGGGTTCGTCATCGCCCGGCCCCCGGGTGGCGGTATGCCGTATGCGGTGGTGCGGCGGCCGGCCGGCGCGCTGCCGCTGGAGGTGCGTCTGGATGACGACGCCAGCATGACCCGGGAGCGCAGCCTCTCCGACGCGCAGGAGGTCGAGGTGGTGGTGCGGCTGTCGCGCAGCGGCCGGCCTACGGCGTCCCCGGGCGACTGGGAGTGGCGCTCGGACGTGCTGGAACCCGCCGGGCGTGGGGAGCCCGTGCGGCTCGAAGCGCGGCTCGCGCCGCTGGCCGGGGACGCTGGAGGCGCCGCACCGGGGAGCTGAGTGGACGGAACCCCGCTCCGGTGGCCGGGTCGAATGATCCGGGCAGCCTGAGATTCCGCCATGCAGTTGGAACCGGCCGTGAGCTTGACCGAGAGAATCGCCGATCACATCGGTACCGAGATCATCGCCGGTCGGCTCCGGCCCCGCGCGCGCATCCAGGAGCTCAAAGTGGCTTCGGAGCTGGGCGTTTCCCGGGGCTCGGTGCGCGAGGCTCTGCTGATCCTCGAGCGACGTCACCTCGTCGAGATCCTGCCGCGGCGAGGGGCCGTGGTCAGCAATCTCGAGGCCGAGGAGCTCGCCAACTGCTCCGAGCTGGTCACGGAGCTGCAGACCTCGTTCTACCGCAAGCTGGCGGCGCGGCGGAATCTGGACACCGGGCCGTTCGACAGCAGTCTGCGGGAGATGTCGGCCGCGGTGCAGGCCCGGGACCTCGATGCCGCCCTGCGGGCGCGCAAGGCGTTCGCCGAGGCCGGGTTTCATCAGCTCAACAACTATTATCTGGTCTCGGTGCTGAAGGGGCTCATGCCCGCGGCCCTGCGACTGACCCATCTGGCTGCCGCGCACCCCGACTACGATCTGCGCGACGGCCTGCGCTATCACCAGGCGCTGCTCCGTGCCGTGGGTGACGGCGACGTGGAGCGTGTGCATCAGCTCGTCCACGCCTTCAACGGCCGCGAGCGCAAGCTCGCCCTGTGCTGCCTCGAGGCGCCGTTGAACGGCTGAGGCGGCGCGTGGGGCGGGACACGAGCCGCGACTTTCCTTTAGACTTGCCGCTTTGTATGGGCTGGGGGTTGCTTCCTACCCAATGCGGCTGAAGCAGATCAAACTCGCGGGTTTCAAATCCTTCGTCGATCCCACCACCGTGACCCTCCCCGGCAGCCGTTGCGCGGTGGTGGGCCCCAACGGGTGCGGCAAGTCGAACGTCATCGATGCGGTGCGCTGGGTGCTCGGCGAGAGCTCGGCCAAGCAGCTCCGCGGCGAGAGCCTGACCGACGTCATCTTCAACGGCTCCAACGACCGCAAGCCCACCTCCCAGGCCAGCATCGAGCTGATCTTCGACAATGCCGACGGCCGGATCGGCGGCGAGTATGCGGCCTACGCGGAAATCTCGGTGCGGCGCCAGGTGACCCGGGACGCCCAGTCGAACTACTTCCTCAACGGCAACCGCTGCCGCCGCCGCGACATTCTCGATATCTTTCTCGGCACCGGTTTCGGGCCGCGCAGCTACTCCATCATCGAGCAGGGCATGATCAGCCAGCTCGTGGAGGCGAAGCCCGACGAGCTCCGGATGTACCTCGAGGAGGCGGCCGGAATCTCCAAGTACAAGGAACGGCGCCGGGAGACCGAGAACCGCATCCGCCACACCCGGGACAACCTGCACCGGCTCACCGACCTCAGGGACGAGCTCGGCAAGCAGCTCGACCGGCTGCAGCGCCAGGCCAAGGCCGCCGAGCGCTACAAGGAGCTCAAGGAGGAGGAGCGGCGGCTGACGGCCGAGCTGTACACCCTGCGGCACCAGAGCATGCACCGCGGGCTCGAGGCGCGCGAGCAGGAGATCCGTGACCTCGAGGTGGCGCTGGAGAAGGCCGCCGCCGAGCAGCAGCACGTGGAGACCGAGATCGAGGGGCGCCGCGCCAGGCACGCCGAGGCCACGGAGGAATTCAACCGGGTCCAGGGCCGCTACTACCAGATCGGCGCCGACATCGCGCGGGTGGAAGAGGCGATCCAGTTCAATCAGCAGCGAGTGCAACAGCTCGAGCTGGATCTGTCGTCCGTGGCCCAGCGCGCCGAGGAAGCGCAGCGCCAGCTCGGCATGGACGAGGCGGAGATCGAGTCGCTGGAGCAGCGCATCGCCGAGCTCGAGCCCGAGGTGGCCGCGGCGGCGGAGGCGGACGAGTCCTGCGCCGAGGCCCTGGAAGCGGTGGAGCGCCGGCACCGGGAATGGCAGGCCCAGTGGGAGGCGCTGAGCGCCCGGGTCTCCGAGCACGAGCGCCGCACCGAAGTCCAGGCCTCGCGGGTGGAGCACCTCGAGCAACTGCTCACCAGGCTGCGCGCCCGTCGCACTCAGCTCGACGAGGATGCCGATCAGGTGCCGGTGGTAGCCAGCGACGACGTGGACAGCCTCGCCCGGGATATCGTCGAGCACGACGCCGAGCGCCGCAGCACCGAGGAAGAGATCGACCGCTGCCTGGAGACCCTGAACGCCGCCCGGGAAGCGGTGCTCGACTCCGAGCGGGCGCTGGAGGACGCGCGCGGCGAGGTGCAGCAGGTGCGCCATCAGCTCGCGAGCCTCGAGGCGGTGCAGCAGGCGGCCCTGGGGCGCAACGAGCAGGATCCCCGGGACTGGCTGGTGGCGCAGGGCCTCGACGGCGCCCAGCGGCTCGGCGAGAAGCTCGCCGTCGCCCCGGGCTGGGAGCGCGCGGTGGAGACGGTGCTCGGCGACTACCTGCAGGCGGTGCACGTGGACCGTATCGAGGATTATCAGGCTGCCATCGGCGCGCTGGGCGACGGCGGCGTGACCCTCGTGGAGGGGCGCGTGGAGGCGGAGTATCACGGCGAGCTGCCGAGCCTGGCCTCGCTGGTGCGCAGCCACGGTGTGGCGCTGGGGGCGTTGCTCGACGGCGTGTATGCGGCCGAGACCGCCGAGGTGGCGTTCGCCGAGCGCCGGCAACTGCGGCCCGGGGACAGCATCATCACCCGGGAGGGCCTCTGGGTGGGCCCGGACTGGGTCCGGGTGCTCGCCCGCGCCGAGGACGAGGCCGGCATCATCGAGCGCGCCCAGGAGATCGAGACCCTCACCATGCAGGTGGAGGAGGCGGAGCGCCGCCTCGGCGACCTCCAGGGCCGAGTGAGCGACGGCCGCAGCCGGGTGGAAGCGCTCGAGGCGGAGCGGGATCGCCTGCAGAGCCGGGTCAACGAGATCAACCGCAAGCTCGGTGAGCTGAAGGCCGACCACGGCGTGCGCCAGGTGCAGAAGGAAGAGGCGGACGCCCGTCACGAGCGGGTGCGCCGGGAGCGCGAGGAGATCGACGCGCAGATCGAGACCGAAACCGAGCGTCTCGCGCAGGCCCGGGAAGCCCTGGCTCAGGCGGAGCAGGAGCGCGAGGCCCAGGTGGCGGAGCGCAGCGAATTCTCCGAGGCCCGCGACGACAACGAGCGCGAGCTCGAAGAGGCCCGCCAGGCGGCCCGCTCCAGCCGTGACCGCTACCACGCTCTGTCGAGCGAGCTGGGCAACCTCAAGTCGCGCCTGTCCGCCGGGCAGACCGCCCGGGAGCGGCTCGAGCGGCAACGCCGGGAGCTCGAGGAACAGCAGCGGGCGCTGGAATCGGGGATTCAGGACAATACCCGCCCGCTGCCGGAGCTCGAGGCCGACCTCGAGAACAAGCTCGCCGAGCGCGTCGCCGAGGAGGAGCGTCTGTCGGAGGTGCGGCGCGGGCTCGAGGACATCGACGCCGAGGTCCGCGAGCTCGAGGAGCGGCGCAGCCAGGCGGAATCCCGGCTCTCGGATCTGCGCGGACGGTTGGAATCCGCCCGGGTGGATCGTCAGGGGCTGGTGGTGGAGGAGCGCAACCTGCTGGAGCAGGTCAGGGCCACGGGATACGACCTCGAAGCGGTGAAGGCGTCGCTGCCCGAGGATCGCGACGAGGAAGCGGCGGCCGAGGCGCTGGCGGCCGTGGACCGGAAGATCCAGCGCCTCGGCGCCATCAACCTGGCGGCCATCGAAGAATACGAGTCACAATCCGAGCGCAAGCAGTATCTCGATCAGCAGAACGAAGACCTGGAACAGGCACTGGAGACGCTGCTCGACGCGATTCGAAAGATCGACAAGGAAACGCGGTTGCGTTTCAAGGAGACTTTCGAAAAAGTGAATGCTCGTCTGGGCGAGCTGTTTCCGAAGATTTTCGGCGGAGGACACGCTTATCTGGAACTGACAGGGGAGGATCTGCTCGACACCGGGGTCTCGCTCATGGCGCGGCCGCCGGGCAAGCGAAACGCGAGCGTGCATCTGCTCTCGGGGGGCGAAAAGGCGATGACGGCGGTCGCGCTGATATTCGCCATCTTCCATCTCAATCCCAGCCCGGTCTGTCTGCTGGACGAGGTGGACGCCCCGCTGGACGATGCCAACGTGACCCGTTTCGCCGAGTTGATTAAGGAGATGTCCGCGGACGTGCAGTTCGTCGTCATCACCCACAACAAGATCACCATGGAGATGGCCGACCATCTCATGGGGGTGACGATGAACGAGCCGGGGGTTTCCCGGCTGGTGTCCGTGGACGTGGAGGAGGCTGCGGCGATGGCGGTGTGAGCCGCCCAGCAGTGTGAGTAATGCCCTGTTCTGGGAGCTGTCGGGTCGTATGGCACGACCAAGGAGCCGAAAGTGGACATCAAAGACTTCATCCTGATCGGTGGGGGCCTGCTGATCGCGGCCGTGGTGGGCCACGGGCTCTGGATCGCCTGGCGGGCCCACCGCGACCCCCTGCGTCTGGACATTGCCAGCGATCTTTCCGGCAACGACGATGACGACCCGGACGATCTGCGGCGCCTTCGGGCCGAGTTGCCCAACGGCGGCGCCCGGGTGGTGACCCGGGACGAGGAACCGGAGCAGGGCGCGCTGGAGCTCGCGTCCGCGGACGCCGCGCCGGCTTCGGCTTCCGAGACCACGGCTTCGACGGCC
>JBMCWS010000125.1:0-5032 GCA_048621375.1 Pseudomonadota bacterium | reverse complement strand
GATCTGGTGCTGACAGAGGGGCATCCGTCCCGGCGTCACGCTTCGGTTACGGTGGACGGGGAAGGCGTCTGGCTCGAGGACCTCGGTTCCACCAACGGGACTTACCTGAACGGCCGCCGGATCGAGGAAAAGGTCCGGCTCGCGCCGGGTGATCGGGTGCGGTTCGACCTCGAGGAGTTCGAGTTGGTGGATCCCTCGGCGGCCGCGGCCACGGCCGGCCCGGAGCCGGATCCCAATGCCACGGTGCTGCGCGCGCCGCCGGCTTCCGCGGGCGCGGACACGCCGGATCCGCAAGCGCCCGAGCCGTCGCAACCCGAGGCGCAGCCGGAGCCGACACCCGAGCCCACGCCAGAGCCGGAAGCCGCCGAGCCGGCGGCGCCCAGTGGGCCCCGGGAGGTGGAGGCCAAGGGTGGCGAGCGCCGCCCCGGCGCGTGGGCGGATCCCGAGCAGATGAACGAGGGCGGCACCGTCATGCTCGACCCGGAGCAGCTTCAGGCGCTGCTCTCGGACGCGAAGCCGTCGGCGGGCCCCATGGCCGACGTCGACGCCCCGTACCTCACCGTCACCTCGGGCACCCAGGCGGGCGCTTCCATCAAGCTGGTGGCGGGCGAAGAAACCAGTGTCTGGAACATCGGCAGCGATGCCGAGCGCGACATCGTTTTCGCCGAGGACGGCGTGTCGGGTTTCCACGCCAAGATTCTGAACGAAGGCAACCGCTGGAAGGTCATCGATCAGATGTCGGCCAACGGCACCCTGGTCAACGAGAAGCGCGGTTCCATCAGCTTTCTGTCCTCCGGCGACCGCATCCGCTTCGGCCCGGTGGAGTGCATTTTCCACCTCCCGGCGTCGCAGCAGAATCCGTCCGGCGGCGCGGCCGCCCGGGCGCCGTCCACCGCGCCGGGGCGGGGTAAGCAGGCGCTGATCGCCGGCGTGGCGGTGGCCGCGGCAGTGGCCGTTGCCATCGGCTACTGGCTGCTCATGACCTGAACCCGAACCCTTCCGATGGGGCTCGCGCCGCCGAATCGCGCTGGTATCATTCGCCGGTTTTCGGAGCGGGTAGCGGCAGGGTCATGCAGCGGATCCCCAACGTCCTGATCATCGGCGCCGGCGGGGTGGGTGCCGCCACGGCGCACAAGGCGGCTCGAAACAACGCCGAGCTGGGCGACATTTGGATCGCGTCGCGGACGCCGGCGCGGTGCGAGCACATCGTCGAAGACATCCACGAGCGGGCCAACCTGCAGACCGACTTCGCGCTTCGCGCCGCTGAGGTCGACGCCATGCAGCCGGATGCGGTGGCGCGGCTGATAGAGCGTGCCAACGCCGGCATCGTGATCAACGTCGCCAGCCCGTTCGTCAACCTGACGGTCATGGAAGCGTGCCTGAAGACCGGCGCCCGCTATCTCGATACCGCGCTGTTCGAGAAGGAGGGCGAGATCAACATGCCCGCGCCCTGGTACGCCAACTACGAGTGGCGCCTGCGCGCCCGCTTCGAGGAGGCGGGCGTCACCGCGCTGCTCGGCATCGGCTTCGATCCCGGTGCCGTGAACGCCTTCTGCGCCTGGGTGCGCAAGCACGAGATCAGCGACATCGACGCCATCGACATCATGGATGTCAATGCCGGTGATCACGGGCGGTTCTTCGCCACCAATTTCGATCCGGAGACCAATCTGCGAGAGATCGCCGAGGACGTCATCTACTTCGACGAGGGGGAGTGGCGCACGGTGCCGGCCCACAGCCGTTCGCGGACCTACGACTTTCCCGTCGTGGGGGAGCACCGGCTGTTCTCCATGGGCCACGACGAGATCCACTCGCTGGCCGTCAACACGGGCGCGCGCCACGTGGAGTTCTGGATGGCGTTCGGAGAGCACTACCTGAACGTGTTCAACGTGCTGCACCAGCTCGGGCTGCTGGGCCTGCATCCGGTGGACGTGGATGGCCAGCAGGTGGTGCCGTTGAAGATGATGAAGGCCCTGCTGCCGGAGCCCGCCAGCCTGGCTCCCGGTTATACGGGGAAGGTCTGCATCGGTGCCCTGGTGGCGGGGCGCACCGCCGCCGGGGAAGCCCGACGGGTGTTCGTCTACACGGTCCACGACCACGCCGATGCCTATGCCGAAATCGGTTGCCAGGCCATCTCTTACACCACCGCGGTGCCGGCGGTGACGGCCGCGCTGCTGCTGGCCCGGGGGGACTGGGACGTAGGGCGTATGGCGAACATCGAAGAGTTGGACCCGGATCCGTTCATGTCGCTCATGCCCGAGCTGGGTCTCGGCTGGAGCGTGCGCGAGGAATCGCCGTGAGCGCGGAGCGCTTCGCCCGGCTCGATCCCGCGCGACTGCCGACCCCGTGCTTCGTCATCGACGAAGCAGCGCTGGCCGCCAATCTGGCGGTGCTGGATCGCCTGCAGCGCGAGGGCGGCGCCCGCGTGTTGCTGGCGCTGAAAGCGTTCTCGTCCCCGTGCGTGGCGGATCTGCTGATGGGCACCCTGGCCGGCACCGCCGCCAGCGGCCCGTTCGAGGCGCGCCTGGCGCGGGAGCGGTTCGGTGGCGAGGTGCACACGTTCTCCGTGGCGTTCCGCGAGGCCGATTTCGCGGACGTGCTGGCGCTGTCCGATCACGTGGTGCTCAACTCGGCCTCCCAGTGGCGGCGCTTCGCCCCCCGGGTCCGACGGGCGGGGGTCGATCCGGGGTTGCGGGTGAATCCGCGGCGCGGGGCGGCCCCGGATCCCATGTACGACCCGTGCGCGCCGGGCTCGCGGCTCGGCGCCGTGGCCGAGTCTTTGACGGAGCTGGATCTCTCGTCCCTGTCGGGCCTGCACGTACACGCCCTCTGCGAGCAGGACCTGGCCCCCCTGCTGGACACGGTGGCGGCGCTCGAGGCGGGCTTCCCGGCGCTGCTCGGGCAGGCGCGCTGGCTCAACCTCGGGGGCGGCCATCGGATCACCGCGCCCGGCTACGATGTGGACGGGCTGATCCGGCTGGTGCGGGAACTGTCACAGCGCCACGGCGTGCAGGTGTACCTCGAGCCCGGGGAAGCGGTGGTCTACGAAGCCGGCGCGCTGATCACCGAAGTGCTGGACGTGACCAGCAACGCCGGGCAGGTGGCCGTGCTCGACACCTCCGCGACGTGCCATACCCCCGACGTCATCGAGGCGCACTACCGGCCCGACGTGCTCGGGGCGGGGGCGCCCGGCGCCGGCGGTTGCGACTACCGGCTGGGCGGGCCCACCTGTCTGGCCGGTGACGTGTTCGGCGACTACGGGTTCGACGCGCCGCTGGCGGAGGGGGACAGGCTCGTGTTTCTCGATCAGGCGCCCTACACCATCGTCAAGACCAACACGTTCAACGGCATGCCGCTGCCGTCCATCGCGGTGTGGAACTCCGACACCGACGCGTTGCGGGTGGTGAAACGCTTCGGCTACGAGGACTTCGCGTCCCGGCTCGGATGAGCCGGCGGGCTCGGATGAGCCGGCGGGCTCGGCTGAGCCGGCTGTGTCATTGCTCCCCGGGCAGGCGGGCGCGGCAGCGTTCCATCGCTCGCGCCTGGGAGGCGCGCACGGATTCGAGCTCTTCGCGCGCGTCGGCTTCGAGAGGCTCGTCGAGCAGCGCCTCGAGCCCCCGCAGCGCTACCGCTTGCGCTTCGATGATGGCGTTCAGCCGCCGTTCGAGGGCCCGTCGGCTCACCCCCGAGTAGCGGTGCTGCGCCAACTCGTGGCCGAAGCAGGGTGGCGAGGCGTAGTCCCGGGGCGCGTCGTCGCCGATGCCGGGTTCCACCACCCATTCGGCCGCCTCGAACTCGCCGATGACCCGGACGTTCACGAACTGCGCCTGCTCGGCGATGATCGCGCGCACCCGCTCGTCCGGGCGGCTTTCCATGGCGTCCCGGGCCGCCTTCGACGCCCAGGTGGCAATGGCGAGCAGCACCGACGGATCGCCGATCTTGCGGTGCAGCCGGGTTCCGCGCGCGCCGGGCGCCTGTTGAATGAGGCGGCTGGCGCGTACCCAGGCGTCGGCGTATTGTTCGGCCGTATAGCCGGGCTCGACATGAACCTCGAAGATGAAATGCATGACTGACTCCCGTGCGCCGATCCCCGGAGCTTACGGAACATGATGTCGCGCGGCCAGGCGGCGGCGCGGGGCGAGCCGGGCCACGGCGCGCGCTGGCAGGGGGACGACCTGCTGCTGACGGTGCGGGTGATTCCACGCGCGGCCAGGGAGACGGTGACGTTGGAGCCGGAGTGCGTGAAGGCGAAGCTCACGGCGCCGCCCGTGGACGGCAAGGCCAATGCCGCACTGTGCCGCTTGCTCGGGCCGCTGTTCGGCGTCCCGAAGTCACGGGTGGCGGTGGTCCGGGGCGGCGGCAGCCGGACCAAGACGGTGAGAATCGAGGCGCCGGCGAAGTTGCCAGACTTTCTCTGCGAGTGACCGGTCCGGTACGCTCAGCGTCCGGGAATCGATGAGGGTGCGCCATGATCGACGTTCACTACTGGCCCACGCCGAACGGCTGGAAGGTCACCATCATGCTCGAGGAGTGCGGGCTCGATTACCGCATCGTGCCGGTGGACATTGGCAGCGGTGACCAGTTCAAGGCCGATTTCCTCAGGATCAGCCCCAACAACCGGATGCCGGCCATCGTCGACCACGAGCCGGCGGATGGCGGCGACCCGATCACCATCTTCGAATCCGGCGCCATTCTCGAGTACCTGGGCGACAAGACGGCGAAATTCCTCCCGCGGGAGCCGCGCGAGCGCTACCGGGTGCTGCAGTGGGTGCACTGGCAGATGGCGAATCTGGGCCCGATGATGGGCAACGCCAACCACTTCCGGAACTACGCGAAGAACATCGCCGACGACCCGGCGCAGCTCGAGTACGGGGTGCGCCGCTTCGTCGGCGAGGTGGACCGGCTGTGCGGCGTCATGGATGCCCAGCTTTCCGCCAACCACTACCTGGCCGGCGGCGAGTACAGCATCGCCGACATCATCACCTGGCCGTGGGCGCGCCTCGCCGGCCGTCTGCTGGGTGACGAAGCCTGGCAG
>JBMCWS010000124.1:0-5098 GCA_048621375.1 Pseudomonadota bacterium | reverse complement strand
GGCCTGCAGCGTGTACATAGCGCTGCCGTCCGCCTGCAGGCCGACCGCCCGGCGCTCCGGGCATGCCACGGCCGCGCCGACGGCGGCCGGCAAGCCCATGCCGATGGCGCCGCCGGTGAGGTCGAGCCAGTCGTGGGGCGCGGAGCGGGCGGTCATGGCCGGAAGCGCGAAGCCGGACGTGGCAGCTTCGTTCACCAGCACCGCCTGCTCCGGCAGCAACGCGCCGAGGCCCTGTGCCAGAGTCTCCGGGGTCAGATCGCCGCCCGGTGGACTCGGGCGCTCGAGGGGCTCCGTCAGGGGCGACACGTCTCCGGCGCCCACGGCGTCCGCGAGCGCCTGCAGGGCCGCGACGCTGTCCTCCCCCGGCTCGGTGAGGGTGTGCACCCGGCAACCCGGGGGCGTGAGTTCGCTCGCCCGCCCGGGATACGCGAAGAAGCTCACCGGTGCGCGCGTGTCCACCGCAATCAGATGGCGGACGCCGGCCAGGGTCTCCTCGGCCTGCTCGGCGAAGTAGGGCAGCCGCGGCACCTCGACGCGCCCCGCGCCCCGGGGAATGCGGGCGATGAAGGTGTCGCCGAAGAAACGCGCGCCGGTGCGCCGGCTGATCCGGCTCACCAGACGCAGCGCCTCATCGCTGACGCCGAGCCCGTTCAGCAGGAACGCGCAGGGCTCTCCCGAGCGCAGTGCGGCGATGGCCGCGTCCACCGCGGCGGCGTCCGGCGCGCCGCGCCCGGGGACCGACAACGGCTCGGCGGGACCGGCAGCGTCGTTCCAGGCCGCGTCCGCGGGGAGAATCAGGGTTGCGACCTGACCCGGGGGCGTCACCGCCGCCTGCACCGCGCGGGCCGCATCGGCGGCGACCGCGTCCGCCCGCTCCGTCATGTGCACCCACGACGAGACCGGCCCGGCGAACCCTTGGATATCGGAGGTGAGGGGCGCATCCAGCGCCCGGTGGTAGGTGGCGTGCTCGCCGACCACGTTGACCACGGGCGAGCGGGCGCGCCGGGCGTTGTGCAGGTTGGCCAGGCCGTTCGCCAGCCCCGGGCCGAGATGCAGGAGGGTACACGCCGGTTTGCCCGCCATGCGGGCATAGCCGTCGGCCGCGCCGGTGACCACGCCTTCGAACAGGCCGAGTATGGCGCGCATGTCCGGGTGCGCGTCCAGCGCCGCCACGAAATGCATCTCCGAGGTGCCGGGATTGGTGAAGCAGACGTCGAGCCCCGCGGCCACCAGTGTGTCGAGCAGGCTCCGTGCGCCGTTCATAGTTGTCTCCCCAGTGAATGAGGCGAGTGTAGGGTCCCCCACGTGCTTTGCAAAGACACGCCGATCCGATAGGCTCCCGGCTTTCGCCGACTGTCTCCGCATGAATTACGACTTCGATCTGTTCGTCATCGGTGCCGGTTCCGGGGGAGTGCGGGCCGCGCGCATGTCCGCTGCCCAGGGCGCTCGGGTGGCCATCGCCGAGAGCACCTACCTCGGCGGCACGTGTGTCAACGTCGGCTGCGTGCCCAAGAAGCTCTTCGTCTACGGCTCCGAATTCCCGGAAAGCTTCGAGGACGCCGCCGCGTACGGCTGGGACGTGCGCGCCGAGCGCCTGGACTGGCCTCGCCTGCGCGACAACAAGACGCGCGAGATCGAGCGCTTGAACGGCATCTACCGGAATCTGCTCAGCGGCGCCGGCGTCGAGATCAAGTGGGGGCGTGCGGAGCTCGTCGATGCCCATCGCGTGCGCATGGGCGACGCGATCTACAGCGCGGAGCACCTGCTCATCGCCACCGGAAGCTGGCCGCACGTGCCCAACGTTCCAGGCCGGGAGCTGACCATCACTTCCAACGAAGCCTTCTACCTCGAGCGCTTTCCCGAGCGCGCGGTGGTGGTGGGCGGCGGGTACATCGCCGTGGAGTTCGCGGGCATCTTTGCCGGTCTCGGCGCTCGTACGACGCTGATCTACCGCGGGCAGAAGTTTCTCCGCGGGTTCGACGACGAGGTGCGCTCGCTGGTGGCGGGGGAGCTCGAGAAGAAGCACATCGAGCTGGCCTTCTCGGTTCAGGTCACCGAGATCGAGGCCGCCGGCGATCGCCGGATCGTGCATCTCGACAACGGCGAGCGGACCGAGGCGGACCTCGTGCTCTATGCCACCGGCCGCGAGCCCAACACTGCCGGCCTCGGCCTGGAGGCAGCCGGGGTCATGCTGAACGAGCGCGGCGGCATCGTCGTGGACGACCACTATCGCTCGTCCGTGCACAACATCCACGCCATCGGCGACGTCATCGACCGGGAGCAGCTCACCCCCGTGGCCATCGCCGAAGGCATGTGCGTCGCCGACAACCTGTTCTCGGGGCAGCCGCCGCGCACGGTGAACTACGAGCTCATCCCCACGGCCGTTTTCTGCCAGCCCAACATCGCCACGGTGGGGCTGACGGAGGAGGAGGCGCGGGCCCGATTCCACGGCGCGGTGGACGTGTACGCCACCGACTTCAAGCCCATGAAGCACACGCTGACCGGGCGCGACGAGCGCACCTTCATGAAACTGCTGGTCAGCCGCGCCGATGGCCGTGTGGTGGGCGCGCACATGGTCGGGCCCGAGGCGGGGGAGATCATCCAGGGCATCGCCGTCGCCATGACCGCGGGCGCCACCAAGGCCGATTTCGACCACACCATCGGCATTCACCCGACGGCGGCGGAAGAGTTCGTCACCATGCGGCAACCGAGGAGCGAATGACGGTGAACAAAGCGACGCTGTGGGGCTTCGTCGGAGCAGCCCTCTCGATATCGGGCGCCTGCGCACAGAGCCCGGGGTCCCCCGAGCATGCCGGCGGCGGGCAGGAGCAGCGCAACGTGATCCTCTTCCTCGGCGACGGGATGAGTATCGACACCATCACCGCGGCACGCATCTTCTCGGGCCAGCAACGCGGCGAGCCCGGCGAGGCGGCGAGCCTGGCGTTCGAGTCCTTCCCCAATGTCTCCCTGGTCAAGACCTACAACGTGGATGCGCAGGTGCCCGACAGCGCCGGCACCATGTCGGCGATCATGACCGGGGAAAAGACGCGCATCGGCCACATCAGCGTGGCGCCGGACGCGGCCCACGGCGACTGTTCCGCGGCCCTCGAGCACGAGCTGCCGACGTTGCTGGAACTCGCGGAAGAGGTGGGACTCGCCACCGGGGTGGTCACCACCACCCGCATCACTCATGCCACACCGGCTGCCACCTACGCCCACGTCCCCAATCGCAACTGGGAGAGCGACGCGGATCTGCCGGCGGAGGCAGCCGCGGCGGGCTGCCGCGACATTGCCCGGCAGCTCGTGGCGTTCCCGCACGGCGACGGACCCGAAGTCGTCCTCGGCGGTGGACGCGGACCGTTTCTGCCGTCGGATGAGGAGGACCCGGAGCATTCCGGAGTGACGGGTTCACGGAAGGATGGCCGCAATCTCGTACGGGAATGGCAGGGCGCCGGTGACGACCGCGAGTACGTGTGGAACCGCAGACAGTTCGAGGCACTGTCGCCGCGGGATTCCGGCGCCGTGCTCGGCCTGTTCGAGCCGTCGCACATGCGCTACGAGGCGGACCGTGCGGGAGATCCCGCCGGGGAGCCTTCGCTCGCCGAGATGACGGCGTTCGCCGTGGAGAAGCTCGAGGCTTCCGCGGACGGTTATTTCCTGCTCGTGGAAGGCGGTCGCATCGATCACGCGCACCACGGCGGCAACGCGTACCGCGCGCTGGTCGATACGGTCGCGCTGTCGGAAGCGGTGGAGACCGCGCGCGAGCTCACCGACGAGCGCGAGACGTTGATTCTGGTCACCGCCGATCACAGCCATACCATGACCATGAGCGGCTACCCGCGCCGGGGCAATCCCATTCTCGGCACGGTGGAGACACCGCGCGGCGAGCTGGCCGAGGACACCGAAGGGCGGCCCTATACCACGCTCGGCTATGCCAACGGCCCCGGCTACCGGGCTTCGTTGCCCGATCTGGAGAGCGTGGACACCGAAGCGCCCGACTACCGGCAGGTGGCCGCGGTGCCGCTGGAGAGCGAGACCCACGGGGGCGAGGACGTGGCCGCCTACGCCGCCGGGCCCGGGGCCGAAAGGGTGCGCGGCGTCATGGAGCAGAATGCGCTGTTTGCCGTCATGCGCCGGGTTCTGATGCCCGAGGGGGCGCCCGCGGCGCGATGAGCACCCTGGAAGAGGTCTTCCGCTTTCTCGACGGGCTGCTCGGCAGCGCAATCTGGTTTCCCTATCTGCTGCTGGGCGTGGGCATTTTCTTCACGCTCTATCTCGGGTTTCCCCAGGTCCGGTATTTCCGCCATGCCTGGAGCGTGCTGCGGGGCCGGTACGCGAAGGCGGGCGACCCTGGCGATACCAGCCATTTCGAGGCGCTCTCCACGGCGCTGTCCGGCACCGTGGGCACCGGCAACATCGGCGGCGTGGCGTTCGCCATCTTCCTGGGCGGGCCAGCGGCCCTGTTCTGGATGTGGGCCACCGCCTTCGTGGGGATGACCACGAAGTTCGTGGAAGTGACGATCTCGCATCGTTACCGCGTCACCGACGCACGCGGCCGCATCGCCGGCGGCCCCATGTACTACATGGAGCGCGGGCTCAACATGCACTGGATGGCCGTGTTCTTCGCCGTGGCGGTGGTGCTGAGCTCGTTCGGCACCGGCAACCTGCCCCAGAGCAACAACATGGCATCGGGCCTCGAGGCGTCGTTCGGCATTCCCACGTGGGTGAGCGGGCTGGTGCTGGCGCTGCTGCTGGGGATGGTGATTCTCGGCGGCATCCGCCGCATTGCCGTGGTGGCCGCGAGCATCGTGCCGCTCATGGGCATCCTCTACGCCCTGGGCGCGTTCGCGGTAGTGGTGAGCAACATCGATCAGGTGATCCCGTCGTTCGTTGCGGTGTTCCGCGATGCGTTCACCGGTACCGCTGCCGCGGGCGGCTTTCTCGGCGCCACGTTCGCCTATGCGTTCAACCGCGGCGTCAACCGCGGGCTGTTCTCCAACGAGGCCGGGCAGGGATCCGCGCCCATCGCGCACGCTGCGGCGCGGACCGAGGAGCCGGTGGCGGAGGGGATGGTCTCGATCCTCGAGCCGTTCATCGA
>JBMCWS010000123.1:0-5140 GCA_048621375.1 Pseudomonadota bacterium | reverse complement strand
AATGCCACCACCCCCGCCAATCGGCGGGCCACCGCCGAATGCCGCTACCGCGGTCACTGGGTCCGCTGGGTCTGGGCGTCGCGGGCGCGGGCCAGGTAATCGATGATGTCCAGGGACTCGTAGAGCCACCGCACCTCGCCATCCCGCTCGATCCGCAGGCAGGGCACCGTGGGGCGGCCACCACCTTCCACCAGTTCCCGGCGTGCCTCGGGATCGCGCATGGTGTCACGCATCTCCACCGCCATTCCGGCGTGCTCGAGAAACGCCCGTACCCGGCGGCAGAAGGGGCACCCGGGATACTGATACAGCACGTAGCTCTCGGACATGCGACTCACGCTGTTGCTTCACGTGGCCGCAAGTATGACAGACGAACTCGACACGTTGACGTGATAGCACGTTAAACTGACGTGGTCCCGCATGTGGAGCCGCCATGCCAACACGCAAAGAACGCCAGGCCCTCCGGGTCCGCAATGCCATCATCGCCTTCGTCGCCCTGGTGGCCATCCTGGTCATCGGGTTCGGCACCTGGTACAGCACGGGGATCTCCGACGGCGAGTATCGCGAGGGGACCCACTACGAGCTGGTCGACGAGCCCCAGCGGCGGCGCGCCGGCGCGCCCATGCGGGTGCGCGAGTTCTTCTCCTACGGCTGCATCCACTGCCGCAATTTCGATCCGCTGATCGAGGACTGGAAGTCGACCCTGCCGGAGGACGTGGTGTTCGAGCGCACCCCGGTGGCCTTCTCGCCCACGTGGACGCTGCTGGCTCGCGCCTACTACACCCTGGAAGCCGTCGGCGCCCTCGACGAGAACCACGACCGCCTGTTCCGGGCCATTCACGACAACCGCCGGCAGTTTCTCTCCGCCGAAATGCTGGCGGATTTCGTGGACGGCTACGGCACCACCAGGGCAGCCTTCCTGCGCGCCTTCGAGTCGGCGCCGGTGCAGCGGCAGGTGCGCGAGGCCGAGGAGGCCCAGCGTGCCATGGGCATCACCAGCGTGCCCACCCTGGTGATCGACGGCGCCTACCGGGTGGGCATGAACGTCGGACGCAAGACCGCCCTGGATGTGGCGAGCCACCTCATCGCCCGGAGCCGGAACGGCGCGGACGACGCGGCGACGCTCTCCGAACGCGGCAGCGCCGCCGGTGGCCGCTAGGGATCAGTTCTCCAGAGTCACCGTCACGCCGTAGCGCCGCGGTTCCCCGAGCTGAAAGAACCCGCGCGGCGCGTACTGATCCCGGGGATCGTTGCCGAAATGATAGCCGCGTACGGCGTAGTCCTCGTCCGCGAGGTTGCGCCCCCAGAGCTTCACACTCCAGTGTGCCGAGCGATAGCCGAGACTCGCGTGCCACAGCTCGTAGGCGTCCGAGCGCAGCTCGTCGACGTCCGCGTCGCAGTCCGGCAGCAGGCAGCGGAAACTGTTCGAGAAGTAGTAGTCGTCCTTGCCTTCCGTCTCGACCCTGAGGTAGAAACCCGGCGCGAAGCGGTACTCGGCGCCGGCGAAGAACTGATATCCCGGCGCATGAGCCTGCTCCTCGCCGCTCAGATCCTCGCCGGCGGTGTTCACGAAGTCGTCGAACTCGCTGTCGGTGACGCCGAGATTGGCGAACAGCGTCAACGACTCCCAGGGCCGGTAGTCCACCTCCAGCTCCAAGCCCCGGTTGGTGCCTTCGGCGGCGTTGCCGATGAGGTCGATGAACTCGACGCTGCCGTCGTCGCGCACCCGCTGAATCGAGGTGCCCACCTGGACGTCCTGGCGCTCCATGGTGAACAGCGCACCCCGAACGCCGAGGCGGCCGCCGAGCCAGCGCCCTTTCAACCCCAGCTCGTAGTTCCAGAGGGCTTCCGGGTCGTACTCGCGCAACGCCGGCGCCAGCGTACCGCTGATGTTGAAACCGCCCGCCTTGTAGCCGCGGGCGGCGCTCAGGTACGCCATGGCGCTCGATCCCAGATCGCGCTCGAGCACGAGCCGGCCCCCGTACATTCGGTCCACCGGATCGAAGCGCACCTGCTCGGAGTCGCGGTACTCGGCGCTGTGGCGCTCGGCGCGCAGGCCCACAACCAAGCGCGAGGCGTCACCGAGCGCGTGTTCCAGCTCGCCGTACAGCGCCAGCCGCTGGACTTCGAAACGGCTCTCGAAATCGCCGTCGAAGAACGTGTAACGACGGGTC
Source organism: Pseudomonadota bacterium (assembly GCA_048621375.1). Taxonomy (GTDB): domain Bacteria; phylum Pseudomonadota; class Gammaproteobacteria; order Pseudomonadales; family Azotimanducaceae; genus UBA7803. The sequence continues at coordinate 2,969 of JBMCWS010000123.1, read as the reverse complement.
AGATCCACCGCCTGATCGAGCCCGTACGCGCCCACCACCCATTGGGTGCGGCCCCCGAACAACGCCCCCGCCGGACCGGACAGCAGCCGCACGTCCAGCGAGGCGGTGTCCCGATCGCGAAGGTAACGGTCGGTTGAGGAATAGCCGAGCGGGTGGAACCCTTCGTAGGTCCAGTCCTCGTCGTAGTGATAGTCGCTGTCGCTGTTGGAGCCTGCCAGGGTAGCGACCAGCGTCGCCGCCGGATTCACGTCCCAATCCACCGCCAGGCTCGCGTAGCGCGTTTCCTGACGATCCTGTCCCGGCTCGTCCGAGAACGTGGTGCGATCGTTGTTCAGCGAGAACGCATCGTAACCGTTGTCCGCGTCCACCAGGCCCACGGTGAGATTCCAGACCTGATCGTCTCGCGGCGTCCATTGCAGCTTGCCGCGCACGGTGAGCTCGTCGTGATCGTCGACATCGTCCCGCCCCAGGAAGGCGTTCTTCATGAAGCCGTCGTCCCGGTAGCGCTGCGCGGCGAGGCGGTATCCCAGCTCGTCGTTGACCGGGCCGGATACGACCCCCCCGACGCCCACGCTGTCGTAGTCGCCGGCGTCGAGGCGCAGGCGGGTCTCCAGCTCCCGGGTCGGATCGGCGCTGCGGACGTTGATCAGACCGGCCAGCGCGTTGGCCCCGTAGAGCGTCCCCTGGGGCCCGCGCAGCACCTCCACCTGCTCGACGTCGAACAGCGTGGCGGTGACGCCGACGCCGGTGAGGTCCACGCCGTCGAGCACCAAGCCCACGGACGGATTCAGCGGCTCCGCGAACTGGCCGATCTCGCCGATCCCACGGACCTGCACGAATCGGGCGCGGGAGCCGCCGCTGGCGAAGTTGACGTTGGGAACCCAGCCGAGCAGCTCCTCGAGATGATTGATCGTGCCCGAGCGCTGATCGCCCGGGTGCACCACGGAGATGCTGGCCGCGCTGTCCAGGAGACTGGACTCCCGGAGCTCACCGGTGACCACGACCTCCTCGAGGGGCCGGTCGGCGGATTGCGCGGCGGCGATGGGGACGGCCAGCAACAGGGCCGTTGCCGAATGAAGGATGCGTCGGGCTTTCATCTGCAGATTCCTGTCTTGCGAAACGAACGCCCTAAGGAATGCGCAGAATAGAGATGAGGTTCAGCTCGATTGCGGATGCCTATCCCTACGCCGGTTCTAACCGGATCAGGTTCAAAGGGTCCACCGCGTACGCGGCGTCTCAGGCGCAAGCCACCCCTTAGGACCCGCCCATTGTTCCAGAGGCGGCGCCGTCCCCGCAAGCTGGATGTCGTTTTCAGTCCCGGTTCAGGTTCGCCGGCTATCCTGCGGCGCGAGCCATCATCGGGACGGCGCCGTGAGCGAGTACGAGGCACTGATTCAAACCATCGCCCTCACCATGGGCGTGGCGTGGGCCAGCGGCATCAACCTCTACGCCGCCGTCGCCGTGCTGGGATTGGGGGGCACGCTGGGCTACGTGGAGCTGCCCGCCACACTCGACGTGGTCGAGAGCCCGCTGGTGATTCTGGCGGCCGGATTCATGTACTGCGTGGAGTTCATGGCCGACAAGACTCCCGGCGTGGACACCGGCTGGGACGCCCTGCACTCGTTCATCCGCATTCCCGCCGGCGCGGCCCTGGCCGCCGGCGCCGTAGGCGAGGTGACGCCGGCCCTCCACGTGGCGGCGGGCCTGGTGGGCGGCGGTGTCAGCGCCGCCACCCACGCCACCAAGGCCGGTGGCCGGGTGATGATCAACACCTCGCCGGAGCCTTTCTCGAACTGGACCGCCTCGTTCATGGAGGACGTGGCGGTATTCGCCGGGCTCTGGGCAGCGCTCACGCATCCCGTGATATTCTTGACCCTGTTCATCGCGTTCATGCTGCTCCTATGCTGGCTTCTGCCCCGACTCTGGCGCGGCGCGCGCGTGGTCGTCCGCAAGCTCGGCCGCTGGCTCGGGCTCGCACGCGACCAGCCGCGCGCCGTCTCGACCTGACCCCTGGCATTCCGGGAACCTCCTGTCTCCGTGGCTGACCGCCGCTCCGGAAACCGCAAACGCCGCCGTCGCGGCTCGCCGTCCCGCCCACCGCTGTGGCGCCGGATTCTCCGCGGGTCGTTGCTGGGTGCGCTGGTGCTCGGCAGCGTGCTCGCCGTGGCGACCGCCGGGTACCTCTACCACCTCGATCGCACCATCACCAAGACATTCGAAGGCAGGCGCTGGTCCGTGCCCGCGGTGGTCTACGCCCAGCCGCTGGAGCTGTTTCCCGGCGCCGGACTGTCGCGCAACGACGTGGTCCGGGAGCTCGACCGCCTGGGCTACGAGGCGCGCGCCAATCCCGCCTCGCCCGGGTCGTACAAGCGCACCGGCAACCGCCTGACGGTGCACCTGCGCGCCTTCCGTTTCATGGACCGGCAGCGGGCGAGCCAGCGCATCGAGCTGGAATTCTCCGGCGGGCGGCTCGCGGCCGTGCACGATCGAAACGGCCGGCCGGTACCGCTGGTGCGCCTCGATCCGGTGACCCTGGGGAGCTTCTTCCCCAGCCACGGCGAGGACCGGCTGGTGCTGACGCCACAGCAGATCCCCGACCTCCTGCCGGCGAGCCTGAAGGCGGTGGAGGACCGGAACTTCGACGATCACGCCGGTTTCGACCTCCTGGGCATCCTGCGGGCGCTGTGGGTGAACCTGCGGGCGGGCGAGGTCCGCCAGGGCGGGAGCACGCTCACTCAGCAGCTGGTGAAGAGCTACTTCCTCGACAATCGCCGCACCCTGGAGCGCAAGCTCCGGGAACTCGCCATGGCGATCATTCTGGACGCCCGCTTCGACAAGCAGGACATCCTGAACGCCTACATCAACGAGATCTATCTGGGACAGGACGGCCGTCGCGCGGTGCACGGCTTCGGCCTCGGGGCACAGTACTACTTCAACCGCCCCCTGCAGGAGCTCGGCGAGGACGAGAT
>JBMCWS010000122.1:0-5145 GCA_048621375.1 Pseudomonadota bacterium | reverse complement strand
CGACGAGTGGGACGACCTGTCTCCCGAGTTCCAGCTCGAGACCTATCGGATAGGGCAGCGCCAGCTCGAGGAGATGCAGGAGCGCTTCGACTTCGATGCCCTCGAAGAGCAGGCGCGTATCTCCTGGCGCCTGTTCGAGTACGACCGGCAGCGCGAGCGGGCCGGGCATCCCTACCGCGACCACGTCTACACCTTCAATCAGATGTTCGGCACCCAGTCGGAAATTCCCGCGTTCCTCATCAATCAGCACCGGGTTTCCGAGCCGGCTCACGCCGAGGCCTACATCGATCGCCTGTTCGGGGTGGACGAGTATCTCGAGCAGGCCATCGAGAACTCCCGGCGGAGGTTCGAGAAAGCAGTGTATCCGCCTCGTTTCGTCTACGATCACGTGTTGCGCGATGCCCGCAACGTGATCAGCGGCGCGCCGTTCGAGGCCGACGCCGCCGAGGATTCTCCGATCTGGGCCGATTTCAAGGGGAAGGTTCGGGATCTCGACGTGGACGCGGAGCGCAAGGAGCGCTGGCTGGACCGGGCGCGGCTCGCGCTCGTCAATCACGTGGGTCGGGGATACCGCACCCTCATCGACGAGATGGAACGACAGCGGGAGCGCGCCGGCGACCGCGCGGGGGCGTGGAAGCTGCCGGACGGCGACGACTACTACGCGTATCGGCTCGAGGAGAGCACTACCACGGATCTGACACCGCAGGAGGTTCACGAGCTGGGGCTCGAGGAGACTTCGCGGATACACGACGAGATGCGCGGGATCATGCAGGAGGTGGGGTTCGAGGGCGATCTTCAGGCGTTCTTCGAGTTCATGCGCACCGACTCCCGGTTCTACTACCCCGGCACCGAAGAAGGGCGTCAACGCTATCTCGAGGAAGCTCGGGCCATCATCGACGACATGCGGGGGCGTCTGGACGGGTTGTTCGCGCGCAAACCCGAGGCGGCGTTGACGGTGAAGCGGGTGGAGCCGTTCCGTGAGCAGTCCGCCGGCAAGGCGTTCTATCAGCGTCCCGCGGCGGATGGCTCGCGTCCCGGCATCTACTACGTGAACCTCTACGACATGGGAGACATGCCGACCTATCAGATGCGCGCGCTCGCTTATCACGAGGGGATTCCGGGCCACCACATGCAGATCGCCATCGCCCAGGAGCTCGAAGGGCTGCCCCGGTTCCGCCGCTTCGGCGGCTATACCCCCTACGTGGAAGGTTGGGGGCTGTACGCCGAGTGGGCCCCGACGCAGCTCGGCTTGTACGACGATCCCTACGAAAATTTCGGCCGTCTGGCCATGGAGCTCTGGCGCGCCGGGCGGCTGGTGGTGGACACGGGGCTGCATCACCGGCGCTGGACCCGGGAGCAGGCCATCGACTGGCTCCACGAGAATACGCCCAATCCGCGGGGTGATGTGGTCAAGGCCATCGAGCGCTACATCGTCATGCCGGGGCAGGCGACCGCGTACAAGATCGGCATGCTGAAGATTCAGGAGCTGCGGCGCCGGGCGGAGCGGACTCTGGGGGAGGAGTTCGATGTCCGCGAGTTCCACGATGCCGTGATCGCCCACGGGTCGGTACCGCTCACGATGCTCGAGGAGCTCGTCGGGGAGTACGTCGAGAAGCACGGTCGCTAGATCTCCTGGCACGGCAGATGCACGCGCTCCGGCTCACCCGCCGGAATCTCAGGAGGCTCTTCATGCGACTACCAGCGACGCACGTGCTCTGGCTGGCGCTGCTCGTGGCATGCGGTGGTGCGGCCGAGCCGGCGCACGGCACGCAGCCCCCGAACGGGCCGCAACAGCAGGCGTCTTTGAATCTGGTCTCGAGCGAGCAGCTCGTGGGCCGGGAAGTGATGACCCGGGAAGGTGAGACGGTGGGGCGGTTGGAGTTCGTCACCATCGCCTTCGAGGAGGGCACGGTCTCGCATCTGATCGTCGATACCGCCGGCGCCGCAACCGACGCCACGGGGCAGGCAGGTGCCGGCGGCGGCGAGCTGTTGGTGGTGCCGTGGAACATCGCGGCCATGAACGACGACGGCGAAGGAATCGCCATCCAGGCCACCGGCGAGCAGATTGCCAACGCGCCGCGGCTCCGGCGTCAGGAGCTGGCGCGCCTGGCGGAGCCGGACATTGCCTCTTACGTCGTGGACTACTGGGCGCCCGCCAGTGAGCTGGCGGCCATGGAAGCGCAGAACCGGCAGCCAGCGCGGGACCCGGAGCGGGGCCCGGATCAGCAACAGCAGCAACGAGAGCAGCAGCAACGGCAGCGGACTGAGCCGCAGACGCGGTCCGACAACCCCGGAGCGGACCGGGGGGCGCCCCAGGCGCGGATGCAGGACCGACAGCGCGTGCGCGACCCCGAACGCCACGACCCGGCCATGCAGGAGCGGATGCGCGAGCAGCGGCCGATGCAACGCCCGTCGGGTGATCCCCAGCGCATGCAGGAACGTATGCAACGCGAAGAGCGGATGCAGGAGCAATCGCGCCGTCAGGCCGAGAGCGGGACACAGGCCCCGGCACCGAGCGGTGATCCCGCGCGTCAGCAGGGCGGGCAGACCGAGCGCAGCACCAGGGCCCAGCGCCGCCAGCAGCCGGGCGCCGGCGGGCAGCGCATGGTACTGGTGGGGCAGGAGGTGGTGACCTCGGTGGCGCCGCCCATGCTTCAGGTGGGACAGCAACTGCGAGGGGCTACGGTCACGGATCGGGAGGGCAACCGCCTAGGCGAGATCCGCCGCATCATGCTGGATCCGGAACGGGGTGCCGCAGCCTACGCCATCATCGAGGACTCGGACGCAGGGCGGGCGGTACCAGTGCCGGTCCAGTCGCTGGAGTGGGCCGCGGAAGGGGCCACCCGGCTCAACGCGGATCCGTCCCTGCTGCAGGCGGACGCATCGCTCACCGAGCCTCAGGGTCGGGTGGCTCGGGAGCAGGTGGGCCGGCTGTACCAGCAGTTCGGCGTGTCGCCGTATTGGGAGAACACCGCCGCAGGCGATACGGGAGCACCTCAGCCGTGAACAGGATTCTGCTTCTGGCGCTGGTCGGGGGAGCCGTGTACTGGCTGTCCCGCGGACGAGAGCGCGAGCCGGTGGCGCAGCAGACCCGCAGCCTCGCCGGTACCCGCGCGCCCGATGTGGCGCCGGGCCCAACCGTCGAGCAGCAGGCGCTGCTCGACGAGGCGCTCGAGGAGACTTTTCCGGCCAGCGATTCCCTGGCCGTCACCCCGCCGCCGCGGTCCGGCATCGCGCGCCACTGACCATCCGGCGCGGCGTCAACCGCGCTGTTCTCCTTGCCGTGTGGCTTGCTCCAGCGCGGCGAGGAGTCGGTGAGCCTCACCGGCATCGTTGCCACACAGCGCCGGCTCCGGCTGCAGCGCCCGACAGACCCGCGGTCGCCGGGGATCGCCGAAGAGCCGGCAGCGGCCGTCCGCCGTCAGTTGAACGCAACGCACGCCCGCGGGCTTGCCGTGCGGCATGCCCGGGATCGGGGAACTGATGGATGGGGCGACGCAGCAGGCGCCGCAGCCGACGCGGCATTCCATGGTGGTTGACCGGTGTGGTTGCACTGGTGCCCGGGGTCGGAGTCGAACCGACACTCCATTTCTGGAACCAGATTTTGAGTCTGGCGCGTCTACCAATTTCGCCACCCGGGCGGGCGGGCGGCATGTTACAACGGCGGCGGCTGACGAATCCATCGCGGGGCCGTGCTCATGCGCTAGAATGCGCCGCTTCCCGGAGTTGGTCGGTAAAGCCAATGCGTCTCGAAGATTTCGCCTACGAGCTGCCGGAGCGGCTCATCGCCCAGACCCCCGTGGAGGAGCGCGACGGCAGCCGGCTGCTGAATCTCGGCGCGGCGGGGGTCGAGCACCTCAGCTTTCGCGATTTTCCCGGCCTGCTGCGGCCAGGCGATCTGCTCGTGCTGAACGACACGCGAGTCATCAAGGCGCGGCTGCACGGTGAAAAGGACACGGGCGGCCGGGCCGAGGTTCTCGTGGAGCGGATCGAGGCCCGGGACCGGGCGCTGTGTCAGGTGCGGGTCAGTAAGCCGCTCAAGGCCGGGCGTACGCTGGTGGTGGGAGATTCCGTTCTCCGGGTGCTCGAGCGCCGCGGAGATTTCTACGTTCTCGAGTTTCCCGACACCGTGACCCACGTGCTCGACACCGAGGGCGAGGTGCCGTTGCCGCCCTACATCGAGCGCCCGGTGAGGGCGGCGGACGAAGCGCGTTATCAGACGGTGTTCGGCGCCCGGCCCGGCGCGGTGGCTGCGCCGACGGCGGGATTGCATTTCACGCGCACGATGCTCGACGCGTTGCCGGCGCAGGGGGTGGAGCTTGCGCGCGTCACGCTGCACGTGGGCGCGGGAACGTTTCAGCCGGTGCGGGTGGCGGATCCGGCGGCCCACCGCATGCACGCGGAGCGCTATGAGGTGCCCGACGCCGCCGCCCGGGCGGTGGCCCGTTGTCGGGCCCGCGGCGGCCGGGTGGTGGCGGTGGGCACCACCGTGGTCCGCACCCTGGAATCGGCCGCAGGCGCGGCCCCCGGCGCGGACTGCGGCAGCGTGTGCGCCGGGCAGGGCGAGACCGAGCTGTTCATCACTCCCGGGTACCGATTCCGGGTGGTGGATGCGCTGCTGACCAATTTCCACCTGCCGCAATCCACCCTGCTCATGCTGGTGTGTGCCTTCGGCGGCTACGAGCGGGTGATGGCGGCCTACCGCGCGGCGGTGGCGGCCGGATACCGTTTCTTCAGCTACGGAGACGCCATGTTTCTCGAGCGCTCGCGCAATGTTTGACCTGCTCGCGACCGACGGCGCCGCCCGCCGCGGCCGCCTCGCCACCGCCCACGGCCCGGTGGAGACGCCGGTGTTCATGCCCTGCGGCACCTACGGGACGGTGAAAGCGATGACGCCCGCGGCGCTCGAGCAGGCCGGGACCCGGATGGTGCTGGGCAATACGTTCCACCTGATGCTGCGCCCGGGAGACGAAGCCGTCCGCGCCCTGGGCGGGCTTCACGCGCTCATGGGCTGGAACGGCCCCATTCTGACCGACTCGGGGGGCTTTCAGGTCTGGAGCCTGGGGGAGTTGCGCACCATCAGCGAGACCGGCGTGGTATTCCGCTCTCCCCTGAACGGCGATCGCGTGGAGCTCACCCCAGAGC
>JBMCWS010000121.1:0-5171 GCA_048621375.1 Pseudomonadota bacterium | reverse complement strand
GTCCAGATGTCAAACCAATGGGCCAGCGGCGAGGGGCGCGGTTGCTGTAACGGAGGCGATTTCCGCGCGTCCGATCACGAAACGGCTGGCAGTCCGGGTCATGGGAGTATCGAACATGTCGAGCAACGTCGTTCGCGCGGGTCGGCTCGCGCTCATCGTGCTGGCGGCAGTCGCTGCGGGCGGCCTCCGGGCAGCCCCGAACGCGGAACTGTGGGCCGTCTGGCGGGAAGCCGCGGCGGACGACGCCGGTATGCGCCTGGAGCACGGCGAATGGCAGACGCTGCTCGACCGCTATCTGCTCGCCACGGAAGATGGACGAACGGTGTTTGCCTACGACGCGGTCACCCCCGCGGATCGGCAGCGGCTCGAGCGTTATCTGGCGCGCCTCGCGTCCATCGATCCGCGGAAACTGGCGCGGGCGGAGCAGCTTCCCTACTGGATCAACCTGTACAACGCTCTGACCGTCAGCGTCGTGCTCGACCATCCGGATGCCCCATCGATCCGGCGCATGGGAGGGGGGTGGTTCGGCGCCGGGCCGTGGGACGACGAGTTGCTCGAGATTGCGGGCCACGCGGTGACCCTGAACGACATCGAGCACCGCATTCTCCGACCCATCTGGCAGGATCACCGCATCCACTACGCGTTGAACTGCGCGAGTGTGGGGTGCCCCAACCTGGCGCCTCGAGCGTACACGCGTGCCAATGCGCAACGCTTGCTGGAGGCTGGCGAGGACGCCTATCTCGATCATCCGCGAGGCGTGGCATTCACGGAGGAGGGGACGCTGCGTCTGTCGAGCCTGTTCGACTGGTATCTGGAAGATTTCGGTGGTTCGCGAGCTGCGCTGCTCGACTACCTGGCCGGGGAGCGCCCGGGTCTGGCGCAGCGATTGACCGATTACCAGGGCGAGATCGAGTTTCACTATGATTGGTCGCTGAACGATGCAGAATGACCTGCCGGTGGCGAAAGGATCCCCAAAGGAGGGTGAACGATGCTTCGACTCAACGTGGTGATCGCCAGCACGCGGCCCGGCCGGGTAGGCAAGCCGGTGGGCGACTGGTTTCATCGGCACGCCAGGGCGCATGGCGGATTCGACGTTCACCTGTCGGATCTCGCAGCGTTCGACCTACCGATTTTCGACGAGCCGCAGCACCCGCGCCTGCAGCGCTACGAGCACGAGCACACGAAACGCTGGGCCGCCGACGTCGATGCCGCGGATGCCTACGTGTTCGTCGTCCCGGAGTACAACTACGGGCCGACGCCGGCGCTGCTCAATGCGCTGAACTACGTCTATACCGAGTGGTGCTACAAGCCCGCGGGCTTCGTCAGCTACGGCGGCATCTCGGGCGGCATGCGCTCGGCCCTGACCACCAAGCTCACCCTCACCACCCTGAAGGTCATGCCGATGGTCGAGCAGGTCGCGATTCCGATGGTGGCCGAGCACGTCGAGGGCGACAGCTTCCGGCCGGCCGAAGTGCACGAGCAGAGCGCGTCGGTGATGCTCGACGAGTTACAGCGCTGGGCTGAAGCGCTCGCGCCCCTGCGGGCCGCCCGGAGCCCGTAACCGGCGGCGAAGGCTGATCGCGCAGGGTTCACCGCTCCGGTGCGCCGTGGCGGCTGCCCCGCAAGCGTTGCCAGAGCCGGCGCCAGATCAGCCCGGCCGCCACCAGCATCAATCCGAGCGCCCATACGCGCCCCGGCAGGAACGCGGTCAGGCCCAGGCAGCCGATCAGGCCCACCCAGGCGATGATGGCGGGATAACGCCTCTGCTCCGGCTCCAGCCGCAGCGCGGCGGCGTTGGTCAGGGCGTAGTACACGAGCACGCTGAGGGCGCTGAACGCCCAGGTGGTCTCGATGGCGCCGCTCAGGGCAATGGCGCTGACGAGGAGCCCGACTCCCGCCACGGCTGCCCGCGGCGTGCCGCGGGCGGTAATGGAGGCGAGTCGCGGCGGCAGGTCCGAGCGGCGGCCCATGGCCAGCGCCACGCGGGAGAGGCCGAGCACCAGGTTGAGCAGCACGCCGAGCATGGCGGTGACGGCGCCGAGCGCCACCAGGGTGCCGAGCCCCGGGGCCTGCATGGCCCGGGCGGCGATCTCGAGCGGAATCGCCGCCTGTTCCGCCGCGGCGCCGAGCTCCGCCGCCGGAACCGCCCCCAGCGCGGCCACGGCGACGAGCACGTACAGCCCCGCGCTCACGATCAGCGTGATGATGATGGCGCGGGGGATGGTTCGGCCGGGATCGCGGACCTCCTCGCCCAGGGTGGCGATGCGGGCGTACCCGGTATAGGCGACGAACATCAGCGCCGTCGCGTAGAGGAACCCGGCCACGCCACCGGAGGCGGGCGATGCAGACAGGACGTCGTGACCCTGCGCCATGCGGTGCCCGATGCCGATGACGCCGAAGGCGATGAGCGCGAGCAACGTGGTCGAGACGATGACGATGTTGAGCAGGCTCGAGCGGCGCAGACCGCCCAGCACCAGTGCGGTGACCGCGAGGGCCAGCACGGCGGCGCCGGGCCCGAGCCATGCGCCGGGCGCGATGCCCAGCAGATGCGCGAGGTAGCCGGTGGCGCCCAGAGCCGCCGCAGCCGCCGAGGCGGATTTCGCGCACAGGAACACCCAGCCGGCGACGAACCCGAGAACCGGCCGCAGCAGCCGGTAGCCGTACTCGTAGGTGCCGCCGCTCACCGGATGCGCGGCGGCGAGCTGAGCGCTCGACAGGGCGTTGCAGGTGGCGAGCGCCGCCGCCACCACGATGGCGGGAACCACGGCCGGCCCGGCGATCCCGGCCGCCACGCCGATGCTGACGAACACCCCGGTCCCCAGGATGGATCCGAGGCCGAGCATGGCAGCGCCGGGCACGCCCAGCTCGCGTTTGAGCCGCGACTGGTCATTCATGGGTGCGGCCGATACGTTACGGGTTGGTGAAGATCATACTCAGCAGAAAGGGGTTCGATTCAACCGCCGGGGGCTGCCCGAGCCCCATCGTCGACGGCCGGCCGGTGCCCCTGCCGATTCCGACCACCATGCCGTCCCCGGTCGCGTTCGGCGATCTGCCCGCGCTGCTCGCGGTAGCCGTGGCCGATCTGACCCGCGGCAGAATCACCCCCGATCAGCGCTGCCACCTGGACCCGGACATCGACCGGCGTCTCTACCCGCGTCCCGCCGGGTGGCGCGGCGCCCTCGGCCAGGCCGGCGCCGCCCAGGGGCACCTGGCGAATCAGGGGGTGGGGCCGGGGGATCTGTTTCTGTTCTGGGGGCTGTACCGCCCCGTGGCACCTCGCGGGCGCTGGCGTTTCACCGGCGCGAAGGAGCACCGCCTGTTCGGCTGGCTGCAGGTGGACGAGGTGGTGCACGTGGGCCGGGATCCCGAGCCCGCGCTGCGGCGCCATCCGTGGCTCGCCGGCCATCCCCACCTGCAACCCGGGTGGGGCCCGAACAACGCGGTGTACGTCGCCGCACGGAAACTGAGCCTCGGCGGCGCGTCCCCCGGCATCCCCGGCTGGGGCGTGATGAGCCGGGGCCTGCGCCTGACGGTCGAGAAGGGCTCGCCGAAGGGCCCGCCGAGCCACTGGCGTTGTCCCGACTGGCTGCACCCGCGCAGCGGCGGGTCCGGCATGACGTACCACCCACCGGCGCGCTGGCTCGACGACGGCACCGTGATGGCGGCGGCCAGGGGACAGGAGTTCGTGGCCGACGTCGACGACGATCCGCGTGCCGTGGACTGGATAAGGAGGGTATTGCAGGAGAAGGGATGAAATTCTACGGTGGCGTCGGATCCGAACGGGCAGCCTGGAACAGCCCGAGACCGTAGTGGCAGGCGAAGCCGAGGGCGAGGGGCCCTGTAATCGGGCTCGGAAAGTCGAGCCGCCAGAAGCTTCCGCGCTGGTCGGGCTGAGTCTGATTTCGTTTGCCCCGCAACAGCACGTAGTCGTCGGCGCGACACTCACGCGTGCCGCAACGTACTGTCGCAAGTTGTACTGCTTCGGGCACCGGAAGGCAGCGCGCACGGCACTCCCTGCGGATTTGCTCGCGAGCGGGGAACCGTCGCTTGGCGAACCAGGGGTGTGAGTAGGGCGTGACGGAGATCCAGGTCCGGGACGGCCCGGCGTATGAACCGCGCAGCTCTGCCGCCGTTCCCGCCCACGACAGCTCGACTTTCCATTCCCGGCCTTTTTGCCATAGCCTTCTGATCCGGTGCAGTGCCTGAAGTGGTGCGCCTGCCAGCCCGTCCGCCGCGTGGACGATCACATGATCGATCCGGCCGTTTCCCGTTGAATCGCCGGCCAGATAGAAGGCGTGGCCGTGACGGTTGCCTTCGCTGAGTCCATGGCCCGAGAGAACGCTCGGGACGCTCGCGTCCGGGCTACCGGTGTCCGCGTGGCTTATGGCGGCCTTTCTTACCAGCTCGCCGATCGGCAACGCCTCCTCCATCTGCGGCAACGGTTCCCCCGATAGCGCCAGAAAAGCTGTCGTGGGCGTGGAGAGCTGCGTTGCAGCGTACTTTCGCGCGTCGTCGATCAACCTGTCACCCCGCATGATCGCCGACGCCTAACGTAGCCTGGCGGCGGGTAACAAAGCTCCATAGTTTCCGCTTCGGCCGACTTCCGATGCCCAGAGACTCACCACCCCCATCCGCTCACTGAGCGACGGGAAATCGAGGGCGCGCAGGAAACGCGCCTCGTCGATGTTCAGGTGAGCGTCGTCAGACCAAAGACCCCAAAAGTATGCCTTGCCAATACCTTCGATATGCTCGCATCCGGTGGTCCTCGTACGCCCGTTGTGCGGCAAAACTGGATGCAGCGGTAGTGCGTCCGCTGCGAGCCAGACCAAACCCGGCTTTCCCGGCGGAGTCGATTTGTTGGGGGCTCGGGACTCGAGCGCGTGCCGACGTACGGCGACGGGATCCCATCCAAAGGTGGCCTGCGGTTGGTAGGAGCCGCCAAGCAATGCAGTCCGGAATGCAGTGCGAGCGATATCCGGCTCTGCCAAGTGCTTCGCCAATCCGCGGAGGTCCTGAATCAGCTTCTGTCGCCCCGAAGTGAGATCGAGATCCGTATACCGGATGCGTCCGTCGTCTGTAATCGCGCCATCCGTGCCGAATGCGGCCAGAAAAGCGAGGGCACGCCGGGGATTCTCTGACGTTCCCGCTTCCTGGCACGCGGTGGAGTATTC
>JBMCWS010000120.1:0-5174 GCA_048621375.1 Pseudomonadota bacterium | reverse complement strand
GCGCGAAGCGGTCGTGGAGGAAATCGTCAAGCCGGTGCTGCCGAGCAACTGGCTGTCCCGGGACACTAAATATCTCATCAACCCCACGGGGCAGTTCGTGGTGGGCGGTCCCGTAGGCGACTGCGGCCTCACCGGACGCAAGATCATCGTCGACACCTATGGCGGCATGGCCCGCCACGGGGGCGGGGCGTTCTCCGGCAAGGATCCGTCGAAAGTGGACCGCTCGGCCGCCTACGCCGGCCGCTACGTGGCGAAGAACATCGTGGCCGCGGGGCTCGCCGCCAAGTGCGAGATTCAGATCAGTTACGCCATCGGCGTCGCCGAGCCCACCTCCATCAGTATCGACACCTTCGGCACGGGCCGGCTGCCCGAGGCGAAAATCGTTCAACTCGTTCGTGAACATTTCGATTTGCGGCCCAAGGGTCTCATCACCATGCTGGAGCTGAAGAGGCCGATCTATCGCGCCACCGCCGCCTACGGCCATTTCGGCCGTACCGAAGAATCCTTTACCTGGGAGCGCACGGACAAGGCGGAGGCGCTGGCGGCCGAGCTGTCATTGCAATCGAGGTACGAATGACCACAGCCGTTAAACGCAAGAATCAGGACGCAGACAACCTGCGGCTCAGCTTCGAGTTCTTCCCGCCGCGCACCGACAGCGGCCAGGAGAGCCTGCAACGCGTGGCGGGGCGCCTGGCGGAGCTGAAACCAAAGTTCTTCTCCTGCACCTACGGCGCAGGAGGCTCGACCCGGGACGGCACGCGGGAAACGGTTCGCCAGCTCGGCGCCACCGGAGTCTCCGCCGCACCGCACCTCTCCATCGGCGACGACAGCCGCGAGGACATCTTCGCGGTGCTCGACGGCTACAGGGAGATGGGGGTCGACCGGATCGTCGCCCTGCGCGGCGACGTGCCCTCCGGCGCGGGCGGAAGCAGCCGCTTCACGCAGAACGCCGAGACCCTGGTCAACTGGATCCGCGAGCACTCCGGCGATTACTTTCACATCGAGGTCGCCGCCTATCCGGAAACCCACCCGGACGGAACCAGCCCCGAGAGCGACCTGGCGTTCTTCCGCAGCAAGGTGGAAGCGGGTGCCGACAGCGCCATCACCCAGTACTTCTATCACCCCTACGCCTACTATGACTTCATGGAGCGGTGCGGGCGACTGGGTATCGACATCCCGATAGTGCCGGGGATCATGCCCATCACCAACTACGAGGGCATTCTGCGCTTCTCCGAGAACTGCGGCGCCGACGTGCCCCGCTGGATCCGCAAGCACCTCGAAGCCCTCAAGGACGACGAAGAAGGGCTGAAGGAGTTCGGCATCGACGTGGTCACCCGGCTGTGCGAGGACCTGCTGCGCGCGGGCGCCCCGGGGCTGCACTTCTACACCCTCAACCGCTGGGGCGCGAGCACCACCATCTGCAAGAACCTGGGACTCGAGCCCCGGGGCGGCTGACGCCGGAACCCGGCGGCGCGGTCAGGGTCCCACGGCTCGGTGAAGCACCGCCTGTACCATCCGCCGCCCATCGCCGCCGGAAGCACACTGGCGCTGGATCGCGAGCGCACCCACTACCTCACCCGGGTGCTGCGCCTGCGCCCCGGCGCCGCCATCGTCTGTTTCGACGGCGCAGGCGGCGCCTGGTCCGCCACGCTGATGGACGCGGGTCGCACCGCGTCCCTCGCCGTCGGGGAGCAGATCGCGAACGAGCCCGCGCCCCGAGTGCGGGTGCACCTGGTTCAGGGCCTGCTCAAGGGCGGAGCCATGGATCAAGTGGTGCAGAAGGCCACGGAGCTCGGCGCCACCGACATCTGGCTGGTCCACGCCGGACGCAGCAATGCGCCCACCGGCGGTGACCGGATGGCGCGCAAGCAGCGGCATTGGCAACGCGTCGTGGCATCGGCGGCGGAACAATGCGGCGTCCTCCACCTGCCGCGGCTGCACGCGCCACGCAACCTCCCCGAGTTGCTCCGCGCCCCGCCGGCCGCCCGCCTGATCATGCTCGATCCCGGGGCGGAGCCCCTGCCCGTGACCTTGCCACGGGCGTCCGTGGCGCTGCTGATCGGCCCCGAAGGCGGCTGGAACGACGACGAGCGGAGGCTGGCCGCGCAGGCGGGGGTCGAGCGCCGCGGCCTGGGCGAGCGGGTCGTGCGCGCCGAGACGGCGCCGCTGGCGGTGCTGGCCGCGCTGCAGCACGGCTGGGGCTGGCCCTAGCCGAGCTCCGCTGCGCGCTGCTCGAGATGGCGGAGGTCGGGTATCCACGCCGATTCCGTGCCCACCCGGACGGTCCGACTGAGCCCGGCCCGGTCGGCGGCCTCACCGCCGTCGAGGTCCCGGGCGGTGACCTGAACCAGCCGCGGCATGGCCTCGGCCGCCAGCGCATAGAACTCCGGCCCGCCGCTCGCGGTGCGGTTCATCACCGCGAGCGAGCGGCTCGCGGGATGGAGCCGGCCGTGCGCCTCCTGCGGCGCCTCCTCGAGCGCTTCGAGTCGAATCACCGGCAACACCACACCGCGCCACTCGAGCAGCCCCGCGCACCATGCCGGCCCCTGCTCGGACGGCCGCACCCGCCGCCAGGCGAGAATCTCGGCCACGCACACACTGGGCAGGAGCAACTGCCCGTGCGCCAGCGGAATCAGCATGCAGCCGAGCTCCAGCTCGTCGCCAGCCACTGCCGTGGCCGTCACGACGCACCTCCACCCGTCACCAGCTCGTCGATGGTGGAAAGGAGCTCGTTCTCCTGGAAGGGCTTGCCGAGGAACCGGCTCACGTTCAGCTCCGCGGCCCGCTCCTTGTGCTTGGTGCCGGTACGCGAGCTGATCATCACCACCGGCAGGCCGCGCATGCGCTCGTCGTGGCGCACCTGCCGCAGCACTTCGAACCCGTCCATGCGCGGCATCTCGATGTCGAGGAGCATCACGTCGGGCCGCCGTTCCTGCAGCAGGGATACCGCCTCCACCCCGTCCTTGGCCACGAGCACGTCCATGCCCTGACGTTCGAGCAGCCGGGAGGTGACCTTGCGGACGGTGACCGAGTCGTCCACCACCATCACGCAGCGGGTGCGCGGCGCGCCGGATACGGTGCGCTTCGCCTCGGCCTTGCCGGCGCTCTGGGCGCGGATCAGCGCCAGCAGGTCGAGAATGACCACGACACTGCCGTCGCCGAGAATGGTGGCGCCGGAAATGCCGCCGACGCCCGCGAACTGCGGCCCGAGGCTTTTCACCACGATTTCCCGGCTGCCCTGCACCGCGTCCACGTGTACGGCCACGGCGTGTGCGCCCGCCCGCACCAGCACCACGGGGACGGACCCGGGCGCCGCCGGCTGGGGCCGGAAGTCGCGGCCGAGATAGTCGCCCAGGTACTGGATCCGGTACGGCACGCCCGCGTATTCGAAGGGTTCCCCGTCCGGGCGCGACATGCGCTCGAGATCCTCCGGAGACAGCAGCACGATGCCTTCGATGGTGTTGAGGGGAATGGCGTAGAGATCGTCACCCACCGAGACCATGAGGGCCCGGTTCACCGACACGGTGAACGGGACGCGCACCACGAACCGAGTGCCCTTGCCCCGCTCGGAGGTGATGCCGATGCTGCCTCCGAGCTGCTTGACCTCGCTGTGAACCACGTCCATGCCGACGCCGCGCCCGGAGATCTGGGTCACCGACGCAGCGGTCGAGAAGCCGGGGGCCAGCACGAACTCGCTGATCTCGTCGTCGTCGAGGTCGGCGTCGGGATCCATGAGCCCGCGCTCCACCGCCTTGGCGCGAACCCGCTCCACGTCGATGCCGCCACCGTCGTCGCTGATCTCGATCACCACGTCGCCGCCTTCCCGGGACAGGCGGATCTCGATCCGCCCGCGCTCGGCCTTGCCGCGGCGGCGGCGCTCGTCGCCGGGCTCGATGCCGTGATCCACGGCGTTGCGCAGCATGTGCTCGAGCGGCGGCAGCATGCGCTCGAGCAGGGTCCGGTCGAGCTCGCCGTCGACGTTCACCGGGTCGAGTTCCACCTCTTTGCCGAGCTCCTTGGCCACCTGCCGCACGGTACGCCGCAGCCGCGGCACCAGGCGACCGAAGGGGACCATGCGGCTGCGCATGAGCCCTTCTTGGAGCTCGGTGTTGACCCGCGCCTGCTGGAGCAGGAGCGTTTCCGCGTCCCGGGCTTTGTGCACCAGCGTGTCCTTGAGGTCGAGCATGTCCGAGGCGCTTTCCGTCAGGGCCCGCGAGAGCTGCTGGAGCTGCGAGTAGCGATCCATCTCCAGCGGATCGAAATCCTCGTACGCGGGTCGCTCCGGGCGATCGTGGCGGAACAGAATCTGCGCCTCGGTCTCGATCTCGAGGCGCCGCAACTGCTCGCGCAGGCGTTCGATGGTGGTCTCCATCTCGTCCAGGGCCCCGGAGAAATCGCTCATCCCCTGTTCCACACGCGCGCGGATGATGCTGCTCTCGCCGGCGAGGTTCACCAGGGATTCCAGCAGATCGGCGCCGACCCGGACCATCTCCTGAGTCTGGCGGGCGCGGTTGGGGGCCGTCTCGGCAGCCGCGGGCGCACCGTTGGCGGGGGCGCCATCGTCGGCGGACACCGGGGCCTCCGGCGCCACCTCGGGAACCGGCGCTGGCGTCTCGGCCGGCGTCTCCGCGGCCGTCGCCGCCTCGGCCGCCTCGCGCGCCGGCTCAGGCCCGGGCTCGGGCGCCGGCGTCTCGGCTGGCGGAGAAGCGGTGGCCGGGGGTTCCGGCGGCGTCTCGCCCGCCAGTAACGCCCGGGTCGTGGCCACCAGATGGGCGATCTCGTCGTAGCGGGTATGCAGCTCCGCGAACAGCGCGGGCTCCGCAGGCGCGTTCCGCTCCTGGAAGTCGATGAGGTACGACTCGAGCTCGTGCGCGCAGTTGCCCAGCCTCGCCAGACCCGACAGGCGCGCGCCCCCCTTCAGGGTGTGCAGGGTGCGAAGCAGGTTCTCGAGATGCAGGCGGTTCTCGGTCTCGTCCGACCAGGCATCGATGGACTCGTCGAGGGCCTCGAGCAGCTCATCGGCCTCTTCGAGGAAGACGCCGATGATTTCCTCGTCCGCGTCCTCCGGCAGCACGTCGCCGTGACTGCCGGCAGGGGCCGGTGCCGGCGCCGCCGCGGCCGGCGCCGCCGAGGCCGGCGGGGCCGAGGCCAGCGCCTCCACCGCGGCCACCTCC
>JBMCWS010000119.1:0-5206 GCA_048621375.1 Pseudomonadota bacterium | reverse complement strand
GGCCGTGGCGGGGCGCCGGCGGCTCCAGCTGCCGATCCGGCGCCGCGGGCGGACGCGCCCGACGGGAGCGGGCCGGAAGCGAAACGCCGCCACTATCTGCTCGCCGTGAACCTCTACAACCAGTTCAACCTCACCCACAGCCGCCGGGCGTTCGAGCGCGCCCGCCTGCTCGAGCTCGCCGGGGCGGTGGCCGACCTCTACGGCGGCCGGGCGGTGGCGTTGCCCGGCGTCGGCGCGCTGGTGGATTTCGACGCCGGCGACGACGACCGGCCGTTCCAGGTGCTCTGCGCCGCCTTCGTGCTGGCCCGGCTGCTCCACGAGCAGGGGGCGTTCGGCACGTACCGGCTGGGCCTGGACCTGGCCGACCGTCACTCCGACGCGCCCCCGGCGCCGGACGACCCGGCGGTGGTGGACGCGGCCCTGCTGTCTGCGCTCGCCCGCGACACCAGCGTCGCGGTATCGGCGCCGTACGCCCGCGCCCTCGAGCCCCATCACCACATGATCGAGACCCGGCCGCTCACCAACCCGCTGCTCGACGACCTCAACGGCGACAGCAACGGCTGCTGCCTGGTGGTGGCGGTGGCCGAAGCGCTGACGCCGCTGATCCGCGAGCAGGCGGATCAGCTCGCGGAGGACCGGGACACCACCTCGAGCCCGTCCACCTTCTGAAATCCCCGCGGCAGCTTGCGCCCGCGGCGCGCCCGTTCGCCCACGTAGCCCTCGAGGTCCTTGCCCTTGAGCCGCAGGTGACGCTGCCCGGCCAGCACCACGAGCTCGTCGTCGGCGCCGAGCACCCCAACCGCCACCACCGTCTCGGCGCCGGACTTGAAGTCGGCCGGGGGGATGTTCAACAGCTTGTTGCCCTTGCCGCGGGCGAGCTCCGGCAACTCCGCCGCCGGAAACACCAGCAACCGCCCCTGACTGGTCGCCACGGCCACCGCGGCTTGCGCATCCGCCGGCACCGGCACCGGCGGCAGCGCCACGGCGTCCTTGCCCACGGTGAGCACCGCTTTACCGGCCTTGTTCTTGGTCACCATGTCCGCGAGGCTCACGATGAAACCGAACCCGGCGTTGCTCGCCAGCAGCACTTTCGCCGACGGCGCACCCAGGGCCAGACCCACGAAGCGGGCGCCCGCCGGCGGCTTCAGCCTGCCGGTGAGCGGCTCCCCCTGGCCCCTGGCCGAGGGCAGGGTGTGCGCCGCCACCGAGTAGCTGCGTCCGGTGGAGTCCAGGAACACCAGGGTGTCGCTGGTCCGCCCCGGCGCGGCCGCGCCGAGGCGGTCGCCGCTGCGGTAGTTGAGCTCCGCCGGGTTCACCTCGTGACCCTTGGCAGCGCGGACCCAGCCCTTCTCCGACAGCACCACCGTCACCGGCTCGTTGCTGATGAGGTCGCCGTCGCTGAAAGCCGCGGACTCCGCCGCCACTTCCAGAGGGGAGCGCCGCGGGTCGCCGTACGCCTCGGCGTCCGCGAGCAGCTCCTTCTTGATCAGGGTCTTCAGCCGCGCCTTCGAGCCCAGGGTCTTCTCGATGTCGGTGCGTTCCGACTCCAGGTCGTCTTTCTCCGCCTTGAGCTTCATCTCCTCGAGCCGCGCGAGCTGGCGCAGACGTAGATCGAGGATGGCGGTGGCCTGGGCGTCCGACAGGCCGAAAGCCGACATGAGCGCGGGCTTCGGCTCGTCCTCCTCACGGATGATGCGGATCACCTCGTCGAGGTTCAGGTACGCCACCAGCAAACCGTCGAGAATGTGCAGCCGCTCGTTGATCTTCTCGAGCCGGAACTGCAGCCGGCGGGTCACCGTGGCCCTGCGGTAGTCCAGCCATTCCTGCAGGATTTCCCGCAGATTCTTCACCCGCGGGCGCTGGTCGAGGCCGATCAGGTTGAAATTGACCCGGTAGCTCTTCTCGAGATCCGTGGTGGCGAACAGGTGCGACATCAGCCGCTCGTGGTCGACGCGGTTGGAACGCGGCACCAGCACGAGCCGCGTCGGATTCTCGTGGTCCGACTCGTCGCGCAGATCCGCTACCATGGGCAGCTTCTTGCTCTGCATCTGCTGGGCGATCTGCTCCAGGATCTTCGCCGGCGATGCCTGGTGCGGCAACGCCGTGACCACGATCTCGCCATTATCCCGATGCCACACCGCCCGCGCCTTGATGGCGCCCCGGCCGCTCTCGTAGATGCGGTGGATCTCGTCTTCCGGCGTGATGATGGTCGCCTCGGACGGGAAATCCGGCCCGCGGATGTGGGTCATGAGGTCGCGCACCGTGGCCTTCGGCTCATCGAGCAGGTGCACGCACGCGCTCACCACTTCGTTGAGGTTGTGCGAGGGGATGTCGGTCGCCATACCCACGGCGATGCCGGTGCTGCCGTTCAACAGCACGAACGGCACCCGGGCCGGCAGCAGGCCCGGCTCGGTCATGGTGCCGTCGAAGTTGGCCACGTAATCCACCGTGCCCTGGCGGATCTCCGAGAGCAGCAGCTCCGCATAGCGGGAGAGTCGGGCCTCGGTGTAGCGCATGGCGGCGAACGACTTCGGGTCATCCTGCGCGCCCCAGTTGCCCTGACCGTCCACCAGCGGGTAGCGGAACGAGAACGGCTGCGCCATCAGCACCATGGCCTCGTAGCAGGCGCTGTCGCCGTGGGGGTGGAACTTGCCCAGCACGTCCCCCACCGTGCGCGCCGACTTCATGTACTTGGCGGTGCTGGTCAGGTTCAGCTCGCCCATGGCGTAGATGATCCGGCGCTGCACCGGCTTCAAGCCGTCAGCGATGTGGGGCAAGGCGCGGTCGTTGATGACGTACATGGAATAATCCAGGTACGCCTTCTCGGTATAAGACTTCAGAGGGAGCTGCTCGAACTCCTGGTTTTCAGTAGCCATGCATCCTCGTATTTTCGAGAGGTTGATTCGCCGGGTTCGATCCATCAGTCATCAGCCGGAATCACGTCTCTGGCTGACGGCTGACAGCTGACAGCTGACGACTATTCCAGCGTTGCCTGATCGCCTTTCGATTCCAGCCAGCTCCGGCGGTCGGCGGCGCGGCGCCGGTTCAGCAGCATGTCCATGACGTCGTCGGTGCCTTCGCCGTCGTCGATGGTGAGCTGCACCAGCCGCCGGGTGTCCGGGTCCATGGTGGTCTCGCGGAGCTGCAGCGGATTCATCTCGCCGAGGCCCTTGAAGCGTTGCACGGCCACCGCCCCGCGTTTCTTCTCGGCGGCGATGCGGTCGAGCACGCCTTCCTTCTCGGACTCGTCGAGGGCGTAGAAGACTTCCTTGCCCACGTCGATGCGGTACAAGGGCGGCATGGCGATGAACACGTGCCCCGCCGTGACCAGGGGGCGGAAGTGGCGCACGAACAGGGCGCACAGCAGCGTGGCGATGTGGGCGCCGTCCGAGTCGGCATCGGCGAGCACGCACACCTTGTCGTAGCGCAGCCCCGAGAGGTCGTTCGAGCCCGGGTCCACGCCGATGGCCACGGCGATGTCGTGCACCTCCTGGGAGGCCAGCACTTCCGCCGGGGCGACGTCCCAGGTGTTGAGGATCTTGCCGCGCAGCGGCATCACCGCCTGGAACTCCCGATCCCGGGCCTGCTTGGCGGAGCCGCCGGCGGAATCACCTTCCACCAGGAAGAGCTCGGCGCGCTCGGCATCCTGGCCCGAGCAGTCCGCCAGCTTGCCCGGCAGGGCGGGCCCGGCGGTGACCTTCTTGCGCGCCACCTTCTTGCTTGCCTTCACCCGCTGCTGGGCGTTGGCAATCACCAGCTCGGCTAGGCGCTCGCCGTCCTGGGGATGCTCGTTCAGCCACAGGCTGAAAGCGTCCTTGGCCACGCCGCTCACGAACGCGGCGGACTGGCGCGACGACAGCTTCTCCTTGGTCTGCCCCGAGAACTGCGGATCGGCCAGCTTGGCGGAGAGCACGTAGGCGCATTGCTCCCACAGATCCTCGCCGGTGAGCCGGACCCCGCGCGGCAGCAGATCGCGGAACTCGCAGAACTCCTTCATGGCCTCGACGAGGCCGCTGCGCAGGCCGTTGACGTGGGTGCCGCCCTGGGGGGTGGGAATGAGGTTCACGTAAGATTCCGCCACCGGCTCGGCACCGTCCACCACCCAGACGATGGCCCATTCGACGGCCTCTTCGTTACCTTGCGCACTCTGGATGAACGGCGTCTCCGGAACCGTCTCGGCGTCCCCGAGCGTCGCCTCGAGATAGCCCTTCAATCCCTCCTCGAACAGCCACTCAGCGCTCTGTTCCGGATCGTCCTCCACGGTCAGGCTCACCCTGAGCCCCGGGCAGAGCACGGCCTTGGCGCGCAGCAGATGCTTCAGGCGCGGAATCGAGACCCGGGCGCTATCGAAGTAATCCGCCTGGGGCAGAAAGCTGATGCGGGTGCCGGTGTTGCGCTTGCCCACCGAGCCCGTCACCTCGAGGCCGCTCACCGGCTCACCGCGCTCGTAACGCTGCCGGTGCACCGCGCCATCGCGCTTGACCTCCACCTCGAGCCAGTCGGAGAGGGCGTTCACCACCGAGACCCCGACCCCGTGCAGGCCGCCGGAGAAGTTGTAGCTGTTCTTGTCGAACTTGCCGCCGGCGTGGAGGCGGGTGAGGATCAGCTCCACCCCCGGGACCTCGAACTCGGGGTGCACGTCCACCGGCATGCCGCGGCCATCGTCGACCACGTCCACCACACCGTCGTGGTGCAGGGTCACCGCGATCTCCCGGGCGTGGCCCGCCAGCGCCTCGTCGACGCTGTTGTCCACGACTTCCTGGATCAGGTGGTTCGGCCGGGTGGTATCCGTGTACATGCCGGGGCGCCGCCGCACCGGCTCCAGCCCGGAGAGCACCTGCAGCGATTCCGCGGAGTATCTGGCTTCTGCCATAAGGGTCAGGACCTTTCAGACGCATCGTTGTCGGGATCGAAGGCGCCGAGCCGACGCACTTCGCTCGTCAGGACACCATCGGTGCCCAGCTCCAGCCAGCGGTATCCCGGAGCGCCGGTGTCCGCATCGCGGTCCACGGCGAAGCTCGCGGAGGCGGGCTCGAACTGAAAGCAGGTGGACGGCGTACCCAGCACCGCCATGGCGCCGCGGCGGGCCGTCACCACCTGATGCAGGTGGCCGAACACCAGACCGCGCACCCGCCCCTCGGCGGCGCAGGATTCTAACAGCTCCCGGCCGGCGGAAATGCGGTCCTTGTCCAGCCACGGACAGCCC
>JBMCWS010000118.1:0-5375 GCA_048621375.1 Pseudomonadota bacterium | reverse complement strand
GCTCCATCACCCAGTAGAACACCACCAGGGCCACCCACGCCGGACGCAGCCAGCCCAGCCACTGCGGCCAGCTTTCCGGCAGGTGGACCACCGTCAGCACCATGGCGGCGACGATGGTCGCCAGGATGAGCCAACCGCCCTGGGTCGGGTTCATCGGCCCTCCTCCTCACCGGCACCGCCCGCTCCACCGGTCTCGGCGGAGACGGCGACGTCCAGATCCTGCGGCCGGCTGGAGAGCACCACCAGCACGTGCCGCGTCCGGTCGAGCTCCGCCAGCGGCCGCACCCGGACGGCAGCGAACGCCGCCGTGTTCTCCACCAGCACCGAATCCACCCGGCCAACGGGGTACCCTGGCGGAAAGCGTCCGGCGAGGCCCGATGTCTCGATCAGATCGCCTTCGCGGACGTCTGCGGTCACGGGCAAGTTCTCGAGCTGCAGCACGTCCATCGTGCCGGTGCCGCCGGCGATGCTGCGCACGCCGTTCCGGTTCACCTGCACCGGCACGGCGTGGTCCGGATCGGTGACCAGCAGCACCCGGCTCGTCACCGGGCTCACCTCCACCACCTGACCGAACAGGCCTTCAGCGTCGATGACCGCATCGCCCACCTGCACCTGGGACTCACTGCCTTTGTCGAGGATCACCTGATGAGCGTTGGGCGCCGGCACCACCCCGACGATCTCGGAGATGAGCACCTCCGCCGGCAACCGCGCCCGGCTGCCGAGCAGGGCCCGCAGCCGGTCGTTCTCGGTTTTCAGCGCCATGTACTGCTGCGATACCCGCGACAGCTCGAGCAGCCGCCGCTCCAGCTCGGCGTTGCGCTCGACGAGCGACGCCCGGGTGCTCAGCACGTCACCGATGTCGTCCGACACCAGATAGGGAAACTCGGCCGCCACGCGCAACGGCGCAACCACCGTCTCGAGGCCCGCGCGGGCAGGCTCCAGGAGCCGGGTGGCGGATTCCAGGGCGATGAGCGCCGTCGAGACGAGGGCGAGCGCCGTCAGCAGATAGCCTGCACCCGATTCTCGAACGAACAGTGCCTTGATCTCGACCCCTCCGTCGGCTGTCCCTTCAGGGCGGCTGCGTCATTCGGTAGACAGCAAGTCGGCATTCCCCGCCGCATCCATCATCTCGAGGGCCTTGCCACCGCCGCGGGCGACGCAGGTCAGGGGCTCCTCCGCGACGATCACGGGCAGGCCCGTCTCCTCCTGGAGCAACACGTCGATGTCCCGCAGCAGCGCGCCGCCGCCCGTGAGCACCATGCCGGTCTCGGCGATGTCCGACGCCAGCTCCGGCGGACATTGCTCCAGGGCACTCTTCACCGACTGCACGATCATCGACAGCGGCTCCTGAAGCGCTTCGAGAATCTCGTTGCTGTTGAGGGTGAAACTCCGCGGCACGCCTTCCGCCAGGTTGCGGCCCCGCACGTCGATCTCGCGGATCTCCTTTTGCGGATAGGCGGCGCCGATCTCCTGCTTGATACGCTCGGCGGTGGCCTCGCCGATGAGGCTGCCCTGAGTGCGGCGGACGTAAGCGACGATGGATTCGTCGAAACGGTCGCCGCCGACCCGGACCGTCTCGGAATACACCACGCCATTCAACGAGATGATGGCGATTTCCGTGGTGCCGCCGCCGACATCCACCACCATGGTGCCCACGGCTTCCTGAACCGGCAGTCCGGCGCCGATGGCGGCCGCCATCGGCTCCTCGATGAGCCGCACGTCCCGCGACCCCGCCGACAGCGCGCTTTCGCGGATCGCCCGCCGCTCCACCTCGGTGGATTTGCACGGCACGCACACCAGCACGCGCGGGCTGGGGCGAATGAAGTTGTTCTCGTGCACTTTGTTGATGAAATACTTGAGCATCTTCTCGGTGACGAGAAAGTCGGCGATGACGCCATCCTTGAGCGGGCGAATGGCGGTGATGTTCCCCGGCGTCCGGCCAAGCATGCGCTTGGCGTCCAGCCCCACCGCGGCCACGCTCTTCTGATTCCCCTGAACCCGAATGGCGACCACCGACGGCTCGTCGAGCACGATGCCCTGCTCGCGCACATAGATGAGGGTATTGGCCGTGCCCAGATCGATGGAGAGATCCCGGGAGAACAGCCCGCGAATATTCTTAAGCATGTACGAAAAGACTCAGCTTTATATGGAAAAAGTATAGAGCGCGAAGAGCCGCGCTACTCTAACAATTTGCGTCACTGCGCGGAACTGCGATGCCCGTCATGAAATCCTCCGGGCGATTTTTCAACGCCGCTCCTACACATACCCCGGCGCTTGCATTAGGCTTGCGCGCCATGGCGGAGATCGACCTCCAGCACCTGTGCCGGCTGGCACAGCTTGCCCTCGACGAAAGCGAACGGGAAGCCGTGCAGGGTGACCTCGTGCGCATCATCGACATGGTCGACCGGATGCAGGCGGTGGATACCGACGGCGTCGCGCCCCTGGCGCACCCGCTCGAGCATGCCGCCCGTCTACGCCCGGATCGGGTCACGGAGACGGTGGACCGGGAACGCTTCCAGGCACTGGCGCCGGCCACCCGCGACGGGCTCTATCTGGTGCCCCGGGTCGTCGAACAACCGTGACCGGTAGCGTGCAGCCATTCTCGTCTCTGGCCGAGCTGGCCCGGGGCCTGCGCGCGGGCGCCTACTCCAGTCGGGAGCTCACCCGGGCCTACCTCGACCGGATCGCAGCGTACGACGGCGAGCTCAACAGCTTCATCACCGTCGCGGAGGATCGTGCCCTGGCACAGGCCGACGCCGCCGATGCCCGTCTGCGACGTGGCGACGCCACACCGCTCACCGGCATCCCGCTCGCGCACAAGGACATCTTCTGCACCGACGCCCTGGCCACCACCTGCGGCTCCCGGATGCTCGAGAACTTCGTCGCACCGTACGACGCCACCGTGGTGGCCCGCCTCGATGCCGCCGGCGCGGTTACTCTCGGCAAGGCGAACATGGACGAGTTCGCCATGGGATCGTCCAACGAGAACAGCTACTTCGGGGCGGCGAAAAACCCCTGGCATCCGGACCGGGTGCCCGGCGGATCGTCCGGCGGCTCCGCCGCCGCGGTAGCAGCAGGGCTGGCGCCGGTGGCCACCGGGTCCGATACCGGCGGCTCGATCCGCCAGCCAGCGGCATTCTGCGGCATCTCGGGGCTCAAGCCCACCTACGGCCGGGTGTCGCGCTACGGCATGGTGGCATTCGCCTCCAGCCTGGACCAGGCCGGGGTGCTCGGTCACAGCGCCGCCGACCTCGTGACCACCCTGGCGTTCATGGCGGGGCTCGATCCCCGGGATGCCACCAGCAGCGATCATGAGGACCCTTGGCTCGCGAGCGCCGACGCGCGCGCGCCGGACGCCTCCGCCCGGCGGCCCGTGATCGGGCTGCCGCGGCAGTACTTCTCCGAGCTCGGCGCCGGTGGCGAGCAACTCGACCAGGCCCGCCGGGTGCTCGAGCAGGCCGGCTGCGAATTCCGCGACGTCGACCTGCCCCATACCGGGGCGGCGATCCCCGCCTACTACATCATCGCCGGCGCCGAGGCTTCCACCAACCTCTCGCGCTACGACGGCGTGCGCTTCGGGCACCGCTGCGAGGATCCACAGTCGCTCGAGGATCTCTACCGCCGCTCGCGCGCCGAAGGCTTCGGCGCCGAGGTGAAACGCCGGATCCTCACCGGGACCTACGCCCTCTCCGTGGGCTACTACGACGCCTACTACCTCAAGGCGCAGAAGCTCCGTCGCCTGATCCGGAACGACTTCCTCGGCGCCTTTCGCGACGTGGACCTGATCCTGGCACCGACCACGCCGGGCACCGCGTTTCCCCGGGGCGAGCTCACCGACGATCCGGTGGCCATGTACCGCCAGGACGTCTTCACCATCCCGGCGAGCCTCGCTGGCCTGCCGGCGATGTCGCTGCCCTGCGGCTTCGAGGACGGACTGCCGCTCGGCATGCAGCTCATCGGCGCGCATTTCGCCGAGCGCACCCTGCTCGAGACCGGCATGCTGTTTCAGCAGGAGACGGACTGGCACCGCCAGTATCCGGGAGGCTTCGCACCATGAGCTGGGAAGCGGTCATCGGTCTGGAGATCCACGTTCAGCTCGCCACCCGCAGCAAGATCTTCTCCGGGGCCGCCACCGCGTTCGGCGCCGAGCCGAACGCCCAGGCCTGCGCCGTCGACCTGGGCCTGCCGGGGGTACTGCCGGTGCCCAACGAGCAGGCACTGCGCATGGCGGTGAAGTTCGGTCTCGCGGTGGGAGCGGAGATCCACCCCTGGTCCGTATTCGATCGCAAGAACTACTTCTACCCGGACCTGCCCAAGGGCTATCAGATCAGCCAGTTCGACCAGCCCGTGGTGGGCCGGGGGCGACTGGTGGTGCCGATGCCGGACGGCAGCGAACGACTGGTCGGCATTACCCGCGCGCACCTCGAGGAGGATGCCGGGAAATCCATTCACGACGCCTACGCCGGGATGACCGGCGTCGACCTCAACCGCACCGGCACCCCGCTGCTGGAGGTGGTATCGGAGCCGGATCTGCGCAGTCCCGAGGAGGCAGCCGCCTATTTCCGGGAAATGCACGCGCTGGTCCGCTATCTCGGTATCTGTGACGGCAACCTCGCCGAAGGCAGCATGCGCTGCGACGCCAACGTGTCGGTGCGCCGGGCCGGCGACGACGGCTTCGGTGAGCGCACCGAGATCAAGAACGTCAACTCGTTCCGGTTCGTGGAGCGCGCCATCGCCCACGAGATCGAGCGGCAGATCGACCTGCTGGAGTCCGGCGGCACCGTCGTGCGGGAAACCCGGCTCTACGACGCGGACCGGGACGAGACCCGGAGCATGCGCAGCAAGGAGCTCTCCGAGGACTACCGCTACTTCCCGGATCCCGATCTGCCTCCGATGCACGTGGACGAGGCCATGGTGGACGCGGTCCGGGCGGAGCTCCCGGAGCTCCCGGCGGACAAGCGGCATCGCTACGTGGAAGCACTCGGACTCTCGCCGTACGACGCCAGTTGGCTCACGCAGGAACCCGGGATCGCGGGCTATTTCGAAGCCGTGGCAGACGCCTCCGGAAACCCCAAGCTCGCCGCCAACTGGGTGATGGGTGAGCTGTCCGCTGCCCTCAACCGCAGCGAAATCGGCATCGATGAATCACCGGTCGCCCCCCATCAACTCGCGGCGCTCATCGCCCGGCTGGAAGACGAGACCCTGTCGTCGAAGACGGCCAAGACGCTGTTCGAGGCGCTCTGGGCGGGCGAGGGCGAGGTGGACGACGTCATCGAAGCCCGCGGCTTGAAGCAGGTGAGCGACACGGCCGAGCTCGCGGCGATCGTCGCGCAGGTGGTGGCGGACAACCCCGATCAGGTCGAGCAGTACAGGGC
>JBMCWS010000117.1:0-5622 GCA_048621375.1 Pseudomonadota bacterium | reverse complement strand
CCAATGCGCGGATCGCCGGATTGCAGCAGGCATTGAGCGCCGCGCGTTCGCAGCAGGTGCAGGAAACCACGCGCCGCACCCAGGAGCGCGTGGAGGCGCTCGAAGATCCCGGTGACGCGGTCCGGACCCTGGCGTCGGAGAATGCGGCGCTGGCGGACAGGATGACCGGGATTCTCTCCCGCATCGACGGCCTGGCGGAAACGGAATCGGTGCTCGAGAACGATCTGCAGCGGGTTACCCGCGTTCTCGAGAGCGTCGAGCAGCAGCTCGCCGTGGCCGGCGCCGTGGGCTCCACGGAGCTCGGCATGGAGCTGCTCGCGCAGCGCCGGCAGCTCGCCCGGGATCGGCGCATGGCGGTGCAGTTGAGCGCGCTGGACGAGGAGGTCACGCGAGCGCGGCTCGAAAGTATCCGGCTCGGCGAGCTGCGGCTCTCGCCGGCCGAGCGTGCGGGGGCGGATACCCCACTGATGCAGGATCTGCAGGCGGAGCGGGCGCGGTTGCTGCGCATGGCGTCCACCAACTACGACCGCTACGTCGAGATGCTGACCCGCGTACGCAGCGCAGCCTCGCGGTTGATGGAGCGCACCGACGAGCTGCAGCGGCTGCTCGACAGCCACCTGTTCTGGACCCCGACCACACCGCCGGTGTCCGTCGGAACCCTGGCGGTGGTGGGCGAGGAGATGGCGTGGCTGACCGCGCCGGCGCGCTGGGCGGACGTGACCGCGGCCGTGCGGTCGTCGTGGACGCGGGTGCTGCTGGGTGGTCTGGTGGTGGTCACCCTGGTCGGGCTCCTCGTCGGTTCCCGCGAGCGCATGCGGCAGGTCCTCGAGCACCAGGCGGCGAAGCTCGGCAGCTTCGTCCAGGACCGCGCCCGCTACACCTGGATCGCCCTGGTCATTTCTCTCGCCCTGGCGCTGCCGGTGCCGCTGATGCTCGCCGGCGGCGCGTTGGTGCTCGAGGACGGCGGGGGGTTCTCCGCCGTGCTCGCCTCCGGCTTGTGGACCGGGGCGGCACTGCTGTTCGTCATCGAGGTGCTGCGGCACATCTGTCACCCGGAAGGCCTCGGGCGCCGGCATTTCGGCTGGTCGGAGTACGCCTGCAGTGTGCTGCGCCGCAATCTGCCCTGGCTCGCCGTGGTGCTGGTGCCCACCGCCATGGTGGCCTCGCTGGTGGACCCGCGCAGTGACGGCCCGCTGACCAGCGCTCTGAGCCGCATCACGCTGGCTGTGGCTTCCGTGGCCGTGGCCGCTTTCGCGTACCGGGTGCTCCGGCCCGGCCGGGGCGTGCTGCACAGCTGGGAGTCGGATACGGCGTCCGGCTGGCGCAAGGCGAACCGGTATCTGCTGCATCCGGCGAGCGTGCTGGCGCCGTTGCTGCTGCTGGGACTGTCGTGGGCCGGTTACCACTACTCGGCGCTGGAGCTCGAATCCCGGTTGTTCGCCAGCGTGGGGATCGTCGTGCTGGCGGTGCTGCTCTACGACCTGATCGTGCGCGGCGTGGCGGTCACCGAGCGGCGGCTGACGGCACGGCAGACCCTGGCGAAGCGCCGCAAGGCGTGGGCGCAGCTCTCCACCCGGCGCGCCGCCGGCGATGCCGCGGAAGGCGTGCCGGACCAGTTGCAGCAGCTCGAGCAGGCTCCCGAGGACGTGGACGCGCAGGCCCGGGCCCTGGTGCGTATGGCGGTGGTGGTGGCGGCGGTGGCGATCCTGTGGACCGCCTGGTCGGACGTGCTGCCGGCCCTGGACGTGCTGAACGACATGGTGCTGTGGACGGTGGGCGAGGAGGGCGGGGACGACTTGCGCATCACCCTGGGGAGCCTCCTGGCGGCCGCGGCACTCGCGTTCCTCACGTACTTCGCGGCCCGCAACGTCCCCGGCTCCCTCGAGGTCGCCGTTTTCAGCCGCATGCACCTGCAGCCCGGCACCGGCTATGCCATCAAGACCGTGATCACCTACCTGATCGTCCTGGTGGGGAGCATCGCCGTGCTCAATTTCGTGGGGGCGCAATGGTCGAAGCTGCAGTGGCTGGTGGCGGCGCTGGGGGTGGGTCTGGGGTTCGGGCTCCAGGAAATCGTGGCCAACTTCGTCTCCGGTCTGGTGATCCTGTTCGAGCGGCCCATCCGCGTGGGCGACACGGTGACGGTGGGTGAGATCACCGGCACGGTCACGCGCATCCGCATCCGCGCCACCACCATCACCGACTGGGACCGCAAAGAGCAGATCATTCCCAACAAGACCTTCATCACCAGTCAGCTCACCAACTGGACCCTGACCGATCCCATCACCCGGGTAGTGATTCACGTACGGGTGGCGTACGGCTCCGACGTGGGCGCGACCCACCAGGCGCTGACGGAGGTCATCGAGGAGAATCCCCGGGTGGTGGCGGATCCGCCGCCCGCGGTGTTCTTCGTCGGCTTCGGCGACAGCAGCCTCGATTTCGAGCTGCGGGTGTTCATCGAGAACATGCTCGACATGATGCCGCTGATCCACGAGCTGCACAGCAGCATCGTCGAGAAGCTCGAGGAGAACGGCATCCGGATTCCGTATCCCCAGCGCGACATCCGCATCCGCCGGGACGATCCGGCAGTCGAGTGATTCAGCCCTCGAGACTTTCCCAGCGCTCGTAGGCCTGCGCCAGGCGAGCCTCGAGGTCCGCCATCTCGCTCATGGCGGCGCTGATGGCGGCGTCGTCCTGGCGGTAGAACCCGGGCTCCGAGGCTTTCGCCTGCAGCGTTGCCAGCGCGTCCTCCAGGGATTCGATCAAATCCGGCAGCGCTTCCAGCTCGCGCTGCTCCTTGTAGCCGAGCTTGCGCTTACCGGGGCGCTCCGTGTGCGCACCCGCCTCGGCTGCGGCGCGCTCGACGGGCCGGGCGGGTGCGGCGTTCGCCGCGCGTTGCTCGCGGTAACGCACCCAGTCGCTGTAGCCGCCCACGACCTCCTCGACCCGGCCGTCGCCGGAGAGCACCAGCAGGCTGGTGACGGTGCGGTCGAGGAAGCTGCGGTCGTGGCTGACCAGCAGCAACGTCCCGGCGTAGTCGCCGATCACTTCCTCGAGCAGCTCCAGCGTCTCGACATCGAGATCGTTGGTGGGCTCGTCCAGCACCAGCAGATTGGCGGGGCGCGCGAACAGCTTCGCGAGCAGCAGCCGATTGCGCTCGCCGCCGGAGAGGGATTTCACCGGCGAGTGCACCCGCGCGGGCGGGAACAGGAAGTCCGCGAGGTAGCCCACCACGTGGCGGCTGCTGCCGCCGACGGTGACGTGGTCGGCGCCGTCGGCGACGCTGTCACGCACCGTGCGTTCCGCCTCGAGCTGAGCCCGTTCCTGGTCGAAATAGGCGATGTCGAGTTGCGTGCCGTGACGCACGCGGCCCCGGGTGGGCGTGAGCGCGCCGAGCAGCAGGGCGAGCAGGGTGGTCTTGCCGCTGCCGTTTGGCCCGATGATGCCGATTCGGTCGCCGCGCATGATGCGCACGGACAGGCCCTCGATGACGGGCGCGCCGTCGTAGCCGAAGGCGGCATCCTCCGCCTCCACGACGATGTTGCCCGACGCCCGGCCGCTGTCGAGCTGCATCCTGGCGTCGCCCTGGCGGCTGCGCCGCTCGGCGCGCTGCCGGCGCATGGCCTCGAGATCACGGACCCGGCCTTCGTTGCGGGTGCGCCGGGCCTTGATGCCCTGGCGGATCCATGCCTCCTCCTGACTCAGCTTCCTGTCGAATTTTCGCTGCGCTTCGGCCTCGGCTTCGAGCTCCTGCCGCTTGCGCTCGAGGTAGGCGGCGTAGCTGCCGGGGTAGGAGCGGAGAATGCCGCGGTCGAGCTCGACGATCCGCGTGGCGAGGCGGTCGATGAAGGCCCGGTCGTGGGTTACGAACACCACGGTGCCCTCGAAGGCGAGCAGGGCGTCCTCGAGGGCGGTGATGGCATCGATGTCGAGGTGGTTGGTGGGCTCGTCGAGGAGCAACAGATCCGGCGCGGACACCATGGCCTGGCCGAGCATGGCGCGGCGTCTGATCCCGCCGCTGCACGTGGCCATCTGCGCGTCCGCGGGCAGCGCCAGCCGGCTGAGTGTGGCTTCCACCCGCTGGGACCCCTCCCAGGCGCCGGCATGCTCCACCGCCGTCTGCAGGCGCCCGAGCTCTGCCAGGGCCGCAGCGTCGTCCCCGGCCTCCGCCACGGCGCGGCTCGCCGCATGGTAGCGGGCCAGCAGCTCCGCGTGGTCGCCGAGGCCGGCCGCGACGACCTCGTACAGGGTCTGGTCTTCCGCGTCCGGGACCTCCTGCGCGAGCCGGGCGACGCGCACACCATCCCGGTGCCACAGCCGGCCGCTGTCCAGGCTGCGGCGGCCGTACAGGACGTCCAGCAGGGTGGACTTGCCCGTGCCGTTGCGCCCCACCAGGCACAGACGTTCCCCGGGGTCGATCTGGAGCTCGGCGTGGTCGAGCAGCGGGAGGTGGCCGAGCTCCAGACAGGCCTCCCGCATCTGCATGAGCGGCATGGGTCGATACCGGTGGCGCGCCCACATGGGCGCCGGCGCGCACTATACCGCCGTCGGCCGGCTGCCGCCCAATGCCGCGACTCGCACCACACCGGCTGCAGCCTTATGCTGAGCCGGTGACAGCAGGTAATCGCGGAGGTCGGAATGAGCACGAATGGTTCGGTACAGGTGCGCAAGCTGAGCGGCGGCTGCGGCGCCGAGGTGCTGGGGGTGGATCTGGCGAACCTGTCCGAAGCCGACTGGCAGACGGTGCGCGACGCGTACCTGGCGCATGGGGTGATCTTCTTTCGCGAGCAGACGCTGTCACCGGAGGATCACATCGCCTTCGCCAGGCGCTGGGGGACCATCGACATCAACAAGTTCTTTCCCGCCGATCCGAGCCACCCGGAGATCGCCGAGGTCCGGAAAGAGCCGGACCAGGCCGACAACATCGGCGGCGGGTGGCACACCGACCATTCCTATGACCCGATCCCGGCCATGGGCTCCATCCTGGTGGCGCGGGAGTTGCCGGAGGAGGGCGGCGACACGCTGTTCGCCAACATGTATGCGGCCTACGATGCCTTGTCCGCCGGCTTGAAGCGGACCCTGGCATCATTGCGCGCGGTGCATTCCTCGCGCCATGTTTTCGGCGCTTCCGGCGCCTACAAGCAGAGCAGTGATCGCGCGGATACCTTCAAAAACGAGCATCTCACCGGCGATGCCGTGCACCCCGCAGTCATCACCCATCCCGAATCCGGACGCAAGGCGCTCTACGTCAATCCCGCGTTCACCGTGCACTTCGAAGGCTGGACCGTGGCGGAGAGCCGGCCCCTGCTCGAGTATCTGTATCGTCATGCCGCGCGTCCCGAGCACACCTGCCGGTTCCGCTGGCGCGAGGGCTCCGTGGCGTTCTGGGACAATCGGTGCACCTGGCACTATGCGCTGAACGATTATCCGGGCGAGCGCCGGTTGCTGCACCGGATCACCGTCGGTGGGGTCGCCCTGGCGGGCGCGGCGCCAGCATGAGCGGTGCGAATTCGCTTGCGTTCGCTGGGCCATGC
Source organism: Pseudomonadota bacterium (assembly GCA_048621375.1). Lineage (GTDB taxonomy): Bacteria > Pseudomonadota > Gammaproteobacteria > Pseudomonadales > Azotimanducaceae > UBA7803. The sequence goes on along the minus strand of JBMCWS010000117.1, from coordinate 91 downwards.
GCGCATGATGCTCGGGCGATCTACGTTTTGGCCTGCCTTCGACCTGCCTGTCCGGCTTCCGGACGACCATTTCAAGTCACCCACTACGACT
>JBMCWS010000116.1:0-5624 GCA_048621375.1 Pseudomonadota bacterium | reverse complement strand
CGCGAAGGCCGGCGAGACGCTGCGCCACATGCGGTGGTTCGAAATCTCGGAAATCCGCGGGCATCTCGACGATGGCGCCATCGGTCATTGGCAGATCACGGTGAAAGTGGGTTTCACCATGGAGTAGGACGAACACGAGGATCACATCAACGTGACGAACGGTTATCACGAACCCCAGGACTCGCTGAGCGAGCGCAGCCGCGACTTTCATCGCGCGCTCTCGTCGCTGATGGAAGAGCTCGAAGCGGTGGACTGGTATCAGCAGCGGGTGGACGCCACCTCGGACACCTCCCTGCGCGAGATCCTCGCCCACAACCGGGACGAAGAGATCGAGCACGCGGCGATGGTGATCGAGTGGCTGCGGCGCAATCATCCGAAGTTCGACGAGCAGTTGCGCGTGTACCTGTTCTCCACCGGGTCGGTGGTGGAGCAGGAAGAGGCGCACGAAGCCGAAACCGGCGGCGGGGAAGGGACGCCGGGCGACGGTTCGCTCGGAGTCGGCCGCTTGAAGGCCACGTCGAAACCGCTGGACGACGGAGAAGGAGGCGAACGATGAACCATCTTCACAGAGAGCTTGCCCCTATCTCCGAGGCCGGCTGGGAGCAGATCGAGCAGGAGGCCCGCTTCATGCTCACGACGGCCCTTGCGGGCCGCAAGCTCGTGGACGTGGCGGGTCCGCTGGGCTGGGAGGCCAGCACGGTGAGCCTGGGGCGCGCCAGGCCCGCGACCGGGCAACTGGTCTCCGGGACAGAGACGCGCATCCGTCAGGCGCGGCCGATGACCGAGCTGCGCGTGCCTTTCGAGGTTTCCCGCGCCGAGTTGGACGCGATCCCGCGGGGAGCGCCGGATCCGGATCTCGCGCCGGTGGCGGAAGCCGCCCGGAAGGCGGCCCTCGCAGAGGATTCGTTCATATTTCACGGCTTCGCCGAGATCAACAGTCCCGGGCTCGTGAGCAATGCCGAAGATTCCGTGCTCATGGAGAAGGAGTTCGATTACGTCCGGTTTCCCGACAAAGTGGCGGAAGCGGTGGCCAAGCTCAGACTCAAGGGCATCCAGGGGCCGTATGCGGTGGCGCTGGGTCCGCGCTGCTTCGAGGGGGTGACCAGCACGACCCAGTCCGGATACCCGGTGCTGGATCACCTGCGCTCGCTCATCGACGGGCCGCTGGTGTGGGCACCCGCGGTGGACGGCAGCATGGTGGTGAGCTTCCGCGGGGGTGATTGCCAGCTCAGTCTGGGCGCCGACTTCTCCATCGGTTATCTGAACCACGACGCCGAGCGCGTGCGCCTGTACATCGAGGAGAGCCTGGCGTTCGAGCTCTACGAACCGGCGGCCGCGGTCCCGATGTTCTACGAGCAAAGCTGAGCCGCGAACGGCGCCCGCTTGCCGAAGGGCAATGTGGGCGCCGCACGGCGCGTCGATAATCCTTCCTGGCATTGCTGTGGCCGATCGCTTCAGCATGAGTCGGAGGAGTCGATGAACGACGCGCTCGTAGTCATGGTCCTGCAGGATACGACGCGTGCGGAGGAAGTCACTGAGCTGGCAGCGCGTGCCGGGTTCGCGTGCCGGGTGGTGCGCTCGCTGGCCGCGTTCGAGCAGGAAGTCGAGGGCCAGCCCGCGCTGGTGGTTGCCGACTGCGATGACGATCCGGACGCGATCATGACGCTTCTGGCCTCGGAGCGGGTGAGCCGGGCCAACGAGATCATCGTCACCGGTAGCCGCGAGCATTCCGAAGCGCTGCGCGCTCGCATCGGTCGCAGTGGCGCGTTGTTCCTGTCCAGTCCGCTCGACCGGGATTTCGTGGCCGAGATCCTCGAGGATGTGCACGCGGAGGTTTCCCGGGCCCGGCGCACCCGGCCCCCGGACATCAGCGGCACTCCCCTGGCGCAGTGCGGTCTGCTGCGCGGCAGTGCCCGCTCCATGCAGCGCTTGTATCGCCTGATCCGCAAGGTGGCGCCGACCCAGGCGTCGGTGCTGGTGAGCGGGGAGAGCGGCACCGGCAAGGAACTCGTGGCGCAGACCCTGCACATGGCCTCGGGGGTGGCTGAGGGTCCGTTTCTCGCCATCAATTGCGGCGCGATCCCCGCCGAGCTCATCGAGAGCGAGCTGTTCGGGCACGAGCGCGGCAGCTTCAGCGGGGCGGAGCGCATGCACCGGGGCGTGTTCGAGCGGGCATCGGGCGGAACGCTGTTTCTCGACGAGATCACCGAGATGCCGGCGTCGGCACAGGTGAAGCTGCTGCGCGTGCTCGAGACCGGGTGCTTCCAGCGAGTCGGCGGCGAAAAGGACGTGCACGCGTCGGTGCGGGTCGTGGCCGCGTCGAACCGGGACCCGGCGGAGACCGTCGACAGCGGCACCCTGCGCCACGATCTCTACTACCGGATCGCGCAGTTCTCCCTGTGGCTCCCGCCGCTCAAGGAGCGGGGCCAGGACGTCACGGGCCTTGCCAGGATCTTTCTTCACGAGCTCAACGAGCACAACGACACCGACGTCCGGCTCACCGACGAGGTGGAGGCTGCGCTCATGGAGTACTCGTGGCCGGGTAACGTACGCGAGCTGAAGAGCGTCATCGAGCGCGCGTACATCGTCGCCGACTCGGAGATCGGCTTGAAAGAGCTGCCGCCGTTGCACGAGCAGAGCATCGAACAGGGGGAGTATCTCCGGGTGTCGGTCGGATCCTCCCTGGACGATTCCGAGCGGCGCCTGATTTTCGCCACCCTCGATGCCAACCGCGGCGACAAGAAGCGAACCGCGGAGGTGCTCGGCATCAGCCTGAAGACCCTCTACAACCGGCTGAACCGCTACGCCGGCGAGCCCGGCGGATCCCACTCCGAGGGCGCCTGACCCAGCACCGCTCATACCAGGTAGCGTTCCCATGGGCCGTACCGGTTTCGGATCCGGCCCCGCGGCAGCGCGAGGCCCAGCAGGGAAACGCCGGCGAGCAGATCCAGGGCGGCTACCGCGAGCGAGACGTCGGTGAACAGGAAAGGCGCGCCCAGCAGCGCCACGGCGAGAATCACGTTGACGAGGCGCAGAGGCCGTCCCAGCTCCGAGAGGCTGGCGGCGGCCACGGTGAATACCAGGGCGCCGATCACGTGATTGGCATTGGCCAGCGGCGTGTCACCCGCCACCAGTCGGACCCCGATGAGCACGCAACCGATGAGGATGGAGGCAAGGAGCGTCCACGGCAGGCTGAGGCCCCGCCCGCGGGGAGACGGTTTGCGCAGTGGCGGCAGGGCCGCCCGGCCGCCGGCGTCGTCGCCCCGGAACAGCACCCACAGCAGCGGACGCCCGGCACGCCGCCGCTCGTCGAGGAACTGCAGGGTCGCGCCCAGCTCGTCCAGGGTCAGAGGGATCTGCGCGGTCATGGCCACGGCGGCCGCCATGCACAGGGTGCACCAGGTGCCCAGCAACACCGGTTGGATGATGATGAAGTAGATGCTCACGGCGCCCAGCGGCACGATCAGGATGCCGAAGGTGAGCACCAGCCACGGCATGGTGCGCCAGCGCGCCCGGCCGCCGGTGATACCCGTGACGATTTCCAGCAGGTAGACGAAGCCGCCCAGGGCGGCGTCGGGTACGGGCCACGCCTCGGAGATGCGTGACGTGATGATCTCCTCGGTGCCGCTGCCGAAAAAGGGATCCCACGCGCTGGTGGTGTGGTCGAGCTGATAGGCGCCGAGATATCGGGATATGAGCAGCCCGACGAATGCGAGGGCCACGATACCGGCGCGTTGGGGCCACGTGGAGGGGTTGTAGCTCCAGCCGCTCGGCACGTCCCGCTGCTCGAGCGCGGCGTTGACCCCCACACCCGGTTCCGGCGGCAGGGCGACGGAGAAGATCATGATCAGCCCGCCGAGCAGGGTGCCGGCCAGGTAGGCGGCGGGCGTCTCGGCGAGAAACACCAGCGGTGCGAAGGCGATCCACAGGCCCACCAACGCGGTGGCCCAGCGCAGGCTCGCGGCGCCGTGGACGTGACTGAGAACGGCGAGCAGGACCACGGTGGCCCCGCTGACGGCGTTGCTGACGACCAGGGCGGAGCCTTCGCCTCCCCAGGCAAAGCCGTCGAGGACCAGCCACGCCCCGAGCGCGACGTTGGCCAGGTGGCTCCAGCGATTCTGGAAATGCAGCTCCTCGTGTTGCTGGCGCAGCCGGGCGAGTTGCCCGGCAGGATCATCTGCGCGCTCCTCGAGCTCGTCGAGCCATACCGGCGACACCAGAGCGTTGGCCCGGTAGAAGCGCTGGGGATCGGCCTTGAGGCGCTCGATCATCACGGGGACGTGGTCGCGCAGCCGGTGCGCCGGCTCCCAGCCGAGGTGTTTGCGGGCGTGGCCGATGTCCAGCTCGAAATGGTCGTTGGCCCGGTCGATCATGAAGGGCTGAATGAACGGCTCGGCACCCTTGTCTATGGAATCCGGAATCACCTTCTCGAGCCACACGTTCATGCGGGCCCCCAGCCGCGCCAGCGGCCCCGGCGTGCGGTACGTCTGCCAGCTCTCGTGGCCGAGGCAGCGTGAGATCAGGTTCTGCAGCGCCCGGTAGGTCATGACCCCTGGCTCGCCGATCAGGGCGCAAAAGTCGTCCGGCAGCTGGGCGCGGCGGGCAATGGTCTTCTCGAAGGCGAGGATCAGGTCGTCCATGTAGAGAAACGCCTGACCGCGGTCCAGCGCGCCGGCGTAGAGGTGCGCCGTCGGCGTGTGCTCGTAGATGCGCTGGATCTGGTGCGACAGCGTCGGCGAGCCGCAGTCGTCGGTGTACGCCCCCGCCAGGCGCAGCACGGCCACCGGGATGTGGCCGCGCGCCGCGCGGATCGCCTGTTCCGCTTGCCACTTGGATTGCGGATATGCCCAGGTGGGGTTGATGGGGGACGACTCGTCCACGGGAACGCCGGGTGCGGTAGGCGCATGCACGAGCATGGTGCTGGCGTAGACGAACCGCTCCACCCGGAAGCGTTCCTGCAGCGCGAGCAGCAGGTTCCGGGTGCCATCGACGTTGAGCTTCCGGTAGAGCGGGTGGGGCTCGTCGGAGAAGGCGTAGTAAGCGGCGAGGTGCACCACCGCCGCGAGCGCGTCGCCGTACTCCCGGCGCACCCGATCGAGTGCCGTCGCCACCGATCCCGGGTCGGTGAGGTCGCACGGCAGCGTGCCCAGCTCGTCTTCGCGCAGGTCGAGGCGGACGATCCGGAAGTCCTGCTGCAGCCGCTGCGCCAGCTCCCGGCCCAGGAATCCGCTGGCGCCCGTGATCATCACCACGGGCTTGTCGTGTCGCGTTGGCTCCGACGTGATACTGTCCCCGAGATGCCTGCCGTCTCGAATGCGCCAGAGCGAAGCAACGCTCATGCCACCGACGGGGGCCGCCCGTGCCCGAGCTTGTAATTATTGCATCATGCGGTGTCCGCGGGCGCCATGCGTTCCTCTCGTAGCGCCTTGCGCCGCACCTTTCCGGCGTCGTCTCGCAGGGGCTCGTCGACGAGCTCGATGGAACGGGGGATCTTGTAACGCACCAGGCGCGCCTCGAGGTGCGCCAGCAGGTCGGCTTCGGTCACATTGCCAGCGGGGGCATCGACGATGGCATGAACCGCCTGTCCGAGGTCCGGGTGCGGCAGCCCGATCACGGCACAGGAG
>JBMCWS010000115.1:0-6060 GCA_048621375.1 Pseudomonadota bacterium | reverse complement strand
CGCCGGGTGGGACTTTCAGTATCTCCGCAACTTCCTGCTCCGACGGCCGGAGCTGCACGTGCAACGGATCCTCCACCGTCACCGGCCATTCGCCGACGTGCTCGAACGTCGGTCCCCACAACCGCGCCTCCACCCGGTAGCGCCCCCGCTGATGCAGCTCGAGCAGGTGCACCCGGTACCGGCCCGGCTCATCCGCCGGTTCGACCACCAGCGGCACCTCGCCTTCCGGGCCGTGCAGCCGGGCGCGCACTTCGAGCAGATCGAGGAAATCCCGGTCGCGTACCGGCTGCCCCGAGCTCGCCACCCGTAACTCGAACGACCTCAGGTCACCGGGAAAGAGCGTGCCGGGCAGATCCGGCACGGTGAGCTCGAGGTCGCCGTAGGCGACGACCTCCACCCCGTCGGTCCCCTCCTCGAGCCGCCACTGGCCCGGTGCCGGCTCCGGGAGCGTGATCAGCTCGTGATCCTCGCCGAGGTGCCAGCGCACCCGCCGGCGCGGCGTGGTCCGGCGGAACCGCTCCCCGCCCGGACCCACCAGCACGGCGGCCCCACCCACCTGCCCGTGGCGATTCACCACCGTCAGCTCCTTTGCTCCCGGCGGTACCCGGAACGTGCCGTCCTCGGCGACCGGCAGCCGTCCCGCCGGCCCGAGGCGCCCGAGGAGATCCACCAGCTCGTCGGGCAGCCCGGCCGCGTCGTGTAGTCGGCCGTGATACCCACCCGTCCTCGCGGAGATCTGCGCCAGCAGGTTCACGTCCGCCCTTGTCGAGAGCGCCAGCGTGTGTATCGCGAAGCCCGCCCGTTCGAGCTCCGGCAGCAGCTCCGTCAGCAATCGCTCCCGCGCCGTCCGGTCCGCCGCGGCGTCCCCCGCATCGAGCCCACTGTGGGTCACCACCAGCACGTGCACCGGCGCAGCGTCGTGTGCCGCTCGGTCCCGGGTGGCGCGCTCCAGGGCCGCGAGCAGGTCGGCACGCCGGGCGCCCGAGCCGGCATCGCGCATCCGTAGGGCAGCCGTCTCCTGCCACAGGCCATCGCTGGGCCCGTGCTCGACCAGGGTTTCCACGCGGTCGGCGTAGCTCCAGACCCCGGCGCGCCCGGACTCCGGCAGCAGCCGGAACAGCATCGACAGGGCGTCGTTCCGCTCGGCACTCGCCTCGGCGCTCGCTACGGAGACGTCCACCAGGATGCGCACGTCGCTCGCCAGCGTCGGCCCCGCGCCCAGGGTCATCAGCCAGAGCAGACATCCGACGCCCGCCCGGCGCCTTCCGGAGCCTCTCATCATGGTCGTCCACGCTGCCATCTCTCGATTAAGCGTAGACCCACCGGGCGGTTTCGGGGCGTCAGCGCCCGGCGGGCCGGCGTGCGTTGCGACGCCGGCGCACGATACCGGCCAGCAGCGCCAGCGCCAGCGCAGCGGCGGTGCCGGCGAGCAGGATGGCCGCGGCGTCATCGGGCCGACCCGGATTCTGAAACAGGGACTCGAAGGTGAACACCAGAAACGCAGGGGCATAGTGGCCGGGGTAGCCGGGCACGGGCGCGGGCAGCAGCAGCCAGACCAGCAGCAGCCAGCCGACGACCGGCCGCAGCCGCGGCAACCAGCCGCGAGTGGCGCGGCCGAGCGCCAGCAGCGCCAGCGGCCCCGAGACCGCCACCGCCAGCCAGGCCCATTCGTAGGGAGTCATCACATCTCCACCCAGCGAATGACGTGGTTTGCGTGCGCAGCCTCCGGCACGTCGGCGGCGTGGCGCACCCGGCCGCGCACGGAGATGCCGGCCTCGTGGACGCTCTCCGCGCGGCCGGTGACCAGGGGATGCCATTCCGGCAGCTCGAGCCCCTCGGCCAACAGCCGATAAGCGCAGGTATCCGGTAGCCAGCTCAGCGTCGCAGCCAGATCGGCATGGAACTCGATGCAATCGGGCACCAGCTCGTGGCGTTGCGGATAGCGGGTGCAGCGACAGGCATCGAGGTCCAGGAGGTCGCACGCCAGCGAGGTGTAGTGCACTTCGCCGGTGTCCTCGTCCTCCAGCTTCACGAGACAGCAACGGGCGCAGCCGTCGCACAACGACTCCCACTCCGCTTCGGTGAACTCGGTCAGGTCTTTCTCGCGCCAGAAGCTCATGTCGACCTCCCGGGCTCCGGTGGCGGCATCTGCAGATAGTAGCCGTCCGCCTCGATTGCAGCGAGGACGTCCGCCGCGTCCGCACGCGCCAGCCGACGCTCGCGGGTCAGGGTCAACGACAGCGCCTCCACCGGGCGGCCGAAATGCTCGAGCAACGGCTGCGGCACCCGGTCGAGATCCTCGCCGGCGTCCACGAACAGATACATCTCGCCGCGGCGACTGCTGCGGTAGACCCGCACCTCGCGATGGGCCGCGGAGCCGCTCACGACTGCCGCTCCAGCACGGCTCGAAATGCCTCGCCGACCAACGGCTCGCGCCAGCCGGAATAGGCATCCGACAACCGCCCCGTTGCGGCGAAGAAGCGCACACAGGTTTCCACCTCGCGTTTGCGGGCGAGCAGCTCCGGCGCCATGCCCAGGGCCTCGGCGCGGGCCTTCGCCACCTCGCGCAGCTCGCGCACCAGCGCGTTCTCGGCGGCCTTGAGCGGCGCCAGCGCGGCCTCCGGATGCTCTGCCTCCGCCCCCACGCGGTGCGCCCGCAGCAGATCGTCGCCGTAGCGGCGCGCGACCCCGGCCGGCAACAGCTCGCGAACGGCTCGATCGTCCACTTCGGCCGCTTCCGCGAGGGTCAGCAGATGCTCGTCCCTGACGATGCGGTTTCGCGGGCGGTCCTCCGCCATGGCCTGACGCTCGCGCCAGGCGGCGAGCTGCTGCAGGCGCGCCCGTGCCGGCCCCGCCAGGCGCCAGGCCTTCTTCATCGACCGGTAGTAGACGTCCGGATCGCCAAGCTCGAAACGCCCCCGAAGGTCCATCTCCTCGCGAAACCACGCCAGACGTCCCGCCGCCTCCAGCGCCTGGTGGAGCACCTCGTGCAGATGCGGCAGGTAGTAGACGTCCTCGCACGCGTAGCGCACCTGCTCCGCCGTGAGCGGCCGCGCCAGCCAGTCGGATCGGGTCTCGTGCTGATCCAGGGCGATGCCCAGCCGGTCGTTGACCAGGCGCGTGAAGCTGACGCTGTAATCGGGCGTGAGGAAGGCATTGGCGAGCTGGGTGTCGAACAGCCCCCTCGGCACCGCGCCGAAATGATGGCGCAGCAGCTCGAGGTCCTCGGAGCAGGCGTGCATGATCTTGGTCACCCGGGGATCCTCGAGCAGCTCGAGCAGGGGGGCGAAATCCGATACCTCGAGCGGGTCCACCAGGTAAAGGTCGGTGCCGCTCGCCACCTGGTAGAGCCCCGGACGCGGAAAGAAGGTATCCGTGCGCTGAAACTCGGTGTCGAGCCCGATCGCGCCCCGCCAGTGCGACACCGCCTCGGCGAGCGCGGCATCGGATGTGATCCAGCTAACGGATGCGTCGTCGGCCTTGCAGGGCATGTACCAGGGTACCTCCGTCGATGTATTCGAGCTCCCCGCCCAGGGGCACGCCGTGGGCGATCCGGGTGACGTTGGCCACCTGCTCCTCGAGCAACTCGCTGATGTAGTGGGCGGTGGCCTCGCCCTCCACGGTGGGATTGGTGGCGAGGATGATCTCCTTGGGAGCCAGCGCCCGCACCCGTTGTTCCAGCAGCTCCAGCCCCAGCTCCTCGGGCCCGATCCCGTCGATGGGCGAGAGGTGCCCGTGGAGCACGAAATAACGGCCCCGGTAGCCGCCGGCCTGCTCGATGGCCAGTATGTCGGCGGGCGACTCCACCACGCAGAGCACCGCGTCGTCCCGTCGCTCGTCCTCGCAGATTCGACACCGCGGCTGCTCCGAGAGGTTGCGGCAGGTTTCGCACATGCCCACCTGCTCCACCGCCTCGAGCAGCACTTCCGCCAGATGACGGCCGCCGGTCCGGTTGCGCTGCAACAGATACAGGACCATGCGCTGGGCGCCTTTCGGGCCCACGCCGGGAAGCACCTGGAAGGCTTCCACCAGGCGCTCGATCAATGGGCTCATGCTCATCGAAACGAGAACGGCATTTTGTCCAGCGGCAGCCCGAGGTTCGAGGCCATGCCAGCCATCTTCTCCTGCTGCTGCTCCGACACCTTGTGGACCGCGTCGTTGCACGCCGCAGCCACCAGGTCCTCGAGCACTTCCTTGTCCTCGCCGAGGAGGCTCGAATCGATGCTCACGCGGCGCACCTCGTGGCGACCGTTCATGGTCACCTTCACCAGACCGGCGCCGCTCTCGCCGTCCACTTCCATGGCGGCGATCTCTTCCTGGGCCTGCTGCATCTGCTCCTGCATGGCCTGAGCCTGCTTCATGAAGTCGCCGAGCCCTTTCATATCTCACCTCGGATAGCTGATTGCGGGTTTGCTCCGCGGTACGTCACTCGATGGGGCGGACGCCGTCGATGCGCCCGTCGAACTCGCTCAGCAGGCTCTTCACCGTGCTGTCGGTGGCGAGGGAGCGCTCCGCCGCCTGCTGGCGGTCGGTGCGCTCCCGCTCGAACCGCTGAGCGGGTGTTTCTCCGGATATCGGCCCGACCTCCACTTCCACCCGGACATCGTGACCGCAGGCGGCCAGGGCCCGTTCGATGGCGGCTACCGCGGAGTCGGACAGCAGGGTGTCGTGCCCGTCGTCCAGGCGCAGGCGGTACACCTCGTCGCCGGCTTCCACGAGCTCGGCGTGCTCGGCGACCATGCGCGCGACGCCGGACAGCTCGAGCCCCGCCACCTGCTCGTGCCAGGGCACGGCACCGGTGGCGGCCGCGGGTACGTCGTTGCCGGCACTGCCCGCCGGCGGGGTCGGCGCCGCTTCCGGGGTTGCCGGCGGAACGGCCTGGGCCTGCGCCTCGTCCGGCGCGAAGGCGAGCATCCGCAACAGCGTCATTTCCAGGCCGCAACGCGGGTCCGGCGCGATCTGCAAATCGCGGTAGCCCATCAGCGCGATCTGATAGTAGAGCTGCACCACCTCGGGTGCGAAGCGCGCCGCTTCGCCGAGCGCCTGGTCCACGGCCATGCGGTGGAAGGCGCTGATCAGCTCCGCCAGCAGGTCCTCGAAATCCACCGCCTGCTCGGCGAGCTCGCCGGTCACCTCGAGCACCCGGGCCGCGTCCTGCTGCTCGATGGCGGCGAGGAGCGCGGTCACCTGATCGCGCCCCACGAGCCCGAGCATCTGCGTCACGTCGTTCGCCGCGATCGCACCCTGGCCGTAGGCAATGGCCTGATCCGCTATGGAGAGGGCATCGCGCATGCTGCCCCGTGCCGCGCCGGCGATGGTGTCGAGCGCCGCCGCCTCGAATGCCACGCCCTCCTGCTCCAGCGCTTCGGCCAGATACTGCGCCACCCGCTCCGCCGGGATGTTCTTGAGCTGGAACTGCAGGCACCGGGAAAGCACCGTCACCGGCACTTTCTTGGGATCGGTGGTGGCCAGCAGGAACTTCACGTGCTCCGGCGGCTCTTCCAGCGTCTTCAACAGGGCGTTGAAACTGGACGCCGACAGCATGTGCACCTCGTCCACCAGATACACCTTGTAGCGCCCGCGTGTGGGCAGGTACTGGGCGTTCTCGAGCAGCTCGCGGGTATCGTCCACCTTGGTCCGGGACGCCGCGTCCACCTCGATGAGATCCACGAACCGGTTCTCCGCCACCTCCCGGCACCGGGAGCACTCCCCGCACGGCGCGGAGGAAACCCCCTGCTCGCAATTCAGACACTTGGCGAGCACCCGGGCGATGGTAGTCTTGCCCACACCGCGCGTGCCGGTGAACAGATACGCGTGGTGCAGGCGATCGTTGTCCAGCGCGTGTCGCAGGGCGCGGACGACGTGCTCCTGCCCCACCAGGGCCTCGAAGGTGGCGGGCCGCAGTTTCCGGGCCAGAACCTGATAGCTCATCGGGTGGCATTGTAGTCTGTTAACGGGTTCGACGGTACAAACGCGGAGAGAGGGACGACCATGACCGACACGACGCCATGAGCTTCGACGACACACCGGTGGTCATCGGCCACCGCGGCGCCGCCGGGC
>JBMCWS010000114.1:0-6293 GCA_048621375.1 Pseudomonadota bacterium | reverse complement strand
GAGTAGAAGGTGCGGCCGCCGAAGCCCTGCACCGCGATGATGGTGTTGGCCGCGGACCCGCCGCTCATGCGCTCCGGCGTGTAGCCCGACAGCGCCTCGGTCAGGGCGTTCAGACGTTCCTCGTCCATCAGGGTCATGTGGCCCTTGGGAATGTCGTGCTGCTTGAGGAAGCTGTCGTCGACCCGATATTCCATGTCCACCAGGGCGTTCCCCAGTCCATAGACGTCATACATGCGTTTTCTCCTCCGGTTTCAGTCCTTGAGCGCGGCAAAGGCTCGTTCCGCCGCCTCGATGGTGGCGTCCAGCACGGCGTCGTCATGGGCGGCGGAGACGAACCCCGCCTCGAACGCCGAAGGCGCCAGATAGATTCCCTCGTCCAGCATGGCGTGGAAGAAGCGGTTGAACGCGGCCAGGTCGCCGTTCGCCACGTGATCGAACTCCGTGACCGGGCCGGCGGTGAAGAAGGCGGTGAACATCCCGCACACCCGGTTCACGGTGACGGTGACGCCGTGGCGGGCCGCGGCTTCCTCGAGGGCGGCGCCGAGCCGTTCGGTGGCCGCGCCGATGCGGTCGTAGACGGTGTCGTCGAGGGCTCGCAGGGTGGCGAGCCCGGCCGCCGTGGCCAGCGGGTTGCCGGCCAGCGTGCCGGCCTGGTAGACCCCGCCTTCCGGGGCCACCTGAGCCATGATGTCCGCGCGCCCGCCGAAGGCGCCCACCGGCAGGCCGCCGCCGATGATCTTGCCGAGCGCGGTGATGTCCGGCGTCACCCCGTAGCGCGCCTGGGCGCCGCCGCGGGCGACCCGGAATCCGGTCATCACCTCGTCGAAGACCAGCACCGAGCCGTGCTTCGAGGTCAACTCGCGGACGCCTTCGAGAAAACCGGCCTCCGGCGGGATGCAGCCCATGTTGCCGGCCACGGGCTCGAGGATCACGGCGGCGATCCGGTCGCCGTACCGGGTGAAGGCGTCGGCCAACGGCTCCAGGCGGTTGAACGGGACGGTGAGCGTCTGCGCCGCCACCGATTCCGGTACCCCCGGTGAGTTGGGGATCCCCAGGGTGAGCACCCCGGAGCCGGCCTTCACCAGCAGGGCGTCGGAATGGCCGTGGTAGCAGCCATCGAACTTGACGATCAGGTCCCGGCCGGTGAACGCGCGCGCCAGCCGGACCGCGGACATGGTGGCTTCGGTGCCGGAGTTCACCAGGCGCAAACGGTCGATGCTCGGCACCATGTCCACGACCTGCTCGGCCAGCTCGATCTCGAGCTCCGTGGGCGCGCCGAAGCCGAGCCCTTTGTCGGCCTGCGCCTTCACCGCGTCCACCACGTCCGGGTGACCGTGGCCCAGGATCATGGGCCCCCAGGAGCCGACGTAGTCGATGTAGCGGTTGCCGTCCACGTCGGTGAGCCAGGCGCCGCGGCCGTCCTCGAAGAACACGGGGTGCCCGCCCACGCCCTTGAAGGCGCGGACCGGCGAGTTGACGCCGCCGGGTGTGGTGCGTGCGGCACGCTCGGTGAGTTGTGCTGATTTAATGCGTTGCATGCGAGCTCTCAAAACGGTTTGACGACCACCAGAATGACGATGGTGACGAGCAACAGCGCCGGCGCTTCGTTGAAGATACGCAGGAAACGCTCGCTATGGGGCTGCTCGTCCTTCGCCAGGGCGCGGATCAGGCGGCCACAATAATGGTGATAGCCGAGCAGTGCCACCACTCCGGCCAGTTTCACCCACAGCCAGCCGCTCGCCGCGAAGGCCGACCAGCCCAGCACGAGCATCCAGATCCCGAAGATCAGGGTGATCAGCATGGAGGGCCGCATGATGATGCGGTAGAGCTTCTCTTCCATGACCTCGAACCGGGCCCGGCTCACCGCGTCCTCGGCGCCCACGTGGTAGACGAACAGCCGCGGCAGATAGAACAGCCCGGCGAACCAGGTCACCACGCCGACGATGTGCAGTGCCTTGAGCCACAGGTATCCGGTGCTCATAGAGCGGTTTCCCGATAGTTGTCGATGTCTTCCTGAGCGATCACGCCCCGGATCGGCGCGATCATGGGCGCCGAGGTGCGGCGCACGCAGAGCGCTTCCACACCCGGCGCCCGCAAGGCGATCTGCGCCTCCTCGATGGTGGCGCGGTAGTCGATGTCGGCTGCGTCGCGGCGTTTGGCCGGAATCCGCAGCAGCGCCACCTTGTCGTCGCCCGACGCGGCGGATTCCGCCAGGTAGGCGCGCAGGTCGGCGGCGTTCATCACGCTGCGCGCCTGTCCCGACGCCAGCTCCACGACGATGAAGCGCGGCCGCCTGGCCAGCGCCTCGCGCGCCTGGTCGACGGTACATTCCACGGGCAGCCGGGCGAAGCTGCGGCTCATGATCGACGCCACGCCCGCGCGCTGCAGGTGCAGCGTGACGGGGCTCGGCGGGTATTGTAGCCCCAGGGTTTCCAGGGTCGAGAGGAAGACCGGCTTCTGACGGAACGGCACCGCCGGGATCATGGTGGCCACGACGATGATGAGCATCGCCGGAAGGATCACGTTGACGTTGGAGGTGAGCTCGAGCACGGCCACCAGCGCTGCCAGGGGCGCCTGCAGCACGGCGGCCATCATGCCGGCCATCCCGAGCATGACGTAGAAGCCGGTGCTGGCGGTCTCGCCGGGCTGCAGCTCGGCCCCCACCAGCCCCAGGGCGCCGCCGAGGGCTGCCCCCACCACGAAGGTAGGGCCGATCAGGCCCACGGGCATCCCCAGCCCCACCGCAGCGGCGCTGCTCGCCGCCTTCAGCACCACCACGGCCAGCAGGGTGGCCAGCGCGAGATCGCCGGCCATGGCGGCATCGACGGTGTCGTAGCCCACGCCCATGACCTCGGGCGCCCCGACCGCCGCGGCCGACGTCAAGGCCGCCGCCGTGAGGGCCCGGAACCAGAAGGGCCAGCGCTGCCAGCGCGCGAACAGCTGCACGAGCCGCGCATGGGCGGCGGCGAACAGCCCCACCACGACGCCGCAGAGCACAATGTAGGGAATCTCCAGCAGCGAGTTCAGGTGCAGCGGCGCGACCTCGAACGCGGCGGCGGAGCCCACGAAGTAGTGGGTGAGCAGGGTGGCGACCACGGCGGCCACGATCACCGGGATGAACGAGCCGATGGTGTATTCCATCATCACCACTTCCATGGCGAAGATGACGCCGGCCATGGGGGTGTTGAAGGATCCGGCGATGGCGGCCGCGCTGCCGCAGGCCACCAGGGTGCGGATGGTGTTGTTGGGCAGCTCGATGGCCTGGCCCATGAGGCTGGCGCTGGCGGCGCCCAGGTGGATGGCGGGACCTTCCCGGCCCCCGGACATGCCGGTGGCGAGAGCGATGATGCCGCCGAAGAACTGCACCAGGGCGGTGCGCAGGGACATGTAGCCCTGATGCCGGGTGAGCCGCTCCATCACCCGCGAGACGCCGAAGCGCAGGGTCTCCGGGGGCAGCCGGGTGAACAGGGCGCCGAGGACGACGGCGCCGCCGATCGGCAGCAGCAGCCGTTCGGCGATGGCAAGTCCCTCGAACCCCTCGGGATCGCCGCCGGGCAGGTACTGACTCGACACGAGCACGATGGCGCCGCGGAACGCCAGGCTCACCAGCCCGGTGACGAAGCCGGTGATCAGCGCCAGCAGGACCAGCTCCGGCAACGCCTCGGCGCTGGCGAGGCGGTGACGGAAGCGCTCCATGATGCGGCTGCGGGCGGGATTTGCGCGGTCGAGGCGGGCGATGCGTCGTTCCTCGGGCTCTCGTGACCAATGCCCTCTAGTATATGCTTGCGGGATGCTGTGGCAGAAACTCCGCACCCGGCGCCGGCGCGACCCGCAGTACAAGGTCGTGGAGCATCGGCCGTGGCGGCGGGCGTTCATGCTCACCCTGCTCGGCGGGGTCGTCCTCGGCGCGGTCCTGTTCGGTTACTGGCTTGGTGCGGGCGTGCACGGTCTCGACCGCAGCTACCTCACCTCTCTGGAGGCTCGGGACCGGGCCAATCAGCGCCAGATCAACGCGCTGAATGGCGAGCTCGCCGATGTCCGGCTGGCGCGCTCGGTCCAGGAGCAGGCGGCGCAGTCCCTGCGCCGGACCATCACCCGGTTGCGCGACCGGCTGGCGGGGCTCGAGGAGGAAGTGGTCTTCTACAAGAGCCTGATGGCGCCCTCGCAGGTGGAGCAGGGCCTGCAGATCGCCGAGTTCGAGCTGACCCCGGGCCCGGAGGACGGCCAGTTCGCCTACCAGATCCTGCTGACCCAGGTGGCCGAGCGCCGCGGCTGGGTGAAGGGCGGCGTGGAGGTGGAGGTCCGCGGTATCGACATGTCCGGCGACACTGGTGTCGAAGAAGTGCTCCCGCTCACGGAACTCACTGCCGAGGCGCCGTATCCTCTGGAGTTCCGGTTCCGCTACTTCCAGGATCTCTCCGGCCGGCTGACCCTGCCGGAGGATTTCCGGCCCCGCTCTGTGCGGATCACGGCGACGCCGACCGGGGGGAGCGCGGAGCAGACGCAGCGTAGCTTCGAGTGGCTCGTCCAGGCAGGTT
This sequence comes from Pseudomonadota bacterium, assembly GCA_048621375.1. Lineage (GTDB taxonomy): Bacteria > Pseudomonadota > Gammaproteobacteria > Pseudomonadales > Azotimanducaceae > UBA7803. The sequence continues at coordinate 1,755 of JBMCWS010000114.1, read as the reverse complement.
GAGCCGCGAGCGCTATGCTTGAGTCAGTGAATGGGTGATGGGGGCAGGCGTGGCGAAACTCAAGCTCGACAAAGGCGTGACCCTGGTGGCGGCGAACACCGAGGTGGTAGGCGACATACGCTTCAGTGACCAGCTCTACGTGAATGGCCACGTGAACGGCAACATCGTCGCCAGCGGCGACGGGGCGACGGTCATCGTCAGCGAGGCCGGTTCGGTGACCGGGGAGATCCGGGTTCCCAACGTCGTCGTCAACGGCCGTGTGGAAGGCGACGTCTACGCGGGCGCCCGGGTGGAGCTGGCCTCACAGGCCCGGGTGGCCGGCAACGTCTACTACCGGTTGATCGAGATGCAGCTCGGGGCCGTGGTGGACGGGCAGCTACTGCACGAGGGGGCGGCCGAGGCCGCGAACGTGCATCCCTTCCCGGAAGGGGGCAGCGCGGACGGGGACGCGTCCCGGGACATCGCCGCGGTGGAGCGCGGTTGACGGCGACGCGGGGCGTCTGCTAACAAGCACGGCTCACCGCAGCCGATCGTCGGCGGTGTGAACTTCATCATCCGAGCGACCGTCGAAGGAGTCATGGAAACCCAGATCGTTCTCTCCGACCGGGCCGCCGAGAAGGTCCGAGGGCTCATGAGCATGGAAGGCAACCCGGGGCTGAAACTGCGCGTGTTCATCACGGGCGGGGGGTGCAGCGGCTTTTCGTACGGGTTCACGTTCGACGAAGAGGTGGCTGAGGACGATGCGGTGGTCGAGCGCGACGGCGTCACCATGGTGGTGGATCCGCTGAGCTATCAGTACCTCACCGGCTCCGAGGTGGACTATCAGGAGGACCTGCAGGGAGCGCAGTTCGTGGTGGCGAACCCGAATGCCACCGCCACCTGCGGTTGCGGCAACTCCTTCGCCATCTGAGCACGCCCCGGCGTCACCCGCGGTAGTACACCGCGCCGAGCACCCTGGGCCCCCGGGCGCCGGTCACGGTCGGTTCGTTGCCGGGCTGGCCGTTCAGCGTCTGATGCGCCAGCCAGGCGAAGGCCGCGGCCTCGATGCTGTCTCCGTCCACGCCGTGATCCTCGCTGGTCTCCACCGGGCAGTCGACGCGGGCGGCAATGGCCGCGAGCAGCGCGCGGTTGTGACGCCCGCCCCCGCACACCACCATCCGGTCGACCGCGCCGCCCCAGGATTCGAGGGCCCGGGCCACGGTTTCCGCGGTGAACGCGCACAGCGTGGCCTGGACGTCCTGCTCTGCTACCGGGCGTCCCTGGAGGTGGCGGTCGAGCTGCTCGTTGAGCCAGCTCAGGTTGAAGTGCTCGCGCCCGGTGCTTTTGGGCGGCGGCGTGGAGAGATACGGGTCGGAGAGCAGCCGGGCCAGCAGGGTCTCGTCGACCTCGCCCGACGCCGCCCATTCGCCTTGGGGGTCGTAGGGCTCCTGACGTTTCTGCAGGGTCCAATCATCCATCAGCGCGTTGCCGGGGCCGGTGTCGAATCCGGTGACTGGCGCCGACGCGGCGGCTGGCAGAAACGTGAAGTTGCCGATGCCCCCCAGGTTGAGCACGGCCCGATTCTCGCTGGTGGTACGGAACAGGGCGGCGTGGAACAGGGGCACCAGGGGCGCCCCCTGGCCGCCGGCGGCCAGGTCGCGGCGGCGGAAATCGGCGACGGTGGTGATGCCGCAGATCTCGACGATCCGGTTGGGGTCGCCGATCTGCAGCGTGAAGGGCTCCCGGCCCGAGGGCCGGTGCCGCACAGTCTGGCCG
>JBMCWS010000113.1:0-6762 GCA_048621375.1 Pseudomonadota bacterium | reverse complement strand
TGGTGGAGCCAGGCGGGATCGAACCGCCGACCTCTACAATGCCATTGTAGCGCTCTCCCAGCTGAGCTATGGCCCCACGGGCGGCATCTCGATGGCCGAGATGCGAAAGGAGGCGGGATAATACGGAGCCCGCCGGACAGCGTCAACCGGGGCCGGCGCGCCGATATCGACCCTTCGCAAGGTCGCCTTCCGGAGCGGGGGCTAGACTCCCCCCGACCATCCACTGGCGGCGGACCTGCCGATGGCGCCGGGAGCGCGACGACAACCCACCGGGCCGACCTTGCGGGCCATCCTCGGCACCGGCGTGGTGGTCGTGGCATTGTGCCTCGGGCTCGCCACCGCCTATGCCGTCATCAGCATGCGGAACCTGGCGGATCAGAGCGAGCGCCTGCTGACCGCCGGCATGCAGACGACCCGCCTGATCGAGCAGCTCGCGGATCGGATCACGGAGCTGGAGCGTACCGCCCGGCAATACGCCGTGGTGCAGTCTCCGAATCTGCGGGACATCTACCGGGAACGCCGCCTCGCGCTGCTCGACACCCTCCGTGCCCTGGAAGGTCGCGGTGGTGCTGAGGAGCTGACGCCCGCCATCGAAGCGCTGCACGCGGAGCTCGAGCGCGTGGAAGCGGCCGTCGACGGCAGCGCCGGCGATTCCAGCGCCGGGGCCTTCGCGGCCATGAACGCGCTCTCCGGCCGGGTCCGCGACATCGCTCAGAACCGTATCGGCGCCGAGCTCCGGCGGCTCCGGGACGGGGTCGAGGAAGTGGAGCGAGCGCTGATCGCCCTCGGCAGCGCCCTCGCGGTCTCGGTGCTGCTGGCGGCCCTGGCATTCGCCCGCTTCGTGCGCCGGCCGATGCGGCAGATCACCGACAGCATCACCACCCTGGGACGCGCCGAGCTGAACACGCCCATTCACGTCTCGGGGCCCCGCGACCTGCAAACCATCGGTACGTCCCTGGAATGGCTGCGCCAGCGCATCCTCACGCTGGAAGCCGAGAAGGCCACCTTCCTGCGTCATATGTCCCATGAGTTGAGATCCCCTCTGGCCAACATCAAGACCGGCCTCGAGCTCCTCAAGGAGGACCCGGCGAGCGAGCTCGACAAGGGCGAGATATCCGCCATCGTGGAACGCAACGTCACGCGCCTGCAGAAACAGATCGACAACCTGCTCGACTACGCGGGCTGGCAGGATGCCGAGCCGCGCCAGCGCCCGGAGTCGATCCGGCTCGACGGGTTGCTGCGGATGGTGATCCGGGATCACGAGATGGAGGCCCGCACCCGCCGGATCGACCTGCGCGCCCATCTACTGCCCGTCCGCGCCGAAGGCGAGCACCGGCAACTGAGGACTCTCATGGATAACCTCGTCGGCAACGCGATACAGTACTCGCCGAATGGTGGCAGCATCGACGTGCGTTTGACCCGGGTTGGGGACGAAGCGTTGATAGACGTCGAGGATCAGGGGCCCGGCATCCCGGCCGAGTTGCGCGAGCGCGTGTTCGAGCCTTTCTTTCGCGGTCCCGATTCCGCAACCTCTGCCGGTACCGGTATCGGCCTGTCGGTGGCGTTGGCAGCAGCGAGGGCACATGAGGGTTCGATACGAATCCTGGAAAAGGCGCAAGGGGCTCACGTGCGAGTGGCACTCCCGCTGCGCTGAGCCGGCCCTGATGCTCGGAACGGCCCTGCTCATCACCGCATGCGCGAGCGAGCCTCCCTCGCCCCCCCGCAGCCCCACCGCCCCCCTGCTGTCGTTGTCGTCGCGAATGATCCAGGCCGCCAGTGTCGAGGAGCGCCGGGCGCTGGAAACCCGGGCCCGGAAAGCGCTCGAAACCGAGCCCAGCCCCTACAACCGACTGCGCATGGCCCTCGTGCGAGCGTTCGGAGCCGCCCTTCCCGCTGATCTGCGCGAAGCCCGGGCCGAGCTCGAGTCGCTGGTGCACGCCGGCTACGGGCTCACCCCGGGGCAGCGCCACGTGGCAATCATGGTGCTGACCATGGTGGACGATCGGCTTCGGCTCGGTGCCCAGGTCACCGAGCTGCAGAAGCAGATCGACTCGCTCACCGAGATCGAGGCGACGTTGCCCAGCGGGGCATCCGAGCCGACGCGGGAACCGGCGCCATGAGCCAGGGGCGGATACTGCTGGTCGACGACGACCCGGATTTTCTCAAGCTCCTCGCCACGCGCCTCGAGCGCGAAGGGTTCCAGGTGACCCGGGTCTCCAGCGGCGAGAAGGCGCTGGCCGCCATCGGGGGGGAGATGCCCGACGTCGTCCTCACCGACCTGCGCATGACGGAAATGGACGGCATCGAGTTGCTCGACCGCCTGCAACACGAGCACCCGGCATTACCGGTGCTGATACTCACCGCCCACGGCACCATCCCTGAAGCCGTCGAGGCGACCCAGCGGGGTGCGGTGGGGTTCATCACCAAACCCATCGATCGCGACGACCTTCTGCGCAAGCTCGAGGGCGCCCTGAAGGCATACGGCGCGGGCCACGACACCGAGACCGACGGCGAGCGCTGGCGCACCCGAAGCCATCGCATGCAGACCCTGCTCGCCGAGGCTCGAGCGGCCGCCCACAGCGACGCCTCGGTGCTGATCCGCGGCGAGACCGGTACCGGCAAGGAAATGCTGGCACGTTACATTCACGACCACAGCCGCCGCCACGACGGTCCCTGGATCACCGTCAACTGCACCGCCATTCCCGAGCATCTCCTGGAGTCCGAGCTGTTCGGCCACGTGAAGGGCGCGTTCACCGGGGCAACCGGCTCGACCACCGGGCTCATCCGCGCGGCGCACGGCGGCACGCTGTTTCTCGATGAGATCGGGGACATGCCGACGGGGTTGCAGAGCAAGCTGCTGCGCGTGCTCGAGGAGCGGCGGGTCCGTCCGGTGGGCGCCACCACCGAGCATGCGGTGGATCTGCGGGTGGTGTCAGCCACCCACCGCGACCTGCAGCGCGCCATCGACGAGGGCGCGTTCCGTCCCGACCTGTACTACCGGCTCGACGTCGTGGAACTCTCGCTCCCGCCACTAACCGAGCGGCGCGAGGACATTCCCCTGCTGGTGCAGGCGTTTCTCGATCAGCTCTGCGGCGCCGGGGACCGCAAAGTCTACGCGCCGGAGGCGATGGAATTGCTGGTGGCGGCGGACTGGCCCGGCAACGTACGCCAGCTCCGCAACGTCGTGGAGCGCAACGTCGCGCTGTCCCCGTCGGTGGTCGTCTCGCGGGAACAGGTGCGCGACGCCCTCGGCAGCACCGCGGCGCGGTATCCCTCCTTCGATCAGGCCCGGGACTCATTCACCCGAGACTATCTCACGCAGTTGCTGAAGATCACGGATGGCAACGTCTCGCGCGCGGCCAAGCTCGCACGCCGCAACCGCACGGACTTCCACAAGCTGATGAAGCGCCACGGCATCGAGCGCGACGACGTCGAAGGCTGAGCTGTCGCCCATCGGCGACAGCCACCGTCGATCCTGGCCCGTCACGCCGCCGCCAGCGGCGGCACCAGCGCTGGCACGCTCGTTGCTCAATCGAGCTACCGCGACAACAGTTTGCGGCGCTGGCCGTGGCGAAACGATCGAGCCCACCTCCCCCAACCCCTGCGATCGGCCACGCGCCAGCGCCCTCTTTTACCGGCACCGGAACCGTTCGCGGCCGGTGGGCACTCTGGAGGTCCCGCATGGAGAGAACGCGAGGCGAATCCCCCGAACCCCGAGCGCCGATCCCCGGTGCGCCTCCGCGAATCCGCGGCTGGGCGACCAGAGAGCTGGCGCCGAACCAGATGCTCTACCAGGAGGGCCAGCTCGGCGATCGGGCCTTTCTCGTCCAGGCCGGTGTCATCAAGCTGGTCACACAGCTTCCCAACGGCCGGGCGCGCGTGCTCGGCCTGCACGGTCCCGGCGCCGTACTGGGGCTGGCCGCGGTGATGGAGCCGGACGCCAGCCATCATTCCCATTCCGCGGTCACGGTGGGTCAGGTGCGCGTTCGCTGGGCATCCGCCGGCTTCGTGCGGCGTCTGCGCCATACCGACCCCCGCGCATACCTGGAGTTGCTCGAGAACCACTGCGAGACGCTGACCACCAGCGAGCGCTGGATCACCGAGCTGGCGGCGGGCACCACGCGCGCCCGGGTAGCGCGGCTGATCCGCTACCTCTCGGAGCTGCAACAGCTCGCCGAGACCGACCAGGTGGACCTGCTCACCTGTCAGGATGTGGGAGAGATCATCGGCGCCTCCACGGAGAACACGAGCCGCAGCCTCGCGGCACTCAAACGCGCCGGTACGCTCGTCCACGTCGAGGGCCGCAAAGAGCGCTACCGGTTCGACCGTCCAGCACTCGAGGGCGTGGCCCTCGACTGACCGCGACGCGGAGTGTGATTCAGGTCACGCGGCCGCACCAGCCGAGGGCGTAGTCTATTCGCTGTCAATGGACCCGGTGGCCGGGGGCGCAGCCCTCGAGCTTCCATACCTGTGCAGGAGGCTGTTTCTTCGATGCGGGCGAGCTGCTCATCGACCCCGGTTCGCGGACTCGCGCGTTCCATCCGCGAACTGGCTGGCGACTTCCTTGCGGACCGGATCACCAATACCCTCGAATCCACAGTCGACGAGCTCATGGCCCAGCAGTCGCTGGAAGAAATCCAGGGGCACGAGGCGCCGGAGGCGGACGCCACCCGGACCGACGACCTGCGAATTCTCAAGGGACTGGTCAGAACCGCCGGGCGCGACTTCTGCAACGAGCTGGGTGAGGCCCTGGAGCGGGAGCTGCCCCTGGCCTCCTCGCCCGGGCGCGACGACGCCGAGCCGGGCAACCGGCATCGGGGCCTCGAAGCCAGCGACGGTTTCGAGGTAGCGCTCATCTCCGACGAGGAGCTCGAGCTCTCGGTGATGGTCTCCACCGTCGCCTCTCGCTTCGAGCGCCGCAATCGCGAGACGTTCGAATCTGCGGTGCAGCTCGTGGGGGACGCGCACGGAACCGCCTGCGCCGAGAAACTCAGGAGCCTGGTGGGCGTGTTCCCGCTCATCAACCGCTTCTCACGCTTGCTCGGCACCACGTCACTGTCGGTGGCCACCCGCGCCAAGCTCACCAACGGCTTCGAGTTCCACGTACTCGAGGAACTCGGGCGCTTCTACCAGCCACTCGCGAAATCTCTCGAGAGCGCGGCCGCCGGCGCGCACGACACGGCCTCCCCGGCCCCGGAACCGGCCCGCCCCGCCAGCACCAGCGAATGGGCCCGGCTGTTGCACGGGGGACATGCGCAGGCCGGCCCCCAGCAGGCGAGCGGCACCCGGACCGGTCACGCCGGGCACGGGTCCGGCGATGTCGGACTCAATACCTATCTCGCCGATCTGGCCCCGGCTGCCGCAGCGGGAGAGAGCGCCGCCGGGCCGGCACCGGCGGTCTCGCTGTATCAACAAGTGCTCGACGGCATCGGTGAGGGAGCCGCGACCCGCGTCCCGCCCATGGACCTCGACGTGTTGCACCTGGTGTCGCTGTTCTTCGAGACCTTTCTCAATGACGACAGTCTCTCCACCACGTTGCGGTTCCTCGTGGGCAGGCTGCAGATGCCGGTGCTCCGCGTCGCCCTCGCGGACGGCGCGTTCTTCGCGGACGACGACCACCCCGCCCGCCGGCTGATTCAGACTCTGTGCCAGGCGGGGGTGGGCTGGTCCTCGGATCCGAACCGGGTGGAGCACAGTCCCGCGTTCAAGGAGGTGAATGCGCTGGTGGAGGAAGTCCTCCATCACCCCGCTCCCGACGCGGCGCTGCTCGAGGAGGTGGCGGACCGGATGCAGGCCATTCACGCGGCGCGCCAGGACAAGGCCAGTCGGGCCGAAGGCCGGGTGGTCGAGCTCGAGGTCGGCCGCGCCAAGCTCAAGGCGGCGCGCATGGTCGTCCAGGACGCGCTCAATGCCTGCCTCGAGCGCCACCGCGCGGCCTCCCTCCTGCGCGGCTTCTTCGCGGATTCCTGGTCCAAGGTCCTCACGTTCGTTTGTCTACGCCACGGCTGCGAAGGCAGCCACTGGGAGGAGGCCCTGGGGCTGGCGGACGAGCTGGCGGATCTGTTCGCGCCGGCTGCCACCCGCGAGGAAGCACGGAGCCGCACGGCACGCATTCCCCACCTGCTCGACCGACTGGAAGCGCACATGGTGGAAGCCGGCCTGACCAGCAGTCACATCGACGAGAGCATCGAGGCACTGTACACCGAGATGGAGCGCGTTCGCGAAAGCGACGACGACTGGTTCGCCAGCGAAGGCAGCATGATCGTCGAGCAATCCCCGCTCCCCGAGCCCATCACGTTGATCCCGGAGCCCGTGCCGAAACCGACCGCGGGGGCCGGCGGCGCCGATCTCGATGCCATCCGCCCGGGCACGTGGGTGCGCGTTTGCCACGACGACGGGCTCTACGACCAGGTGAAAGTGGCTGCCCGGGTGACGGAGACTCAGGAGGTTCTGCTGGTGGACGAGCGCGGCGCCCGCTGGGGACTCTGGCACGAAGCGGATTTCGCCGCGGCACTCGAGGACGGCAGCGTGGTCCGGGTGGACCACGACAACGTGGTGCAGGACACGCTCGACGCCATGATCGCCCAGCTCACGGAAGCGACGCCCCCACAGAGCGCCCTCGGCTGAAGCGTTCGCCTATTCGGCGCCGCCCTGTTCGCGGCTCGCGCGGAACGCGCTATGCGCTTTCTCGAGTTTCTTGCTCTGCTTCTTCGAGACGCCCACCGCATCGAGCGCTTCGCGCACCCGGACCCGGGTGAGGTC
>JBMCWS010000112.1:0-6862 GCA_048621375.1 Pseudomonadota bacterium | reverse complement strand
CGGCACAGGAGCGCACGGCGGGGAAGGCATCGATGGCGGCCTCCACTTCGGCAGGGTAGATGTTGGCGCCGCCGGAGACGATCATGTCGGTACGCCGGTCGGAAAGGTACAGGTAGCCGTCCGCGTCGAAATAGCCCAGATCGCCGAGGCTTTCCCAGCCGCCTTCCATGGCCCGGGCTTCGGCGCCCAGGTAGTGATAGGTGGTGCCGGGACCGGAGTTGGGACGGATGAAGACCTCTCCGACCTCGCCCGGCGGCAGACTGCGCCCGTCCTCGTCGACGATCTTCATCTCGCAGGTCTCCACGGGTCTGCCCACGGAGCCGCGGTGGGTGAGCCATTCACTGCCACTGATGACCGTAGATCCCTGCCCCTCGGTGCCGCCGTAGAGTTCCCAGATGACGTCGGGGCCGAGCCAGTCGATGAACGCCTGCTTGAGCCACTCGGGACACGGGGCCGCCAGGTGCCACAGGCAGCGCAGGGAGCCGAGGTCGTAGGCGTTGCGGGTGCTCTCCGGAAGGTTCCAGATGCGCTGCATCATGGTGGGCACCATGTAGACGGTGTCCACCCGGTGCTCGTCGATGAGGGCGAGGGTGCCTTCCGCGTCGAACCGGGTGGTGACCACTACCCGGTTGCCTTTGAACAGACCGATCATGGCCCAGAGAAAGGGGCCGTTGTGGTAGAGGGGGCCGGGAATCAGCACCGTACCCTCGGTGGCGAAGTTCATGGACTCCGCGAACGGATCCCATTCCGCGGCCATGTGCGAGACGATGAGCTTGGGGCGGCCGGTGCTGCCGCCGGAGGTCATCGCCTTGAAGTAGGTGGCCGTGCGCTCGGGGAGCGGCGAATCCGGCACGTCGTCGCCGGGCCGGTACCCCGGGGGAACGCTCGCCACGCCCGGGTGACTGCCTTCGGCGACGCCTACGACCAGTGACGGTCCGCCGACCTCGATGATCTGCTCACGTTCGAATGCGGGTAGCTTGGCGGAAACCGGCTGCGGGGTCGCCCCCAGCTTCCAGGTGGCGAAGGCCGCCTCGAAGAACTCGATCCCGTTGGGCAGGGCGATGGTGACGAAATCGTCGGGGCGTACCCCCAGCGCCTGATAGGCGCGGGCCAGCCGGTTGCTGCGGCGGTCCAGCGCTTCCCAGGAGAGCGTTTCGCCCTCGTGGCAGATGGCCTCGGCGTCGCCGAGCCGGTCGGCCCAGAATCGAAGGATGCGTGACAGGGATACGGGCTCGGACATCGGCTGACTCTCGGTTCGCTTGCGGTTGGTGGGCGCAACCATTGCACATTTGGCACGGCCACGGAATCCCCGCCGGCACGGAACTTGCGAAGGCGGCCCTGTGCGCAGGATACCTTTCAGGCAGGTTGCCCGGGTCACGCCAAGCTTCCGCGCGGCGGAGTGGAGCTGTTGGATTCTGGCCGCGATGTTGATCGCACCCCAGCTCGGAGCGATGGCGGCTCGCAGTGCCATGAGCGGCTTCCAGGACGACTGGTCGGCTGCCCGTCGCGCGGCGTACGAGCGTTGGAGCCGGGGCGCGGTCCCCGCCGCCATCGCCAGCCTGAAACTCCCGGGCGATGGGTCCGGAATTCCCGTGTTCGCCGGCGCCGAGGAGCCTCAGCTCACCCTCGGGGCGGGGCACCTGCGGGAGACCAGCCCGATCCATGGCGACGGCAATACGGCCATCGCCGGGCACCGCGACGGTTTTTTTCGCAGCCTCGACCGCCTCGCCGTGGGGGACGAGCTCCGCCTGGAGGGCGCGCACGCGTCGCGCACCTATCGCGTCACCGATCTGTTGATCGTCGAGCCCCGGGACGTCTGGGTGCTGGAGGAGACGCCGGTGCCCACTCTGACCCTCATTACCTGCCACCCCTTCTATTACGTCGGTCGCGCGCCGAATCGATACGTGGTGCGCGCCGAGGTGATCGGGGAGGCGATTTCGTCCACGACGGAGTCCACGACGGACACTGCATTGCGTTAGGAGGCCAGTCATGAAGGTGTCGAAACTCTGGATCTTTCTGGGTACGTTGACCATGAGCCTGGGGGTGGCGGCGGCTACCACCGCGCTGGAGGAGAATCAGATCCGCGGCGAGCTGGTGGATGTGGACGCCGAAGCCAACGAGCTGCGGATACGTGTCGAAGACGCCGGCGACGGGGAGCGCGCCCGCGTCGACCGCACGGAGACCTTCGCGGTGGACCCGGACGCGGAGGTGCGTGCGTATACCGGGCGGCGGAGCCTCACGGACCCGACCGTCACCGGCATCGATGATCTCGAGGCGGGGATGCAGGTCACGCTGCGCATCGGCGACGTCGAGGGGCAGTCCGTAGCGCAGGAGCTCGAGGTTCGCGACGAGCCGGAGCAGACCGCGCAGGCGGAGGACACCACGGAGCAGACGGAAGCAGCGGCCATGGAGAGCGGGGAACGAAGCGCCCTGCCGGCGACGGCGTCGATGCTACCGTTGATGGCGCTCGGCGGCCTGGGGTTCGCCGCGGCGGCGTTGATTCTGCGGGCCGTGCGGCGCAGGCGCTGACCCGGCACGCGCCGCCGCCGGCGGTTCAGGGCATCACGGCGGCGGCCTGCTCGCGGGTGAAGAACTCGCCCTCGCGCACGAAGCCGGCCACGATGGAGGGCTTCAACGCGCACGCGTGACCCCGGGCGTCCCGGGATGCGACCCAGTCCGGGGGCAGGCCGTCCATCAGGTGCATGGGGGCGGGACGCCCATCCGCGTAGCGTGAGATGGCCACCTCGCCGGTGGCGTCGTCGCGGAAGGCGGGGGTGAATCCGGAGTGTCGGTGGGTGGTGCTCACGCCGCCGGTGCCGGAGAATGCCAGGTTGTCGCGGCGAATGCGGTTTCGGGTCAGCGGTCGCGCCATGTGATGCTCCGGGTCGGACTGACTCCGCGGGAAGCAGTGATCGTACCAACTTCCCGCACGTGTCACTTCGTATATAAGACACTGTTTCGTCTGAACATTGTCTGAATGGCGGGGACGCGCCCCCGCAATTGCCCCGACTCGCCGGTGTCCGCCCGTGTCACACCATGACGCGGTGCGTCCACTTGACATCGCCGTGACGGGGCCTCATGGTGCCGGGCTTCGAGCGAACGCGCGGTCCGGCCCTGGTGTCGGATCATACGTCGACCCCCCGAGTTCCCGCTCCTTCCTCGTCGCGCGTAGGAATGACGGCAGCGCGCCGTCCACCCGGAGTTCGTGCGCGTGACAATCAGGAAAACGTTCAATGGTGAACCAAACCTTCTCTTCCCTCGGCCTGAGCGAGCCGATCCTGCGGGCGCTTGCGGCCGTGGGCTACGAGCATCCGACGCCGATCCAGGCCCAGGCCATTCCGCACCTGCTGGAGGGCGGCGATCTGCTGGGCATCGCCCAGACCGGAACCGGCAAAACCGCGGCCTTCGCCCTGCCGTTGCTCGAGCGGCTTGCGCAACGGGGCGGTAAGCCCGCCGCCGGGCGGCCGCGGGCGCTCATCCTCGCGCCCACCCGGGAGCTGGCGTTGCAGATCCGCAACGAGATCGTCGGTTTCGGCAGTGAGCTTCGCGTGAGCTCCACCGTCATCTTCGGCGGCGTTGGTCCGCAACCGCAGATCCAGGCGTTGCGCCAGGGCGTCGATGTGCTGGTGGCCACGCCGGGGCGCCTGCTCGATCTCATGGGGCAGGGGCACGTCGATCTCGCGGGCGTGGGTACGCTGGTTCTGGACGAGGCGGACCGGCTGCTCGACATGGGGTTCGTCCGCGACGTCCAGCGTATCGTGCGCAAAGTTCCGACGAGCCGGCAATCGCTCCTGTTTTCCGCCACGATGCCGAACGAGGTGGCCACGCTCGCCGGCGAGATCCTCCATCGCCCGGTTCGTGTGGAAGTCACCCCGAAAGTCGTGACGGTGGAGAAGATCGAGCAACGGTTGATTCGGGCGGAGACGGAGGAGAAGCGGGTGGTGCTCGAGCGCCTGCTGCGGCGGGAGCAGGTATCCCGCGCCATCGTGTTCACCCGCACCAAGCACCGGGCGAATCGCGTGGCGAAGCAGCTCGCCGCGGCGGGTATCGAGGCCGAGGCGATTCACGGCAACAAGTCCCAGACCGCCCGGCAAAAGGCGCTGGAGAACTTCAAGTCCGGGCCGACGTGGGTGCTCGTGGCCACCGACATCGCCGCGCGCGGCATCGACGTCCCGGGGATTTCCCACGTCATCAACTTCGAGCTGCCGGACGAAGCGGAGAGCTACGTTCACCGGATCGGGCGCACGGCCCGGGCGGGGGCCGGCGGCGTCGCCTGGTCACTCTACGACAATACCGAGTCCAAGCGGTTGCGCGGGATCGAGCGTCTGGTGGGACGAATCTCCGAGGAGGGGGAAGCCGCGCCGGAGAGCCGCCCGCGCGGGCGCAGGCGCAGGCGCTCCGCCCGGGCGGAAAGTCGGGGCGGCTGAGTCGAGGCGGCCCCGTCCCCGGGGCCGCCTTCAAGACGGCGCGCGCTCTACCAGCGGGCGCCGCGCCCGCCGCTGTTGCGCCGGGGTTGGCTGTTGGCCTCGTTGACCCGCAGCGACCGGCTCTCGAGCACGTGGCCGTTCAGGTCGGCAATGGCGCGCTCACCGTCGGCTTGCGACATCTCCACGAATCCGAAGCCACGGGAGCGGCCGGTGTCCCGGTCGGTGACCACCGAGGCCGAGGTCACCGGACCGATCCCCGCGAACAGGGACTCGAGATCGGCATCGCTGGTGCTCCAGGGCAGATTGCCTACGTAGATCTTCATCTAAAACTCCGTGCTCGACGCGTTCGAGCTTGCTTGGCGGTTGGCGCGCATTTCCCGCTGATCGATCATCCGCGCGCAGGATCATGCCGTCCCGGCCGTGGGGCCCGTGGCGGCCGAGGTGGAAGTGATCGCCGGACTCGTGGCGCAGAGAGCCGGTGTGGTCGTTCTCGAGCAGCGTTTCAGGGCGGGATCTCCATCGAACCGGCAGTATAGGGGGTCCCCGGCCCGACGCAACGCGATCGTTGCGCTACGGCAAAAGGGGGGACGGCGTCCGTGCCGTGATATGCTCGCCGGGCTACCGCCGAAGAGGCGTTCGCGATGCTCCTGAACGACGACCACGAGCTGCGGAATCCGTCGGAGTTGCGGGCGGCGGTGCGCGCCGCTCATCGAGTGGACGAAGCGGCCCACGTCCGGGCGCTGGCGGACGAAGCGGCCCTGACGCGGCAAGCCGACGCACGGGTCGAGGCGCATGCCCGCGACCTGGTGACGCACCTTCGGGCCGAGCGTCGCCGCGTGGGTGGTATCGATGCGCTCATGCAGGAATACGACCTGTCCTCGGAGGAAGGCGTCACGCTCATGTGTCTGGCCGAGGCGGTGCTGCGCATTCCCGATGCCCGGACGCAGGACGAGTTCATCGAGGAGAAACTGGGCGCCGGTGACTGGCACAGCCATCTCGGCGCCTCCGAGACGTTCTTCGTCAACGCTTCCACCTTCGGTCTCATGCTGGCGGGTCGCATGGTGTCACCCGGAGAGACGCCGCCGGTGGCGGTGGAGCGCCTGCTGCGCAAGCTGGGCGAGCCAGTCATACGTCAGGCGGTGCGGCGGGCCATGGGCATCCTCGGTCGGCAGTTCGTGCTCGGGGAAAGCATCGACGCGGCGCTCGAGCGGGCGCGGGACCGGGAGCGCCTGGGATATCGTTTCTCTTACGACATGCTCGGCGAGGCGGCACGGACACCCGCCGACGCCGAGCGCTACTTCGTGCGCTACCAGCACGCGATCCGCGCCGCGGGACGGGTGGGCGCAGGAAGTGGCCCGGTCGAGGCGCCGGGTGTGTCGGTGAAGCTCTCGGCCCTGGATCCGCGTTACGAGTTCGCCCAGCGCGAGCGCGTGCATGGTGTGCTGCTGGATCGGTTGCTGGCGCTGTGCGAGCTGGCGCGCGAGGCGGGCGTGGGGCTGTGTGTGGACGCCGAGGAGTCCGATCGACTGGATCTGTCTGTGGATCTCATCGAGCGCGCGGCGCTCGCCACCGGACCCGGCTGGGACGGCTTCGGGCTGGCGGTGCAGGCGTACCAGAAGCGGGCACCGGCACTGGTGGACTGGCTCGCGGACCTGGCGCGCCGGGCGGGAACGCGGCTGCTGGTACGGCTGGTGAAGGGCGCGTACTGGGACACGGAGATCAAGCACGCGCAGGAGGGTGGATTCAGCGGCTTTCCGGTGTTCACTCGCAAGGTGCACACGGACGTCTCGTACCTCGCGTGCGCGAAGCGAATGCTCGACGCCGGTACGGCGTTCCATTCCTGCTTCGCCACTCACAATGCCCGTACCGTCGCGGCGCTGGTCGAGATGGTCGGGGCGCGCCGGGATTTCGAGTTCCAGCGCCTGCACGGCATGGGGGAAGCGTTGTACGGAAAGGTCCTTGGTGACGCCCGGGCCCGGGGCGTCGCGTTCGCGTGCCGGGTGTATGCGCCCGTCGGCGGCCACGAGGATCTGCTGGCGTATCTGGTGCGCCGGCTGCTGGAGAACGGAGCCAACACCTCCTTCGTCAACCGTATCGCCGATGATTCTCTGCCGCTGGACGAGCTGGTGGCAGACCCTGTGGCACAGGCGGCCCGGAACGCCTTCGCGCCGCATCCGCGCATCCGCGCGCCGCGGGATCTGTTCGCGCCGGAGCGGGCGAACAGCACCGGGATCGATCTGGCGGATCCCGACGCGGTGGTGCCGCTGCGCGAGGCCATGATGGCAGCGGATCACGACCGATGGCGCGCGCAACCCGCCGGAGGCGAGTCCGGAGGCTCAGTGGCGGCGCGTCGCGTGACCCGTCCCGCGGACGGGCGCCACGCCGTGGGCGAGGTTCGCGGGGCTTCCGCCGCCGAGGCCCGGGCGGCCCTGGGG
>JBMCWS010000111.1:0-7068 GCA_048621375.1 Pseudomonadota bacterium | reverse complement strand
TCATCGACACGCTCGTCATCTGCACCCTCACCGGACTGGTGATTCTGTCCTCCGGTGTATGGAAGGAGAAGTTCGAGACCGACTTCGCGCCGTTCGACACGGAATTCGTCCAGGGCGCATACACCGATACCGATCCCGACGACGTCGAGGCGTTGTTCGTGCATCTCGGCATGTCGGCGCCCGCGGATGATCCCGTGCAGCCGCTGAACGGCGAGCTTACGGCGGTGGACGGTGAGGTCCACCAGCGCGGGTTCACGGTGATCCACAACCGCTCGGTGGCCGAGGAGGTGCGCTACTACCGGGATGGCGAGCCCTACTCGGGGCCGCTGCGGGTGGTGGACGGCGCGCTGGCGACGCCCGGCGTCACCATGAGCGGGCGCTCGCTGCTCCACTCGGTGCCCCTCACCGCCGAGGCGTTCAAGCACAGCTTTTTCGGCGAGTACGGGCAATATGCCGTGACCGTGGGGCTCGTGCTGTTCGCATTCTCCACGGCGCTGGCGTGGTCGTACTACGGCGACCGCAGTATGACGTACCTGGTCGGGGTCGAGGCGGTGCTGCCTTACCGGCTGCTCTACGTCGTGGGCTTCTTTCTCGCCACGGTAGTCGACACCTCGCTGGTCTGGCTGATCTCGGCGGTGACCCTGGCGCTGATGGCGATTCCGAACCTGCTCGGGCTGCTGCTGATGCGCCGGGAGGTCAAGGATCTCACCCGGGCGTACTGGAGCAAGTTCCAAAGCCGGTGAAATTCTGTATAGTCCCGGCCTGATGCAAGTGCCGGAAGGGAAGGGGCCATGCCGCTCAAAGTGACGTTCGATCTGGAAGACAAGGATCTCAAGTTCTTCCGGAGCAA
Source organism: Pseudomonadota bacterium (assembly GCA_048621375.1). Lineage (GTDB taxonomy): Bacteria > Pseudomonadota > Gammaproteobacteria > Pseudomonadales > Azotimanducaceae > UBA7803. Next base: position 6,218 of record JBMCWS010000111.1, on the reverse strand, counting down.
CATGAAGCAGGCGAAGGAGAAGGCGCAGCACGCCTCCGTCGAGGAGATCCTCTCGCGCGCCCGTGAGATGGTCGAGGAGGTCCGGGCCCAGAACGTCCCCGCCTTCGTGAAGCAGCGGCTCGATCGCCTGGATGCACTGGTGGAGATGGCCCAGGATCCGGAGTGGGCGCTCGCGGCCCAGGAGCGCAGGAACGTGCTGGCCGCGCTCGCCTATTTCGCCGACCCTCACGACATGATCCCGGACAACATCCCCGTGCTCGGTTATATCGACGACGCCATCATGATCGAGCTGGTGGTCAGCGAGCTGAAGCACGAGATCGATGCGTTCGAGGACTTCTGCCGCTACCGTGACGAAGAGAAGTCCCGGAATCGCAACCCCAACGTCTCCCGGGAAGAATACCTGGCGATGAAGCGCCGCGAGTTGCACGCGCGGATGCGGCGGCGCCGGTCGGCCACCGGCTCCCGGGCCCGTGGCGGGACCCGTACGCGCATCCGGCTGTTCTGACGGCGTCGCCGGCCGACGGTTACTGCGCGGACAGACAGGTGATGCACAGTGCGTAGCTGTGCCTGGGGTCGTCGAGGCTCTCGAACAGTTGCCACGCGGTTTCCGCCCGGCGGCCGAGCGGGGTGAGCACCGGCGGCAGATCGAGCCAGCGGCTGATGGTCGTGCCATCGACGCGCCCGGTGAGCTGGCGCAACAGCATCTCCCCCGGCGTCAGGGCCGGCTGCAGGCGCCGCACGCCGTACGCCTCGAGCTCCGCCAGCTCCGCGGCGCGGGCGATGGCGCCGTCCAGACCGCCCAGGGTATCCACCAGACCGAGATCCTGGGCCCGGGTGGCGATCCAGACCCGGCCCTGGGCCACGTCATCGACCCGCTCCGGCGCCATGTCCCGGCCACGGGCCACCAGATTCACGAACCGGCGGTAGACGCTCTCGGTGCTCTGCTGCAGCACCTTCGCCGTCGGCTCGCTCATGGGTGTGAGCGGGTTCACCTGCGAGAGCGCCGTGGTCCGGACGCCATCGCTGTTGACGCCGATGGCGTCGAGACTCTCCTCGAACGTGGGGACGATGCCGAATACGCCGATGGAGCCGGTGAGGGTGGTGGGTTCGGCGTGAATCTCGTCGGCGGTGGCGGCGATCCAGTACCCGCCGGACGCCGCCACGGGACCCATGGAGACCACCACGGGCTTGCCCACGAGCTGGGTGAGCTCCAGCTCCTGGCGGATCAGCTCGGCTGCGAAGCTGCTGCCGCCGGGGGTGCTGATGCGCACCACCAGCGCGCCGATGCTGTCGTCGCGACGCGCCTCGCGGATGAGCTTGATGATGCGTTCCGCGGCGATGGCGCCGCGAACGTTCTCGCCCATGATCACCGGCCCCTCGGCGGTAATCACACCGACTTTGCGATCGCCGCCGTCTGCCCGGGGCGTGCCGTTCACAGCCTCGAGATAGTCACGAAAGCCGATGCCGTTGAATCCACCCGAGTCGTCGCGGCCCACGGCGTCGGCGATGCGCGCCTGCGCCTGATCCGGGGTCAGAAGCTCGTCCACAAGGCGGTACTCCACCGCGAGACGGGCCATGTCGCCCTGGGTCTGCGGCAGCAGGTCGGCGAACGATTGGGTGTAGCGATGAAACGAGGCCTCCTCGACCTGACGATTGCGAACCACCGTGTCGCCGAATCGCTCCCACAGCGCGCTCACCAGCTCCTGGTTGGCGGCACGCGCATCCTCCGACATGTCGGTGCGGGTGTAAGGCTCGACGAACTCCTTGTAACGACCGGCACGGAACACGTGCACATTCACGTTCAGCCGCTCGAGCAGACCCTTGAAATAGAGCTGATCGATAGCGTAGCCGGGCAGCATCACCTGGCCGAGAGGATGCATGTACACGGCGTCGGCGTAGCTCGCCAGCAGGTACGGCTGCTGGTCGTAAAAGCTCCCATAAGCCACCACCTCCTTGCCGGCCTCCCGGACCTCGGCGAGGGCTGCGCCCACGGCATTGGCGTGGGCGACGGGAAGGAACTGCAGATCGTCGAGGTCGAGCACCACCATGGGAATCCGATCGTCGTCCCGGGCATGCTCGAGCGCATCGAGCAACTCGGTGACTTCGGTTTCCGCGAGTACCGCCTGGGGCGTCAGCCACTGCTGGATCGGGTCCACGGGCGTGCGCTTGTCCACCACGGCGCCGCTGGGATCGAGCACTAGCGCCCCCCGATCCGGAACCTCGGGCAAGGGGGCGCCGGTGAACACCAGCAGGATCGCGAGCAGCAGGAAGAGGAAGAAGAACAGGTTGGACAGGATGATCCGGGCACGGGTGAACCCGTTGCCGATTCTCGACCAGACACCGGGCTTGCGGGGCTCGTTCATGGCGGCTCGATGACGAAAACGGTAAGCGTAACATGGCCCGCCGTGGCCGCGCCTTGTGGTGCTCCGGGTGATGTGCTAACTAGGGCACATGCGTCATATTCTCGAGGCACCGTGAGCGCCCTTTGGCGCTGGCCGGAGCTGTGTCAGGCCCTCGGGCTCGCCCCGCAGGCGGGGCCGGACATCACTGGTATCAGCATCGATTCCCGCACGATTCGCCCCGGTGAGCTGTTCTTCGCGCTCCCGGGGGATCCCGGGCCGCGCTTCAATCCCGGTCATCGCTCCGACCTGGATGGTCACGACTTCATCGACGCGGCGCTCGCCAACGGCGCCGCCGGGGTGGTGGCGCACGACGGGCGTCCCCGCGAGGCACCGCAGCTCCAGGTCGGCGACACGCTCGAAGCGCTCTGGCACCTCGGCGCCGCCGCCCGCGCCCGGCTCAGGGGGCCGGTGGTGGCGGTCACCGGCAGCAGCGGCAAGACCACGGCCAAGGGCTTCCTGGCCCGGGCCCTGGGCGCGTTCGCCACCGGCGGCAGCCTCAACAATCACCTGGGGGTGCCACTGTCACTGGCACTGACCCCGCGGGACGCCTCCGCCGCCGTCTACGAGCTCGGCACCAATCATCCGGGCGAGATCGCCCCGCTGGCGCGGCTGGCGCGGCCCCACGTGGCCGTGGTGCTGAACGTTCACCCCGCGCACCGGGCGAATTTCGTCGACATGGCGGCGCTGCTGGGGGAAAAGCTCTCGATACACGAGGGCCTCGAGCCCGGGGGCGCGCTGGTGCTGGAGGCGTCCCTGGACGTACGGTGCCTCAGCCTGCGGGAGGGGGTTCGGGTGTGCCGGTTCGGGAACGCCGCCGAGGCCACGGTGGCGCTGCTGGAGCGGGGCGGCGATCACGCGCGCTACCGCCTGCCCACGGGCGAGGTCCGGGCCAGGGTTCCCGGCGGCGGCGCCCATCGCGCGGCGACTCTGGCCGCCGTCCTCTGCGTGCTGCACAGCCTCGGCCGCGACCTCGAGCCGGCGCTGGCGCTCCCGGACGAGCTGGTGCCGGCCGGCCGCGGCCGGGCCGTCGCCGCCGGCGGCATCACGGTGCTCGACGACAGCTACAACGCCAATCCCGAGAGCATGCGCGCCGCCCTCGCGAGCCTCAGCGGCCGGCAGGGACGCCGGCGCTTCGCGCTGCTGGGCGAGATGCTCGAGCTCGGGGAGCAGAGCGCCCGGTTTCATCGCCAGCTCGCGGAGGCGGCCGGGGAGCTCGACGGTGTATTCGGCGTGGGGGCGGGCATGGAGCCCTTGATGGCGGCCCTGCCCGAAGCCAAGGCACTGGACTGGCGCCCGGAGGCGGACGCGGCGCTGATCGATCGCATTGCCGCAACGCTGGGCCCCGGCGATCTGCTGCTGGTGAAAGGCTCCAACCGGGTTTTCTGGTCCCGGGACTTCGTGCGACGGTTGGTGGCGCAGCTCGGCGAGCAGCCGGTGGCGTGAGAGCCCAAACGCGAGGGCATGAAACGAGGGCATAGAAACGAGGGCATAGAAAAAAGATGCCCGGCCTCGCGAGAGTGCCGGGCAACCGCTCAGGAGTCACAGACAAGGGAACGCTCCCTCGCGCCGGAGCCGGCATTGTTATCGGGGAGGGGGGAAGTCGCGGGCTCCGACATCGTCAGTAAAGCAGACGAAACGGGGCCCGCCAGGAACTGGATCACGGTTTTCGCCGCGTATCGCCGCCGGGTCCGCCGTGGCATACTGCGTACGCGCCAAGGAGCACCGCAAGCGAATGATCGTCGACGGCCTCGGACGCCGATTCCGCAATCTCCGCGTGTCGCTGACCGCTGCGTGCAACTATGCCTGCACCTATTGCGTTCCGGACGGCAAGCGGCTGCAGGCCGCCGCCCACGAGCTCTCGGCCGAGGAACTCACGCGGGCGGTCCGGCTGCTGATGGACGCCGCCGGAATCGAGCACCTGCGCATCACCGGCGGCGAGCCGCTGCTTTCCCCGAAGTTCGACGAGCTCCTGCCTGCGGTGATGGCGTTGCCGCTGTCGGACGTCTCGGTCACCACCAACGGACAGCTCGTCGAGCGCAAGGCCGATCTGATCATCGCCTCGGGGCTCGAGCGCATCAACATCAGCCTCGATACCCTCGACCCGGACCGCTTTCGAGCCATGGCGCGCAGCGGCGACCTGGCGACGGTGCTGCGCGGCATGCGGCGGCTGCGCGAGGCCGGGCTGCGGATCAAGGTCAACATGGTGCCCATCCGCACCGCCAACGCCGATCAGATCCTCCCCATGCTGGAATACTGCCTGGAGCACGGCATGGAGCTGCGCTTCATCGAGCTCATGAACATGGGGCATCTGCGCCAGGGCAATGCCTTCGGGCGGGATTTCATCGGCATGGACGAAATTCTCGAGACCATCGCTACCCGCTACGAATTCGTCAGAACCGACGCGGCGTTCGACGCCACCGCCGTACGCTTCGAGGTCCCGGGGCTCGGCTGCTTCGGCATCATCGCCAATGAATCCGAACCCTTCTGCAGCTCCTGCACGCGGTTGCGTCTGGCATCCAACGGCCTGCTCTACGGCTGTCTCTCCAATGCCGCCAATCACGACCTGAAACCGGCGCTGGCCCTGCCCGAGCACGAGGCCATGGCGCGCCTGCAGTCGCTGCTCATGAGCGCTCTCGCGGACAAGCAGGATTTGCGTTTCAAAGGCGAGGTCACGCCCATGAAGTTCATCGGCGGCTGATCCCGCGCCCTCGGCCTATACTGCAGGCATGGCGACTGCAGATGCGGCAAGGTATGCACACCGCCCACGCCGGGGCCGGCGCGGCTCGGCCGGGTTGCTCCTGCTCGCCGGTTTGCTGGTGTGCGGCGGCTGCACTCTGCAGCGCGTGCGCAGCGATACCGGCGAGGCACTTGCCTGGACGCGACTCGCGACCGCCACCCGTGTCGACACCAGCGCCCGCTGGCAGCTCCCGCCCGACTCGCGCATCCGCGTCCGGGAGTCGGCCCCGGCTCCCGAGCGCGGCTGGCTGATCGCGGCGCAGCAGGGCATCGACGACGCATTTCCCCGCGGAGCGGCCCACGCCTTGGAGAGCGGCGCCGATGACATCCACGTGATCGTCACTTGGCCGGACGACGGCCGCCCCCTGACCCTCCGGGTCGCAGTGGTCCGCACCGGCGATGGCGCCCTGATCGACAGCGGCGAGCTTCGCGTCTCCCGCAGCTGGCTGCGCATGGCGTCCCGCGAGCCGGAACTGATTCGAACGGCTTTCCGGGACTTCGCGCGCGGAATGCGCGCCAGGAGATAGCTGTCAGCCAGATAGCTATCAGCTGTCGGCTTTCGGCTGTCAGCAAGAAGGCTATTCCGAGGCCAGCCGCCGGTGCACGGTGCCGGGCCGGAATGTTCATGGCGCCGTGTTCGTGTGGCTGCGGCGGTTGCAGTTTTCAAGAGGTCCCGGAAAGCCTGGCGGCTGTCGACCACAAGATCGCTGACCGCGGCGGCCCCGAGGTGCCGGCACTGGGATGCACCGCTCGAAGCCGGAAGGGCGCCTCTGGCTGATAGCTGAAAGCCGTCGGCTGTCAGCCTTCGGCTGTCAGCTATCAGCAGTCAGTTATCAGCAGTCAGCCAGAAGGCTATTCCGATGCCAGCCGTTGGTGCACGGCGCCGGGCGGGAATGTTCATGGCGCCGTGTTCGTGTGGCTGCGGCGGTTGCAGCTTTCAAGAGGTCCCGGAAAGCCGGGCGGCTGTCGACCACAAGATCGCTGGCCGCGGCGGCTCCGAGGTGCCGGCACTGGGATGCACCGCTCGATGCCGGAAGGGCGCCTCTGGCTGATAGCTGAAAGCCGTCGGCTGTCAGCTTT
>JBMCWS010000110.1:0-7608 GCA_048621375.1 Pseudomonadota bacterium | reverse complement strand
GCATCTGCGGGCCCAGGGGATTGCGCCGCTCGGTCATGTCCGGGTCGCGGGCCACGCCGGCAAAGCGGCGGGTGAGCGCCATGATCCCCAGCGAATGCTGACTGGTGATCTTCGAGACGATACCGCTGATGGCCACCGAGATCTCCAGCTCGTCGTTGTCCACCAGCGTCATGTCGTCCACGTGGGCGGATTCCATGACCGCGCCCCCGGCGGCTGCGAACGCCTGGTGGAAGCCGTGGCGCACTTCGTCCACGAAGCGACGCTCGAGATCACTGCGGTGCAGGCGGATGCGGCGCATGGCGTCGAAGTAGAGATTGTGGTCGGCATCGCTGTGGGAGCGGTCGGCCATTTCGAACAGGGCGTCGTCGGTGCTGTCGAGGAGCCCGCTCAGAAGGGTCTGGAGTTGCTTCTCCGCGTCACGGCGGAGGCCGTCGACCCTGGCGGGCAGGGCCGCCGCCTGCGTGCGCTCGCCGTGTAGCGAGACGACCTTCGATGGGCTCACGCCGCTGCTCCCGTACTGCCGCGAATCCGGCCCCCATTACAGCAGCCCCGGCGCTGGCGAACTGAGACGGAGGCGGCGTCCGGGGGGAGACGCCACGCACAGTTTTGCCGACGAATGCGGGATGGGGGTCAGGGCGTGCTGGCGGCGGCGTGATAGTCGCGCCAGTCGAGGAAGTCGGTGGCCGCGCCGGCCTTCAATTGCACCCCGACGAACCAGACCGGCTGGCCGTCGGGATCGGCTGCTCCGGGGCGGCTCCAGCGGACTTCTCCGGCGAGGAAGAACTTGCCCGGACGTGTGGAGATGTCGACCCAGAGATCGAGCAGGGCACCCACCGGCAGCGGCGTGGTGGTGCGGAACTGGATGCCGCCGACGGACATGTTGACCGTGGTGCACGCCAGCGTCGTGCCCACCAGATCGGGGTCGTCGGCACAGAGGACGACCTGGGTGAAGAGGCGGTCATCGCTCTCGAGCCGCGGGTGCATGCGCTTGTCGACGCTGCGTTGCCGCGTGCGTGCGCGTGCGGTCGGAAGGTCGATGATGTTGTCCGCCATGTCGTTCGCTCCGGGTCGGCCGGGTTGCCCGGCGGGATTAGCCAGATCCGTGCCAGCGTTGTCGGGCCATCTTAACCCCATGATATGGAAGGAGTTGTATGGGCGATGTGGCGAATTCGTGAGGGGGATCGGCGAGTCGAAGAGGGCCGTCATGTGCCCTGTTGCGTCAGCTCCGGGTGACGCGCTCGATCACCCTCGCGTATACTGGGCCTCGTGACCCGCCGCCCCCCGTTCATGGATCTGCTGAAACGCCGCTGGCAGGAACGCGACACCATGGTGTGCGTGGGCCTCGATCCCGATCCGGCGCGTTTGCCGGGCGCGTACGCTTCCCGCCCCGGCGCGCTGCTCGAGTTCTGCACCTCCATCGTCGACGCCACCGCGCCGCTGGTGTGTGCGTTCAAGCCGCAGATCGCCTATTTCGCCGCCCTCGGGGCCGAGGACGAGCTCGAAGCGCTGATCGCGCACGTGCACCGCCAGCATCCGCAGATCCCGGTGATTCTCGACGCCAAGCGCGGCGACATCGGCGCCACCGCGCGCATGTACGCGGCGGAGGCGTTCGAGCGCTATCGTGCCGACGCCGTCACGGTAAATCCTTATCTGGGGTGGGAGAGTATCGAGCCCTACCTCGCCTACCAGGACCGGGGCGTGGTGGTGCTGTGCCGGACCAGCAATCCGGACAGCGGTTGGCTGCAGAGCTATCCGAGTGACGCGCCGGCGTTTCTCCGAGTGGCGAGCGCAGTCGCGGAACGCGATCGGTACGGCAATCTGATGCTCGTGGCCGGGGCGACCTACGTGGACGACCTGCGGCGCATCCGCGAGGCGGCCGGAAGCGTCCCGCTGCTCGTCCCCGGCGTCGGCGCCCAGGGCGGCGACGTGCCGGCGGTGGTGCACGCCGGGCGCGACGGTTACGGCCGGGGGCTGGTCATCAACGCCTCCCGGTCGGTGCTGTACGCGAGCGACCCGGAGGCGGCGGCGCGAGAGCTGCGGGACGAGATACGCACGGCGGCGGAGGCTTGAGCCTCGTACCGCCGTTGCGCGGGGCTTACATCTTCGTCACCCACCCCGTGGTAGCGCCGATTAGAATCACCGCCGGACGGGGTTCTGCACAGGGAATCGCGGTCCCGACATCGAACGCGGCTCTGCCGACGCAACGGCGGCGGCAGGTAAAGTCAAGCTGAGTGCAGGAGACCGTGGTTGAGCCCTGAGGCGGTCATCGACCGATATCTCGCCATTGCGACCCGCGAGCCCTTCGATGCGGAGGGGTTCCTGGCGCTGCTGGGCACGGACGCGGACCTGCTCGGGCGCTGGCTGACGGTCCTGGACTGTCCTGCGGACCCGCAACGCTTCTCCCGCGCTCTGGCCGAGTTGGCGCCGCAACGCTTTCGCGATCTGGCGATCGCCCAGGCACTGGCAGTGCTCGGCGTTTCCGGCATCGTCCGCTTCAGCTTCGAGCAATGGTATACCGTGCTCGAGGCGGGGCAGGCCGGTGCGCTGCTCGCTGCCGAAATCGGCGTGGAGGACGCCGACGCCGCCGGCTGGCGCCTGCTGCTCGCGGCTTCCGGAGTGAACGTGCCCGGCGACCCGGTGCTCGAGGAGATGCTCGCATTTCGCGGCACCGACCCGGCACTGCTCGAGGGGGCGTCGGCCGCGCACCGGCTGCTGGCCGTGGTGGACGCACTGACCGCGGGCGATGCAGTGCAAGCCCGCGACACCGCGCAGCAGCTGCTGGGGCTCGAGTCCGAGCGTCTCGAGCGGGTGCTCGAGAACGCCCGCCAACGCTGCCGGGCGCAGCTCGACACCCTCAACCTGGCCGGCGCCGCCGGGGGGGATCCGGCAGAGACGTTGTGGTTGCGCCTGCAGCTCGGCGTGCTCGGCCACCTGTTCGAAGGCACCGAGGCGGCGGTGTGGGAGAATCACGCGCTGGTGACGCGGCGGCTGTTCGGCGCCGTGCCCGGCCTCATGCTGGCGCGTGACGGCCATGCCCGGCTCGCCGGCGTCGACGACGGCCCGGAGATTTCCCTGGATGGCCGGGCCAGTGCCATCGCCCGCTGCGCCCGTGCCGGCGAACGCGTCGAGCTCGCGGACGCGCCGGATCAGGCGGTGGCGGACCGCCAGGTGCTGCGCCGGCTGGGATACGAGGCGGCGGTGTGTCTGCCGCTGGTTTGCGACGATCGCGTTCCGGGCATGGTGATCTTCGCCGACGACGACGAATCGGGGCGCGAGCCGGCGATGCAGGTGTATGCCGACGAGCTGGCGCGCCATCTCGCTGCGCCCCCCGCGGCGCCGGCGACGACGGGGGATGCGCTCGCCGGCTATCGGCAGCGCGAGGAGAAGCGCCTGCGTGAGCTGGTGCACGAGGCCAACAATCCCCTGAGTATCGTCAATAATTACCTCCACATCCTCCAGCTCAAGCTCACCCACGAGCCGGAGGCAGTGGAGCAGCTCAAGCTCATCGGCAGCGAGCTGCGGCGGGCGGGCGACATCATCGGCCGGATGCGCGACCTGCCTGAGGTCGAGGGGCCCAACGGATCAAGCGAGGACACCGCCCTGCAGGCGGCGGAGCTCGATCTGAACGCGCTCGCCCACCGCCTGGTGGAGCTCCACCTCGGTTATGCCCGGGATCATCACGTGAGCCTCCACGAAGCGCTGTCGTCGGAGCCGCTCACGGTGGTCTCCGACGAGGACCGTCTGGCGCAGGTGCTGAACAACCTGGTCCGCAACGCCATCGAGGCGTCGCGTGAGGCGACGGTGACCGTGAGCACCGCTGGTGGTGTGTTCCGGGAGGGGCGCGAGGGCGTGCTCCTGGAGGTGAGCGATACCGGACCCGGGCTGCCGCGGTCGGTGCTCGAGCGGCTCGCGCAGCCCAAACGCTCGAGCAAGGGCGGCGATCATTCCGGGTTGGGGCTACACATCGTGCACCGCCTGGTGACGGAACTCGGCGGCAGCCTGGATGTGCGGACCGCGCCGGAGCAGGGCAGCACGTTCTCGATCTTCCTGCCCGTCCACGCCGCCCGCGCGCCGGGCGCGTCCGGACGCTAGGCTTCCCGTTCCCGGATCAGATTGCGGGCAATGATGGTCTGCTGAATCTGGCTCGTGCCTTCGTAGATGCGGAACAGCCGCACGTCGCGGTAGAAGCGCGAGACGGCATATTCCTCCATGTAGCCCGCGCCGCCATGGATCTGCACCGCCCGGTCGGCCACCCGGCCCACCATCTCGGTGGCGAACAGCTTGCACGACGACGCCAGGGTGGAGACGCGCTCGCCGGCGTCACGGCGCCGGGCGGCGTCGCGCACCATGCACTCCGCCGCGTAGGCCTCGGCGCGACTGTCCGCCAGCATGGCCTGGACGAGCTGGAAATCGGCGACGCGGCTGCCGAACTGCTTGCGCTCCATGGCGAAGTCCAGGGCCTCGTCGATGAGCCGATAGGCGGCGCCCACCGCCAGCGCGCTGATGTGCAGGCGCCCGCGGTCCAGGGTCTTCATCGCCGTGGCGAACCCCTTGTTGATCCGCTCGGGGCCGCCGATGACGGCGTCGGCGGGCACGCGGCAGTCGTCGAACACCACGTCGCAGACGTGGGCGCCCTGCTGGCCCATTTTCCGGTCCGGCTTGCCGAGGCTGATGCCGGGCGTGCCCGCGTCCACCAGGAACGCCGACACCCCGCGCGCGCCGGGCTCGTCCGGGTCGGTGCGGGCGAACACGGTGAAAAGCTGGGCGCTGGGGGCATTGGTGATGTAGCGCTTGGTGCCGTTCAGCACGAACGTATCGCCCTCCCGGCGCGCGGACGTCTTCACCGCGCCGGAGTCCGAGCCCACGTCCGGCTCGGTGAGCGCGAACGAGCCGATGATCTCGCCGCTGGCCATCTTCGGCAGATAGTGGGCCTTCTGCGCCTCGGTACCGTCCATCACCAGGCCCTGGGAGCCGATGCCGTTGTTCGTGCCGATCACCGAGCGGAACGCCGGCGAGGTGTGGCCGAGCACCTGAACGGCGCGGCACTCTTCCTCGGTATCGAGCCCGAGACCGCCGTACTCCTCGGGAATGGTCATGCCGAAGAGCCCGAGCGCCTTCATCTCGTCGATGACCTCGGGCGGGATGCGGTCCTCTTCCGCCACCTGTGGCTCCAGCGGCACCAGGCGTTCGCGTACGAACCGCTCCAGGGTGGTGAGAAGCTGATCGAGGGTGGCGGGGTCCAGCGCCATGGCGAGGGTCTCGTTGCTGCGAAGGCGGGCGAGTATACCGAAATTGCACCGGCCCATGGACTGGATTAGCCTCAGCGACTTCCCGACGCGGCGAGAGCGACCATGAGCGACCGAACCCCCTTCGCCTGGGACGACCCGTTCCTGCTCGAGGAGCAGCTCAGCGACGAAGAGCGCATGATTCGCGACACCGCGCGCGACTACGCCCGCGAGCACCTCATGCCGCGGGTGCTCACCGCCAACCGCGAGGAGCATTTCCATCGCGAGATCATGAACGAGATGGGCGAGCTCGGCCTGCTCGGGGCCACCCTGCCGGAGCAGTACGGCTGTTCCGGGGTGAACTACGTCGCCTACGGGCTCATGGCCCGGGAGGTGGAGCGGGTGGATTCCGGCTATCGCTCGGCCATGAGCGTGCAGTCGTCGCTGGTGATGCATCCCATCCACGCCTACGGCACCGAGGCGCAGCGCCTGCGCTACCTGCCGAAGCTCGCCAGTGGCGAATGGGTGGGCTGCTTCGGCCTCACCGAGCCGGATCACGGCTCGGATCCCGGGGGCATGGTCACCCGTGCCGACAAGGTGGACGGCGGCTACGTGCTGAACGGCGCCAAGATGTGGATCACCAATTCGCCCATCGCCGATCTCGCGGTGGTGTGGGCCAAGCTCGACGGGGTGATCCGGGGGTTCGTGGTGGAGCGCGGCGCGGAAGGCTTCTCGACGCCGCGGATCGAGGGCAAGATGAGCTTGCGCGCCTCGGTGACCGGCGAGATCGTCCTCGACGACGTGTTCGTGCCCGACGACAACCTTCTGCCGAACGCCGAAGGCCTCGCCGGACCCTTCGGCTGCCTGAACCGCGCCCGCTACGGCATCGCCTGGGGGGCCATGGGAGCGGCGGAATTCTGCTGGCACGCGGCGCGCGACTACACCCTGGAGCGCCGGCAGTTCGGGCGTCCGCTGGCGGCCACCCAGCTCATCCAGAAGAAGCTGGCCGACATGCAGACCGACATCGCCCTGGGGCTGCAGGGCTGCATCCGCGCCGGACGCCTGCTCGACGAAGGGCGGCTGCCGGTGGAAGTGATCTCGCTTTTGAAGCGCAACAACTGCGGCAAGGCTCTGGACGTCGCCCGCGCGGCGCGGGACATGCACGGCGGCAACGGCATCTCGGACGAGTACCACGTGATCCGCCACGTCATGAACCTCGAGACGGTGAACACCTACGAGGGCACCCACGACGTGCACGCGCTGATTCTCGGCCGCGCCCAAACCGGTATTCAGGCGTTCACCGGATAGCGCGCTATCGCACCCAAGCAGTTCATATCAGGGTTCTATCCCATCGTGGAAGTTTCCTGAAACCATGGCAGCCATGCCCGCACCGGCGTTGTTCCCGGCCGGGCCCGCCCCTATGGTGGATCCTCCACAAGATGACCAACGCATAGGGGGAAGACATGATCCGACTGCTGCTGGTGGACGATCACAGGCTCTTTCGCGTGGCCTTGCGGCGCATGCTGCAGGATCGCAAGGGCATTCAGATCATCGGCGAGGCCGAGGACGGCGAGAGCGCCGTGCAGATGGCGCGGGACGAGCGCCCGAGCGTGATTCTCATGGACCTGTTGATGCCCGGGATCGGCGGGCTCGAGGCCATCCGGCGGATCGAGCGCCTCGAGCTCGACATCCGCGTGGTGGTGCTCTCCGCCTGCGATCAGAAGCCGTTTCCGGTGCAGGCGCTGAAGGCCGGGGCGGCGGGATACCTGACCAAGGGCGCCAATGCCGACGAGCTGGAAACGGCCATCAAGCGCGCCTTCCTCGGCAAACGCTACCTGAGCGCCGACGTGGCGCAGGAGCTGGCGGTGAGCAGCTTTCAGGATGAGGGCCACGCGCCCTTCGATCAGCTCTCCAATCGCGAGATGCAGATCATGATGATGGTGGTGAACTGCCACAAGGTGAACGACATCTCGAGCAGCCTGCACCTCTCGCCCAAGACCGTGAACAGCTACCGTTATCGCATTTTCGAGAAACTGAACGTCTCGAGCGACGTGGAACTCGCCCTGCTGGCGGTGCGTCACGGCATGGTGGTGCCCCCGCAGCCGGAGCCGGCGCTGGCGCTGGAATAGTCGAGGCTGCTGCCGTTGACGCCGTGCAATGACAGCGCCGCAGCGGGCGTTACCCTCCCTGTCACAGCCTGGGGGAGGAGCACGGATGCACCGTCTCGCGCGTCTCGCGCTGATCGGCGCCCTGACCGCGCCGCCGGCCCTGGCGGGGCCTACCTGGAGCGATCCCGACGACTTGTTGCGCCACACCGCCGCGGGTGGACGCGTCGAAACGGCCCCGGCGGGCGAGTACCACGTCGCCGCGGTGGACCTGGGCG
>JBMCWS010000109.1:0-7923 GCA_048621375.1 Pseudomonadota bacterium | reverse complement strand
CGGGGGATCTGTTCTGAATGAATACGAGCGTTGACGACGGCGGCACCGGCGCGGACCCCGAGTTCGTCCACTTGCGCCTGCACAGCGAGTATTCGCTGGCCGACGGCATCATCAAGGTGAACCCCCTCGCCGCGCGGGCCGCGGAGCAGGGTATGGCGGCGCTGGCGCTCACCGACCGCGCCAACCTGTTCGCGTTGGTGAAGTTCTATCAAGCGACACTGGCGGCCGGGATCAAGCCACTGATCGGCGCCGACCTCGAGCTGCGCGGCGAGCCCGGCGAGCGCTATCGGCTCGCGGTGCTGGCGATGAACCAGGCGGGATACCGGAATCTGATCGCCCTGGTGTCGGCGGCCTACGTGGACTGTCCCGAGCGCGGCACCATCACCCGCGAGGAGCTGTTCGAGCGTCACGACGGTTTGCTGGTCCTGTCCGGCGGCCGGGACGGCGACATCGGCCAGGCGCTGCTGAAAGGCGACGAGGCGCGGGCGGAGATGCTGGCCCGGGCGTGGTCCGAGCGATTCGGCGACCGGTATTACGTGGAGCTGACCCGAACCGGCCGCGATGCCGAGGAGGCCTACATCGCCCTGGCGGTACCGCTGGCGGCCCGGCTCGCCCTGCCGGTGGTGGCGACCAACGACGTCTGCTTCCTGGACGAGGACGACTACGAGGCCCACGAGACGCGGGTGTGTATTCACGAGGGGCGTACCCTGGACGACCCGCGCCGTGAGCGCCGCTACAGCCCGGCGCAGTACCTGAAGAGCCCGGCGGAGATGGCGGAGCTGTTCAGCGACCTGCCCGAGGCGCTCGCGAACAGCGTGGAGATCGCGAGGCGCTGCAGCGTCGAGGTGCAGCTCGGCAAGTACTATCTGCCCAACTATCCGATTCCCGAGGGCACGACCCTCGAGACCTATCTCCAGGCCCGCGCCCGGGAGGGGCTGGAGGACAAGCTCGCGCGTCTACGGGAGCTGGGGGAGCTCACCCTCCCCGATACGACGTATCGGGAGCGGCTCGAGTACGAGCTGGGGATCATCAATCAGATGGGGTTTCCCGGCTACTTCCTGATCGTGATGGAATTCATCGCCTGGGCCAAGGCCAACGACATTCCGGTCGGTCCCGGCCGCGGCTCCGGTGGTGGCTCCCTGGTGGCCTACGCGCTGGGGATCACCGATATGGATCCGCTGCGCTACGATCTGCTGTTCGAGCGCTTCCTGAATCCGGAGCGGGTGTCCATGCCCGACTTCGACATCGACTTCTGCATGGAAGGGCGCGACCGCGTCATCGCCCACGTTTCGGAACGCTACGGCCAGGATGCGGTGAGCCAGATCATCACGTTCGGCACCATGGCGGCGAAGGCCGTGGTGCGGGACGTCGCGCGGGTGCAGGGCAAGCCCTACGGCCTCGCCGACAAGCTTTCCAAGCTGATTCCGTTCGAAGTGGGAATGACGCTCGCCAGAGCCGTGGAAGAGTCCAGCGAGCTCGCGGCGTTCATAGCGGAAAGCGAAGACGCCGCCGAGATCATGGAGATGGCCTACAAGCTCGAGGGCGTGGTCCGGGGTGTCGGCCGGCACGCCGGCGGCGTGGTGATCGCGCCCTCGGCGCTCACCGACTTCGTACCCCTCTACGTGGACGAGCTGTCGGGCGGGCTGGTGTCGCAGTTCGATAAGGACGACGTGGAAAGCGCCGGGCTGGTGAAGTTCGACTTTCTCGGGCTGAAGACCCTCACGATCATCCAGTGGGCCGTGCAGGCCATCAACGAGCACCGCGGCGAGGGGCAGGAAGCGGTGGCCATCGACCGCATTCCCATGGACGATCCCGCCACCTTCGATCTGCTGCGCGCCGCGGAGACCACCGGCGTGTTCCAGCTCGAATCCCGCGGCATGAAGGACCTGATCCGCCGGCTCAAGCCGGACAGGTTCGAGGACATCATCGCCCTGGTGGCGCTGTTCCGGCCGGGGCCGCTGCAGTCGGGCGCGGTGGACGATTTCATCGACCGCAAGCACGGCGACAAGCAGGTGGTCTATCCGCACCCGGAGATGGAGCCGGTGCTCTCCACGACGTACGGCGTCATGCTCTATCAGGAGCAGGTGATGCAGAGCGCGCAGCTGCTCGCCGGATTCTCCCTCGGCCAGGCCGATCTGCTGCGCCGCGCCATGGGCAAGAAGAAGCCTGCGGAGATGGCGAAGGTACGGGCGCAGTTCCTCGAGGGCACCGGCGAGCGCGGTATCGATCCGCACGTGGCCGGCGAGATCTTCGACCTCATGGAGAAGTTCTCCGGCTACGCCTTCAACAAGTCCCACAGCGCCACCTACGCCTTGGTGTCGTTCCAGACCGCGTGGTTGAAGACCCACTATCCGGCCGAGTTCATGGCGGCCACGCTCTCCGCCGACATGCAGAACATCGACAAGGTGGTCACGCTGGTGGACGAGGTACGGCGCATGAAGCTCGAGCTCGAGCCGCCGAGCGTCAACCGCAGCCACTACCGGTTCACCGGTTGCGACCGCCAGGTGATCTACGGCCTCGGCGCCGTGCGGGGCGTGGGCGAGGGCCCGGTGGCGGCCCTGGTCGAGGCCCGGGAGGCCGGCGGGCCGTTCACCAGCCTGAGCGATTTCTGCCGCCGGGTGGATGCCCGGAAGGCCAACAAGCGCGTTCTCGAGGCCCTGATCCGTTCCGGCGCCATGGACGATTTCGCCGCCGACGGCGAAACCCGCGACCAGGTCCGCGCCCGGCTGACGGCCGAGATTCCAGAGGCATTGCAGAGCGCAGAGCAGGCGGCGCGGGATCAGGCCCTGGGGATGACCGACATGTTCGGGGGCGTCGATGAAACGCCGTCCGCGCCGGCCGTGCGGCCACCCGTGGTGCCGTTGGGCCGACGCGAGCGTCTGGAAGGTGAAAAGGAGACCCTCGGGCTCTATCTCACCGGGCATCCCATCGAGGAGTACCTGCCGGAGCTTCGCCAGATCTGCCCCAACGAGATCGCAGGGCTGCGGGCGGAAAGCGGTTCGCAGCTCGTGGCCGGGCTGGTGGTGTCGGTGCGTACCATGCGCAGCCGCCGGGGCGGCGACCTGTGCTTCATGGTGCTCGACGATCGCAGCGGGCGCATCGAGGCGTCCGTGTTCACCGAGGTGTTCGAAGCGCATCGCGCCAAGATCGCCAAGGACGTGATTCTGCTGCTCGAGGCGGAGGTGCAGCCGGACGACTATTCCGGGGCGCTGAAACTGAAGGTGGACAACGTCTACACCATGGAGGAAGCACGGGCCCGCTACGGCCGCGCCTTGCTGCTCGATCTGTGTGCCCATGACGCCGCCGAGGACCTGTCGGCCAGGCTCAAGCGGTGCCTGGAGCCGCACCGGCACAACGGCGCCGGTTGCCCGGTGGCGGTCTGGTACCAGACCGGCGGCGCCGAAGGGCCGCCGGCGCGGGGGCGCATCCTGCTGGGACCGGACTGGCGGGTGCGACCGAGCGACGATCTTCTCTACCAGCTTCGCTCGGAGTTCGGTGACGAACGGGTGAGGCTGTCGTACGCGAACGGCTGAGGTGGATGCCGTCCGTGAGGCCGTGGCCGCCGCCTGGGAGCAGGCGAGCGGCCCCCTCTACGTCGGATTCAGCGGTGGACTCGACTCCATGGTGCTGCTTCACGCGGCCGCCGGGGAGCGGCGCGGGCGCGCGCTGCGCGCCGTGCACGTGGATCACGGGCTGCACCCCCGGTCCGGGGACTGGTGCCGGCACTGCGAGTCGGTGTGCGCCGATCTGGGGGTGGAGCTCGTCGCCCGCCGGGCCGCCGTGGCATCGGGCGGCAGCCTGGAGGCGCGCGCACGGGAGGCCCGCTACCGGGTGTTCGCGGAGGTACTGAGCGGCGGCGGCACGCTGCTGCTCGCGCACCACCGGGACGATCAGGCGGAAACCGTGCTGCTGCGCCTGCTGCAGGGCCGGGGCCTCTACGGCATGCCGCAGTGGCGGCCGCTGGCGGCGGGCCGGGTGGCGCGGCCGTTGTTGCACCTGCCGCGGGCGGTGCTCGCCACCTATGCCCACGAGCAGGGGCTGTCGTGGCTGGAAGACCCAGCCAACCGGGATCCGGATCTCGATCGCAACTATCTTCGCCGCACGGTGCTGCCGGTGGTCCGCGACCGGTGGCCTGACGTCGACGCGGCGCTGGTGGCTGCCATGTCCCGGCAGCAATTGGCGGATCGGCTGCTGGCCGCCGAGCTCGGCGGCGCCGGCAGGGCCACGCTGCCGGTGGACGTGCTCCGGGCCCGGCCCGCGGTCGAGCAGGCGGAGCTGTTGCGCCTGTGGCTGGCCGCGCATGACGTTCCGGCGCCGGCCCGGGGCGGGCTGACCGAGTTCGTGCGACAGCTCGACGCCGGAGCCGACCGCCATCCGGAGCTGCGTGTGCATGGCGCGGTGCTGCGTCGGTATCGGGGCGACGTGCACCTGGTGCGGCCACGGCCGGCGCTGGCGGCGCGTTACCCGGTGGCGTTGCCCGGCGTGTCGCGACTGCCTCACGGGGAGCTCAGAATCGAGGCCGACGCCGCCGGGTTCCGCCCGGTCGGGGCCGTGGCGGTGCGCTTCCGCACCGGTGGAGAGCGCCTGCGGTGCGGCGGGCGCGAACGTTCCGTGAAGCACCTCTTTCAGGCTGGTGGGGTGCCGCCGTGGCAGCGTGAGTCTCATCCGCTGCTCTACGACGACCGCGGGCTGCTGGCCGTGCCCGGCCTGGCGTGCCGTGACGTGGAATCCGGCGCCGAATCCGCGCCGCGCTTCTGCGTCCGCTGGACCCCGGATTGAACCGCGGGCGACGCCCCGGCGACGCGCCGCCGCGGGGCGGCGGCGGCACGAATTGCTTTGAGCTTGCGGGGGCCTTTTGTTAATGTGCAATCCCATCTTGCGCACCGCCGCGTGCGCCCCTTCCACAGATGGCGCGGTGAACGACCCCTTTTTATGAGCCGATTCATATTCGTGACTGGTGGCGTGGTTTCGTCCCTCGGCAAGGGCATACTCACGTCGTCGCTGGCCGCCGTGCTGGAAGCGCGCGAGCTGGTGGTGAACGTGTTGAAGATGGACCCGTACATCAACGTCGATCCGGGTACCATGAGCCCGTTTCAGCACGGCGAAGTGTTCGTCACCGCGGACGGTGCGGAGACCGATCTCGACCTCGGCAACTACGAGCGCTTCTCCCGCGCCCGCATGAGCCGCAAGAACAACTTCACTACCGGGAGCATCTACGCCGAGGTTCTGCGCCGGGAACGCCGCGGCGACTATCTCGGCGCCACGGTACAGGTCATCCCTCACGTCACCGACGAGATCAAGCGGCGCATCAAGGATGCGGCGGAAGGCTGCGACGTGCTGCTGGTGGAGACCGGTGGCACCGTGGGCGACATCGAGTCCCAGCCGTTTCTCGAGGCGATCCGTCAGTTGCGGCTCGAGGTGGGGGCGCAGCGGGCGATGTTCATACACCTGACTTACGTGCCGTACATTCCTGCGGCCGGCGAGATCAAGACCAAGCCAACCCAGCACTCGGTCAAGGAATTGCGCTCCATCGGTCTGCAACCGGACGTCCTGGTGTGCCGATCCGATCGGCCGTTGCCGCGCTCGTCGCGCAAGAAGATCGCGTTGTTCACCAACGTGGAGGAGCGGGCCGTGGTCTCCCTGGAAGACGTCGAAACCATCTACCAGGTGCCGCAGAAGCTTCACGACCAGGGGGTGGACGCCGTCGTGGTGGACCGCATGGGCTTGGACTGCAGCGCCGCCGACCTGTCGCGCTGGCAGGAGCTGGTGGATGCGCAGCTGCATCCGGAGCGGGAAGTGCAGATCGCGTTCGTGGGCAAGTACCTCGATCTGCTGGATGCCTACAAGTCGCTGGTGGAGGCGATTACCCACGCCGGCATCCATACCCGCACCCGGGTGCGGGTGAAGTACCTGGATGCCGAGGACCTGGAGCGTCAGGGGACGGCGCCGCTGGACGACGTGGCCGCCATCCTGGTGCCCGGCGGCTTTGGCCGGCGCGGCTTCGACGGCAAAATCATGGCCGTGCAGTACGCGCGGGAACGGGGTGTGCCGTACCTGGGCATCTGCTACGGGCTGCACGCGGCGGTGATCGAGTACGCGCGTCACGTGGCGGGGCTGGATCAAGCACACTCCACTGAGATCGACCCCAGCACGCCGCACCCGGTCATCGGCCTCATCACCGAATGGCTCGACGAAGCCGGAAACCGGGAGCGCCGCAGCGGCGAGGAGGATCTGGGCGGGACCATGCGCCTCGGCGAGCAGGTATGCGTGCTCGAGCCGGGGACTCTGGCCCACCGCCTCTACGGCTGCGACGAGATCCGGGAGCGCCATCGCCATCGCTTCGAGGTCAATAACCGCTACGTGCCTGAACTCACCGAGCACGGTCTCGTGGTATCCGGCCGCTCGGTGGATGGCGAGCTGGTGGAGATGATCGAGCTCCCGGACCATCCGTGGTTCCTGGCGTGCCAGTTCCACCCCGAGTTCACCTCCACGCCGCGGGACGGGCACCCGTTGTTCATCGGCTTCGTCAAGGCGGCGCTGGAGCGAGCGCGAATCACCGCAGGCACGGAAGAGCCGGTCACCGCGGGCTGAGCCGCGCCGGCATAGGATCGTTCATGAATTTGTGTGATTTCGAAGTCGGTCTGGAGCAGCCGCTATTCCTGATTGCCGGCCCTTGCGTCATCGAAAGCGAAGGTCTGATCCTCGACATCGCGGGCAGGCTCGACGAGCTCACCCGCCCGCTGGGGATCCCGTTCATTTTCAAGAGCTCGTTCGACAAGGCCAACCGGTCGTCCATCGGCAGCTTCCGTGGACCGGGCATGGACGCGGGTCTCGCGGCGCTGGCCCGGGTCAGATCGGAGATCGGGGTGCCGGTGCTCACGGACGTTCACGAGGACACCGATCTCGGCGAGGTGGCGGAGGTCGTGGACGTCCTGCAGACGCCGGCCTTCCTGTGCCGGCAGACCAACTTCATCATCAACGTCTGCAGTCAGGGCCGCCCGGTGAACATCAAGAAAGGGCAGTTCCTGGCGCCGGCCGACATGAGCCATGTGGTAGACAAGGCGCGCTCCACCGGCAACGATCAGATCATGGTCTGCGAGCGTGGGGTGAGCTTCGGTTACAACAACCTGATCTCGGACATGCGCGGTCTGGCTATCATGCGTGCCACCGGCGCGCCGGTGGTGTTCGACGCCACCCATTCGGTGCAAATGCCCGGTGGACTCGGCGGCGCGTCCGGGGGCCAGCGGGAGATGGTTCCGGTGCTGGCGCGGGCAGCGGTGGCGGCCGGGGTGTCCGGGGTGTTCATGGAAACCCATCCGCGGCCGGACGAGGCCCTGTCGGATGGGCCGAACTCCTGGCCGCTGGATCTGATGGGGCCCTTGCTCGAGCAGCTGAAGGCTCTGGACGAGGCAACCAAGGCCCGGCCGTTTCTGGAGCACGAACTTTCATCGCAGTAACAGGACCACAACCATGAGCAGAATCACGCTCGTACGAGCCAGGGAAGTGCTGGACTCGCGAGGCAATCCCACCGTGGAAGCGGACGTCGTCACCGACACCGGGGCCATGGGCAGTGCCTGTGCGCCTTCCGGGGCGTCCACCGGCTCCCGCGAAGCGCTCGAGCTCAGGGACGGTGATCCGGGGCGCTACGGCGGCAAGGGGGTCACCCGCGCGGTGGCCGCCGTGAATGGGCCCCTCGCCGAGGCGGTGGCGGGGATGAACCCAGCGGATCAGACTGCCCTGGACGAGCGCATGTGTGACGCCGACGGCACCGACAACAAGGAGCGGCTCGGCGCCAATGCGATCCTCGCGGTCTCCCTCGCGGCGGCCAAGGCGGCGGCCACGGACGGGGGCGTGCCCCTCTATCAGCACATCAACGCCTTGGCCGGCGGTGTCGCCATGACCCTGCCGGTGCCGATGATGAAC
>JBMCWS010000108.1:0-7933 GCA_048621375.1 Pseudomonadota bacterium | reverse complement strand
GGGCGGAGCTGTTGGGCAGCGACAGCCCCAGGGCTTCGATGGCGCTGGCCATGGTGTTGGCGGTGTACATACCGCCGCAGGAGCCCGGGCCGGGAATGGCCGTCGACTCCACCTCTTTCAACTCGATGTCGGAGATGGCGCCGGCGGAGTGTCTGCCCACGGCTTCGAATACGGATACCACGTCGCGGCGCTCCTTGCCCGGCTGGATAGTCCCCCCATAGACGAAAACGCTGGGCCGGTCGAGGCGCGCCATGGCCATGGCGCAGGCGGGCATGTTTTTGTCGCAGCCGCCGAAGGCCACGAAGCCGTCGAATCCCTGAGCGCCCACCACGGTCTCGATGGAGTCGGCGATGACTTCCCGGGAGACCAGGGAGTAGCGCATGCCGGGGGTCCCCATGGAGATGCCGTCGGAGACGGTGATGGTGTTGAAGACGACGCTCTTGCCCCCGGCCTCGTCGGCGCCCATGGCGGCCGCGTCCGCCAGCTCGTCGATGTGCATGTTGCAGGGCGTGACCCGGCTCCAGGTGGAGGCGATGCCGATCTGGGGCTTCGTGAAGTCTTCCTCGCTGAACCCGGTGGGATACAGCATGGCGCGGCTCGGCGCCTGCCGGACGCCGTCGACGACGCGGGAGGAATAACGGCGTTGGTCAGTCATCATCGGTCCTCAGGGCTTTGATCATCACTTGGGAGTTGCGCTGGTAGTTGTACAGCGTCTGTCGCGGTGCGGGAAGCTCGGCGACGTCGGCATCGACGAAGCCGTGCTCGGCGAACCAGTCCCGGGTCCGGGTGGTGAGCACGAAGATCCGGCGGATCCCGGCCTGAACGGCGGCGGCTTCCGCCGCTGTCAGCAGGCGCTCGCCGATGCCGGGCCGCAGGCCCGACCGGCGGTAGGCGTCGTGCACGGCCACGCAGGCGAGCTCGGCGCTGTCCCCGAAGGGATAGAGGGCGCAGCAGCCGACGATGATGTCGTCGAGCTCGGCGACGAAGAAATTCCCCACCTCCAGCTCCAGCCGGTCCCGATCCCGGCGTACCAGCACGCCGGCCTCTTCCAGCGGCCGGATCACCTCGACGATGCCCGCCACGTCGTCGCCGCGGGCCGGACGCACCATGGCCGTGCGTTGCTCCACCAGCTCGGTGCCGTGGCCCTGGGCGGTGAACAGCTCCTGGAGCAGGGCGCCGTCCTCGGCGTGGCTCACCAGGTGGCAGCGCGGCACGCCGCCGCGGCAGGCCCGCAGCATGGCGCGCCACTGATTGGCCACGTAGGGCTCCGGGCGGGTGTGATCCAGCAGCGACTCGAGCTCCGCCGGCACCAGCTCCGGGTGGTCCCGGCCCGCGTCGTCGCGCACGTAGCCGTCGGCATCGAACATGATGAGCTTGTCCGCCGCCAGCGCCATGGCCACCTCGGCGGCGAGCTCGTCGGCGGCGAGATTGAAGGCCTGGCCCGAGGGCGAGTAGCCCATGGGCGAGAGCAGCACCAGGGTCCCGGCGTCGAGCAGGGTGCGGATGCGCTCGCTGTGGATGCGCCGGACCTGACCGGTGAACAGGTGGTCCACGCCGTCCAGCACGCCGATGGGCCGGGCCACCGCGAAGTTGCCGGAAACCGTGGCGATGTCGGTGTTGCGCAGCGGGCTGGTGGGCAGCCCGGTGGAGAAGTGCGCCTCCAGCTCCGCGCGGATGCGCCCGCACACGCCGAGCACCACGTCCATGCTCTCGCGGTCGGTGATGCGCCGGTGGCCGTGGAAGTGGCTGTCGGGCAGCGCCGCGTCGATCTGCGGCCGCGCGCCGTGCACCAGCACCAGCCGCACCCCCAGCACGTGCAAAAGCGCCAGGTCGTGGACGACGTTCGCCAGGTTGGCGTGGGCGATCGCCTCCCCGCCCAGCAGCACCACGAAGGTTTTGCCGCTGTGCGCGCTGATGTAGGGCGTGGAAGCCCGGAACCATCTGGCGTAGCCGCTGGTGTCCACGAGCGAGTCCTCTGGCGGCGCCGGCGCGTCCGCGCGGCGGTGGCGATGCGGCGGGATTCTACACCAGCGGGGGCGGCCTTCGCGCGGCCGCCGCCGGCCCACGGGCGGGGATTGCGCGCTCGTGAGGCTGAGTCCGTCACAAAACGGATCCCGCGGCGGTTGCAAAACGCCGTTGCATGCCGTTAACTGCATAAACATTGGCTAAATCAGGGACTTAGTTGGCCACCCCGCTCTCCACGCCTGCTCCCGACGAGCACGATCCCGGGCGTCCGCCGGACCGGGAGCGCCTGCTCGATCTGCACGCCGTGCTCGACCACCTGGTCAGCGACGGCTACATCAGCCAGCGCCAGGCCGAGGACGTGCTCATCGCGCCGCGCACCAAGAAGGAGCTGGCCCAGCACCCGCTGGAGATCGTCGCCGAGCGCGAGTTCGAGAACCGCAACCGTCCGGGCTCGCCGCTCGATCTGGAGACCCTGACGGAATGGCTGTGTCACATCAGCGGCCAGCCGTACCTGCGCATCGACCCCCTGAAGATCAACGTCAACGCCGTCACCGAGGTGATGTCGTACGCCTTCGCCCAGCGCCACAACATCCTGGCGGTGGAGGTGAACGACGACGAAGTGGTGGTCGCCAGCGCGCAGCCGTTCATGCATCAGTGGGAGACCATGCTCACCCAGACGCTGCGCGGCCGGAGCATCCGCCGCGTGGTGGCGAATCCGGCGGACTTGAACCGCTACATGCTCGAGTTCTACACCATGGCCCGGGCGGTGTCGAAGGCCAGCGACGCCGGGATGGAAGTCTCGAGCATCGCCAACTTCGAGCAGATGCTCGAGCTGGCCGCGCTCAAGAATCCCGAGGCCAACGACGCCCACGTGGTGAACATCGTCGACTGGCTGCTGCAGTACGCGTTCGACCAGCGGGCCAGCGACATCCACATCGAGCCGCGGCGCGACAAGGGGCTCATCCGCTTTCGCATCGACGGCGTGCTGCACCACGTCTACGAGCTGCCGAGCGCGGTGAATGCCGCGGTGACCAGCCGGTTGAAGATCCTCGGCCGCATGGACGTGGCGGAGAAGCGCCGGCCCCAGGACGGCCGGGTGAAGACCAAGAGCCCCGACGGCGGCGAGGTGGAGCTGCGCCTCGCCACCCTGCCCACCGCCTTCGGCGAGAAGATGGTGCTGCGCATCTTCGACCCGGACGTGCTGCTGCGGTCGTTCGGCGAGCTCGGCCTCACCGGCCGCGACTACGAGCGCTGGCAGGAGATGGTGCACTCGCCCAACGGCATCGTGCTGGTGACCGGCCCCACCGGCTCGGGCAAGACCACCACCCTGTATTCCACGCTGAAGCAGCTCGCCACCTCCGAGGTGAACGTCTGCACCATCGAGGATCCCATCGAGATGGTGGAGCCCGCGTTCAATCAGATGCAGGTGCAGCACAACATCGACGTCTCGTTCGCTTCCGGGGTGCGGGCGCTGCTGCGCCAGGACCCGGACATCATCATGATCGGCGAGATTCGCGACCTGGAAACCGCGGAAATGGCGATTCAGGCGGCGCTCACCGGGCACCTGGTGATCTCCACCCTGCACACCAACGACGCGCCTACCGCGGTCACGCGGCTGCTCGACATCGGCGTCCCCTCGTACATGCTCAAGGCCACGGTGCTCGGCGTCATGGCCCAGCGGCTGGTGCGTACGCTGTGTCCCCACTGCAAGGTGGAGGACGAGGTGGACGCCGAAGCGTGGGAGCTCCTGACCCGGCCGTACAAGGCGCGGCCCCCGGAGTCGGTGTACTGGCCCCGGGGCTGCCTGGAATGCCGGGACACCGGTTATCTCGGGCGCATGGGCATCTACGAGCTGCTGCCCATGAGCGACGCCGTGAAGGGGCTGGTCACCGCCGACACCGACGTCAACCAGCTCCGCCGCCAGGGCATGAAGGAAGGCATGCGCACCCTGCGCCTCTCCGGGGCGCAGAAGGTGGGCGCCGGCATGACCACCGCGGCCGAGGTGCTGCGGGTGGCGCCCATCAGCGAGGACTGAGGCGGGCGGATCGCCGGGCGAAGCGGCATCCGGGTATAGTGGCGGCGGAGGTACGCGCCATGCCCGACCACACGCCCCGGGATCTTCTGGCAGAGAAAGCCGAGCAACTCGCGCCCCGGCTCGCCGCTGCTCTGGGGGCGCCCCCGGATCCCGACCTGCTCGAGCTCTGCGCACGGAGCGACTTCGCCGCCGGCGCCGTGGTGCAGCACGCCGAGTGGGTCGCCGAAGCCCGACCGAGGTTCGACGCCGCGCCCGGCCGCGCCGCCGTGGCCGCTGCCGCCCGCCAGGCGCTCGCGGACGCCGCGGACATGGCGTCGTTGCAGCGGGCGCTGCGCCTGGTCCGCAACCGCTTCCAGCTCTGGGTGGTCTGGCGCCACCTGCTCCGGCGCGCCCCCCTCGAGGAAACCACCGCCGCGTTGTCCGATCTGGCGGACGAGCTCATCGACCAGGCACTCGCCCGCCTGTACGACTGGGCCGTGGCCCGGGACGGCACGCCCCGGGGCGAGGACGGGGCGCCACAGCATCTGGTGGTGCTGGCGCTGGGCAAGCTCGGGGCCCGGGAGCTCAACCTCTCCTCCGACGTGGACCTGATCTTCGCGTATCCGGAAGCCGGCGAGACCGACCGCGGCCGCACCAACCAGCAGTTCTTCGTGCGGCTGGGTCAGCAGCTCATTCAGGCGCTGGATGCGGTGACCGAAGACGGCTTTGCCTTTCGCGTGGACATGCGACTGCGGCCGTTCGGCGCCAGCGGTCCGCTGGCGGCGCATTTCGCCGCCATGGAGGACTACTACGTCACCCACGGCCGCGACTGGGAGCGCTACGCGCTGATCAAGGCGCGGCCCTGCGCCGGCGACCTGGCCGGGGGCGAGACCCTGCTCGCGAGCCTGGCGCCGTTCGTCTACCGGCGCTACCTGGATTTCGGCGCCCTCGATGCGCTCCGGGACATGAAGGCGCGCATCCACGCCGAGCGCCACAACCCGAACGACCTCAAGCTCGGCCCCGGCGGCATCCGCGACGTGGAGTTCACCATCCAGGTCCAGCAGCTCGTCTGGGGCGGACGCCAGCGCCAGCTACGGGAATCGCGCCTGCTGGCGGTGCTCCCCACCCTGGCGGAGCTCGGGCATCTGCAGGACGAGGCCGCAGTGCATCTGGCGGCCGGCTACCGGTTTTTGCGCGACACCGAGCACAGCCTGCAGGCGGAGGCGGACCAGCAGACCCAGGCGCTGCCGGCGCGCCCGCTGTCGCGGCTGCGCCTGGCCCGCTCCCTGGGGTTCGCCGACTATGCCGCGTTCGAGGCCGAGCTGAACAACCACCGGGCCCGCATTGAGGCCGTGTTCGCCGAGCTGATCGGCGAGGCGGACTCCGGCGGCAGCGACGCTCTGCGCCTGTGGGTGGACCCGGGGGACACCGAGCTGCTCGAGCGCTTCGGATTCGCCGATCCGGCGGCGGCGCAGCAGGCGCTGGAGACGCTCATCACCGCCCGCGACCGCTCCGACGTGGCCAGCGAAGGCCGGGAGCGGCTGGATCGGCTGATGCCGCAACTGCTCGAGGCGCTCGAGCCGCTCGACGATCCGGGGCTCGCGCTGGCGCGGGTGGTGCCGGTGCTCAAGGCGGTGCTGCGCCGCAGCGCCTATCTGGCGCTGCTGCACGAGAATCCGGCGACCTTGAACCATTTTCTGGACCTGGCCGCGCGCAGCCGCTGGCTGGCCGACGAGCTGGCGCGCCACCCGGCCTTCTTCGACGCGCTGCTCGACCAGCGTCAGCTCGGGGCGCTCCCGGACAAGCCCACCTTGGCGGCCGAGCTGCACGCACAGATCGTGGCGGCGGAGGGCGACGGTCAGGAGCGCCTCCTCGACGTGCTGCGGGAGTACAAGGAGCATCACGTCTTCAACGTCGCCCTGGCCGAGGTGCGCGGCAGCCTGCCGTTGATGAACGCCAGCGACTACCTGACGTATCTGGCCGAGGCGGTGCTCGAGGAAGCCCTCGCCCTGGCGTGGCGGGAGAACGCCGAGCGCTTCCCGCAATTCGCCGAGCCCCGGCCGTTCATCATCGTCGGCTACGGCAAGCTCGGCGGCATCGAGCTCGGCCCGGGCTCGGACCTGGATCTGGTGTTCGTTCACGACCTGCCGGCGGAGGCCAATCAGTTCCTCCACCGCCTGGTCCGGCGGTTGCTCCACGTAATCACCGTGCCCACCTATCTCGGCAGCCTGTACGAGGTGGACATGCGGCTGCGCCCGTCCGGGCGCGCGGGAACCATGGTGTCCACGCTGGATTCGTTCCGCGACTATCAGCTCCGCGAGGCCTGGGTGTGGGAGCATCAGGCGCTGGTGCGGGCGCGCGGCGTGGCCGGTGACCCGGAGCTGCTGGCGCGGTTCGAGGCGGTGCGCCGCGAGGTGCTGTGCCAGCCCCGGGATCGCTCGGCGCTGGCAAGCGAGGTGTTGCAGATGCGGCGGCGGATCGCCCGCCACCACGGCGACGACGAGACCTTGAAGCGGGGCAGCGGCGGTATCGTGGATATCGAGTTTGTGGTCCAATATCTGGTTCTGGCCCACGCGCATGAACATCCGGAGCTGGCCGCCTACACGGACAACATGCGGATCCTGGAGACGGCCGAGCGGATCGGCCTGCTGTCCTCCAGGGTCGCCCGAAGCCTGGGTGAAGCCTATCTGGCGCTGCGTACGGAATGGCATCGCAGCGTGCTGGATCTACCGGACACGGAACGCGCCACCGAGGTGCTCGCCAGTCACCGCGACCGGGTGCGCGGCGCGTGGGAAGCCGTATTCGGGGAGCCCGACGAGACGTGAGAGCTTGAGCATGAGCGAAGTGAACTTTGCCGACCGCGACGGTTGGATCTGGCAGAACGGTGAGCTGATCCCCTGGCGTGACGCCAGGGTGCACGTGCTCACCCACACCCTCCACTACGGGGTCGGGGTGTTCGAGGGCGTGCGGGCTTACGACACGCCCGCGGGACCCCGCATCTTCCGCCTCGAGGACCACACCCGGCGGTTGTTCGACTCGGCGCACATTCTCGGTCTCGAGATTCCCTACTCCCGGGAGGCGGTGAACGAGGCGCAACGGCAGACCTTCCGCGCCAACGAGCTGACCGAGGGGTACCTGCGGCCCATGGTGTATCTGGGCTCCGAGGGCATGGGGCTGCGCGCCAAGGGGCTGTCGGTGAACCTGTGCATCGCGGCGTGGCCGTGGCCGGACTACATGGACGCGGATTCCCGAGAGAAAGGCATTCGCGTGCGCACCTCGTCGTTCACCCGCCACCACGTCAACATCACCATGTGCAAGGCGAAGGCCAACGGCAACTACATCAACTCGATCCTCGCCCTGCACGAGGCCATGGAGTGCGGCTGCGACGAGGCCTTGTTGCTCGACAACGAAGGCTACGTGGCCGAGGGTACCGGCGAGAACGTGTTCCTGGTGAAGGACGGGGTGCTGCACACTCCCGAGCTCACCTCGTGTTTGAACGGCATCACCCGCAACACGATTTTCCAACTCGCCGACGAGATGGGGGTGACGGTCCGCGAGCGCCGGATCACCCGCGACGAGGTCTACATCGCCGACGAGGCGTTCTTCACCGGTACCGCCGCCGAGGTGCTGCCCATTCGCGAGCTGGACGGCCGCGTCATCGGCAGCGGCCGCCGAGGCCCGGTGACGGAGCGCTTCCAGTCGGTGTACTTCGATCAGGTGCGCGGCAAGCGCAACGCGTTTCCCGAATGGCACGCTCCGGTGTACGAGCCCTGACTACGGCGCGCATCCTGATCGTCGCCCCCGCCTGGGTGGGGGACATGGTGATGGCCCACGCCCTGGTGCGGCTGTTACGCGCGCGCCGGCCCGAAGCCGAGGTGCACGTGCTGGCGCCGCCAGCCACCGCGCCGCTGGCGGAGCGCATGCCCGGGGTGGAGGGCGTCCGCGTGCTGGAGG
>JBMCWS010000107.1:0-7997 GCA_048621375.1 Pseudomonadota bacterium | reverse complement strand
GTTTCGGAGACAGTCATGGCAGTCGAGCGTACGCTATCCATCATCAAGCCCGATGCGGTCGCGAGGAATCTCATCGGAGAGATCGGTGCGCGATTCGAGCAGAGCGGGCTCAGGATCGTGGCGGCGAGAATGCTGCGCATGAGCGAGGCCGAGGCGCGCGGCTTCTACGCCGAGCACGAAGGCAAGCCCTTCTACGACGATCTGGTAGCCTACATGACCTCCGGGCCTGTGGTGGTGCAGGTGCTCGAAGGTGACGACGCCGTCACCCGGAACCGCGAGCTCATGGGGGCCACCAATCCCAAGGAAGCCGCACCGGGCACCATCCGTGCCGATTTCGCCGAGTCCGTCGAGGCCAACGCCGTGCACGGCTCGGATTCCACCGCGTCCGCCGAGCGCGAGATCGCATTCTTCTTCGAGCCCGGCGACATCCATCCGAGGGAGTGACCTTGAACGCCACCGACACGACACCCGCCGACGATCGCGTCAACCTGTTCGGGTTGTCGCGTGCCGGCATGGAGCGCTTCTTCGCCGAGCGCGGCGAGAAGCCGTATCGCGCCCGGCAGATCATGAAGTGGGCCTACCACCGCGGGGTGACGGATTTCCGGGCCATGACCGACCTGTCGAAGCGTCAGCGTCAGTGGCTCGAAGAGGTGGCGCGGTGGCGTCTCCCGGAGGCCGTGATGCGTCGGGAGTCCCGCGACGGCACGGTGAAGTGGGTGGTGCGCGTGGCCAACGGCAACTGCGTCGAAATGGTGTTGATCCCCGACCGGGGGCGCAACACCCTCTGCGTTTCGTCGCAGGTGGGGTGCATGCTCGACTGCAGCTTCTGTTCCACGGGCAAGCAGGGGTTCAACGGCAACCTGGAGACCTCTGATATCGTCGGCCAGGTGTGGCTGGCGGAGCAGGCGCTGCGCGAGCGCGGCGAATCGGTGACCAACGTGGTGCTGATGGGGATGGGCGAGCCGCTGCTCAACTTCGACAACGTGGTGCCCGCCACTGAGTTGATGATGGACGACCTGGCGTTCGGCATCTCCAAGCGCCGCGTCACCGTCAGCACCGCGGGGGTGGTGCCGGGAATCTATCGCCTGGCGGAGGTGTCCGACGTATCGCTGGCCATCTCGTTGCACGCGCCCGACGACGAGCTGCGGGACACCCTGGTGCCTTTGAACCGCAAGTATCCCATCGCCGAGTTGATGGATGCCTGCCGGCACTACGTGGAGGGTCTCGGCGAGCGCCGCTCGCTCACGATGGAATACACCCTGATGGCCGGTGTGAACGATTCCGTGGAGCATGCGCGCGCCCTGGCCCGGCTGCTCGAGGACGTGCGCTGCAAGATCAATTTGATTCCGTTCAATCCGTTTCCGGCCTCCGGGTATCGGCGGCCGGCGGACGCGGACGTGCGGGCATTCCAGACCCACCTGATGAACGCGGGGTACGCCACCATGCTGCGCACCACTCGGGGCGAGGACATCGATGCGGCCTGCGGGCAGCTGGTGGGACAGGTGGCGGATCGGACACGGCGCCAGGAACGCTACATCGCCCGGGTGCAGTCGGGAGCGGTGGCGTGATCCGGTGGTGGGCCCTGACAGCCGCGCTGCTGCTGCTCGCCGGTTGCGTCACCGAGCGCATGGGCGGCTCCGAGCCGGCGCCGCGCAGCGTTCAGCTTCAGGCGCAGCTCGACCTGGCCCGGGGCTATCTGGATCAACGTGACTGGGCCCGCGCGCGCGAGCCGTTGAAGCGGGCGCTGGAGATCCAGCCCCGATCGGCGGAAGCGCACGCGCTCATGGCCGTGCTGCATCAGAATCAGAGCGATCCGGACCTGGCGGAGGAACACTACCGCCGCGCGTTACGCTACGATCGGGATTTCGCCATGGCGCTCAACAACTACGGGTCGTTCCTCTACGCCCAGGGGCGTTACGAGGAAGCCCTGCGCCCGCTGCGCCGGCTGGTTCGCGACCCGGACTACCGGGCACGCGCGCAGGCTTACGAGAATCTGGGGCTCACCGAGCTGAAGGTCGGCAATCGCGCGGAGGCGGAGCGCGCTTTCGAGCGGGCGCTTTCGTTCAATGCCGTGCTGCCGCGCTCGAGCTTCGAGCTGGCGCGGCTGGCCTTTGATGATGGGCGCCACGCCGAGGCACGGCGCTACTACGAGATGTTTCGCGGCCGGATGCGGCAGACGCCGGCGACGCTGTGCCTCGGGCTCCGCCTGGCGCGGCAGGCCGGCGATAGCGACCGGATCGCCAGCTACCGGATGGCCTTGAGCAACCTCCATTCGGATTCCCCGGAAGCGCAGCGCTGCATTGCCGAGGACTGAGTATGAGGGGCTGGGGCATACCGTGACTGAACTCGAGCCCGGGCCCGGTCGCGTGCTGCGCGCGGAGCGTGAAAAGCTGGGCGTGACCGTGCGCGAGGTGTCCGAGACGCTGAACCTGTCGATGACGGTCATCGAGGCACTCGAGGCGGACGATTACGACCGCCTGCCGGGCCCGGTGTTCACGCGCGGCTACGTGCGATCGTACGCCCGGCTGCTCGAGCTCGACCCCGAGCCGCTGATGCATCAGGTGTCGCTGCCGGAGGCGCGGGCGGACGAGCCGGAAGCGCCACGGGAGCCGGCGGTTCGGGAATGGATCCGGCAACGGCCCGCTCTGGTGCTGGGCGCGGCCGGAGCTGCAGTCATTGTGCTGCTGGTGCTGCTGGCGATCTGGTTGTGGCCCGGCGGCGGCGCCGCCCACACCGATGCCGGCGGGCTGCCGCGCGTGGATACGCCTGCCACGGGCTCCGCCGCGCTCAGGGAGCGGCCGGATAGTCGGGTAGCGCAACTGCGCGGGGCTCCGGCCCGCGAAGCCGGCACCGGAGCAGCGGCCGCCGGGGCGAAGGCGCAGCCGGGTGCGGAGGGCGTGCAGCGGCTCACCCCCGGCGGCGACGATCGGCTGAAGCTCAGTTTCTCGGACGAGTGCTGGGTGGAGATTCGCGACGCCGACGGCGCCAGCCTCTACAGCGAGCTCAACGAGGCGGGCAGCGAGGTGGAGCTCGAGGGCGAGGGCGTTTTCCGAATCCTGCTCGGCTACGCGCCCGGGGTCCGGCTCGAATACAACGGCGAGCCGGTCCCGCTGGGGCCGCACACCCGTAACAACGTCGCCAATCTGGTAGTGGGGCAATGACATCATGATTCAAGCGATTCGCGGCATGCGCGACGTGCTGCCCGAGGAGGCGCGACGCTGGCGGCTGGTGGAAGAGCGGCTTCGCCGGGTGCTGCTGTCGTTCGCCTACGAGGAAATCCAGTTGCCGCTTCTGGAGTTCACCGAGCTGTTCAGCCGCGGCGTCGGCGAGGCCACCGACATCGTGGAAAAGGAGATGTACTCGCTGACCGACCGCGACGGTGACAGCATCACCCTGCGCCCGGAGGGCACGGCGAGTTGCGTGCGGGCGCTGCTGCAGCACGGGGCGCTGTTCAATCAGACCCAGCGGGTGTTTTACGCCGGTCCCATGTTCCGCTACGAGCGGCCGCAGAAGGGCCGCTATCGTCAGTTCTACCAGCTCGGCGCCGAGGCGTTCGGTCTGCCCGGTCCGGACATCGACGCCGAGTTGATCGAAATGGGGCGCCAGTTCTGGCGGAGCCTCGGGGTCGAGGGTCGGGTGCGGCTGGAGATCAATACTCTGGGCTCGAGCGCGGCCCGTGCTGCATACCGAAAGGCTTTGGTCGCCTACCTCACCCCCCGTGCCGGCGAGCTCGACGAGGACAGTCAGCGTCGCCTGGAACGCAATCCGCTGCGCATCCTCGACAGTAAGTCGCCGCAGACCGGGGCCGTGCTCGCGGACGCGCCGAAGCTGACGGATTTCGTGGACGACGAGGGCCGTCGGCACTTCGATGAGCTGTGTGGTCTGCTCGACGCGCTGGAGGTGCCGTATACGGTCAATCCGGCCCTGGTCCGGGGGCTCGACTACTACACCCATACCGTGTTCGAGTGGATCACCGACGAACTCGGAGCTCAGGGCACCGTCTGCGCCGGGGGGCGCTACGACGGTCTGGTGGCGCTGCTCGGCGGTCGTCCCACCCCGGCGGCCGGTTTCGCGCTGGGGCTGGAGCGCGTGATTCTGCTGCATCAGGCGCTGAACGGCTCCGCGCGCGATACCGACAGCGGCGCCGACGTCTACGTGTGCGTGATGGACGAGGCGCAGCGGCCCTGGGCCCTCGAGGTCGCGCAGAAATTGCGGGATGCGCTGCCAACCTTCAGAATCCGCACCCACGCGGGAGGCGGAAAGTTGAAAAACCAGATGAAGCGCGCGGATCAATCGGGC
The DNA here is from genome assembly GCA_048621375.1 of Pseudomonadota bacterium. Classification (GTDB taxonomy): domain Bacteria; phylum Pseudomonadota; class Gammaproteobacteria; order Pseudomonadales; family Azotimanducaceae; genus UBA7803. The sequence goes on along the minus strand of JBMCWS010000107.1, from coordinate 3,698 downwards.
GCGCGCTGTGCGGTGGTGATCGGCGAGGACGAGCGTGCCAGCGGTCGGCCCACGCTCAAGTACCTGCGGGAGGGTCGCCCCCAGGAAAACTTGGACGTCGCGGCTCTGGTGGCGCGGCTCGGGGCCGCGAGCTGAGGGCCGGCGCCCGGGCGCGGACCGCAGGAGACAGGAGGCAGGGGTGTCGGATTATCTGAACGAGGAGGAGCAGCTCGCCCGGCTGCGGGAGTGGTGGCAGCGTCACGGAGTGGCATTGTTGCTCGGCGTCGTCGTGGTGGTGGCCGGGGTCGTCGGCTGGCGCTGGTATCAGGGACACCTCGAGGAGCGGGTCGCTGCCACTTCCGAGCTGTTCGCCGAATACCGGCAGGCGGACGGCGAGCGCCGCAGCACCCTCGCGCGGCGAATCGTGGACGAGGGCTCGGGCACGGCGTACCCCACCTTCGTGCGCCTGGTTCAGGCCCGCGACGCGGTGGCAGCGGGAGAGCCCGAGGAAGCGCAGTCGCTGCTGCGCGAAGCGGTGGACGCGGCCACCGGCGCCGAGCTCGCCGATCTCGCGCGCGTTCGCCTGGCTCGTGTTCTGTTCGCGGCTTCCGACAGCGACGGCGCCCTCGCCGTTCTTCAGGATGTCGCCAGCGCCGGTTACCGTGCGCTGACGGCCGAGCTGAAAGGAGACATCCACCTGGCCCGGGACCAGCGAGCCCGGGCACACCAGTCCTACACCGCCGCCCGATCCTATCTCGCCTCCGGCGAGGAGCGGCCCGTTCTGGAGATGAAGATTGCAGATACTGCCGATGCCAGCGAAACGTAGTCTCGTGCCCGCGTGCCGGGTACTGTTGCTGGTGCTCATGGTGTTCGCCACGTCCGCGTGCAGTTGGTTCTCCTGGCTGCCGTTCGTCGGTGGCGGCGGGGACGATGGGAGCCGTGACGGGCCGGCCGAGCTGGTGCGTTTCGAGCCGGAAATCGACCTGAAACGGGAGTGGTCAGCCGGTGTCGGGGAAGGCCTCGGCAAGAAGTACCTGCGCCTGCGCCCTGCGGTGGCCGCCGACCGCATCTTCGCTGCGGACGGATACGGGTTGGTGGAAGCGCGGAATCGCTTCACCGGTGACCGGCTCTGGCGCACCCGGATCGGCGAGGATCCCACGGGCCCCTTGAGCTGGCTGAACGTCTTCGACCGCCGTGACCCCAGTTACGCCACTGGTGGCGTGGGCGCGGTCCGGGGCAAGGTGCTCATGGGCACCGCTCGGGGCGAGGTGGTGGCGCTGGCGGCGGACGATGGCGAGGAAGTCTGGCGCACCGAAGTCGGCAGCGAGGTGCTCTCGACCCCGGTGGGTGGCGCCGGTTTGGTCTTCGTGCAGACCATCGACGGGCGACTGCTGGCGCTGGAGCAGGACGACGGGAGCGTACGCTGGAGCTTCGACAACCAGGTTCCCGTGCTGACCCTGCGGGGTAGCGCGACCCCCGCCTATGCCAACGGCATCGTTTATGCGGGGTTCGCCAACGGCATGCTCTCCGCGGTTCGAGCCGAGAACGGCGAGCCGGTATGGCAGCATCGGGTGATGCTGCCGGAGGGCCGCTCGGAGCTCGAGCGCATGGTGGATGTGGACGGCTCGCCGGTGCTTGCCGGCGGCATCGTCTATGCGGTGGCATATCAGGGCCGCTTGAAGGCGCTGCGCGCCGACGACGGCTCACTGCTGTGGGAGCAGCCGTACTCGAGCTATCTGGACTTGGCGGAAGGGTACGGCCAGGTCTACGTGATCGATGAGGACGACGAGATCACGGCCATCGATCAACGCAACGCCGAGCAGGTGTGGCGGCAGGAAGGGCTGTATCGGCGGAAACTGTCGAGCCCCGTCGCTTTCAGCAACTACGTGGTGACCGGCGATTCCGAGGGCTATCTGCACGTGCTGGCGCAAAGTGACGGCCGCTTCCTGGGCCGGCGCAAGGTGGATGGCGCCGGTGTGCGGTCGCGGCCGGTGGTGGCGGGCGATCTGGTCTACGTTCTCGGAAATTCAGGCTCGCTGCAGGCGCTGAACATCGAGCCGAGGTAACGCCTCATGATCCCGACCCTGGCGCTGGTCGGCCGCCCGAACGTGGGCAAATCGACCCTGTTCAACAAGCTGACCCACGCGCGGGAGGCGCTGGTGGCGGACGTCCCCGGACTCACCCGGGATCGCCGCTACGGACGCGCCACCATTGCCGGAGGGCTGTGCACGCTGATCGACACCGGTGGCCTGCTCGGGGAGGACGGCGCCCTCACCGCGGCCATGGAACACCAGGCGGAGCGCGCCATGGACGAGGCCGACGCCGTGCTGTTCCTGGTGGATGCGCGCAGCGGCCTGACCCCGGTGGATGAGGAGATCGCCGCCCGTCTGCGGCGCGGGGGCAGGCGGGTTCTTCTGGTGGTGAACAAGATGGACGGGGTCAACGAGGACGAGGCGCTGGCGGAGTTCGCGGCACTCGGATTCGATGAACCGGTATTCGTGGCCGCCGCCCACAACGGCGGCCTCGCGTCCCTCGAGGAGCACCTGACGGAGGTCCTCGCGCCGCTGTCCGGATCGCCCGAATCCGCGGATACCGAAGTGGACGCCACCCGCGTCGCCATCATCGGCCGCCCCAACGTCGGGAAATCGACGCTCACCAACCGCCTGCTCGGTGAGGAGCGCCAGGTGGTGTACGGCGAGCCCGGAACCACCCGCGACGCCATCGAGATTCCGTTCCGTCGCGACCACCGGGACTATGTGCTGGTGGACACGGCCGGTGTGCGGCGCAAGGGTAGGGTCGCAGAGACGGTGGAAAAGTTCTCGGTGGTGAAGAGCCTTCAGGCCATCGAGCGCGCCCACGTCGTGATCCTGGTGCTGGACGCCCGCGAAGGGCTGGTGGATCAAGACCTGCACCTGCTCGAGTACGCCGTGGACGCGGGCGCCGGGCTGGTGATCGCCTTGAACAAGTGGGATGGGCTCACGAGCGACGAGCGCCGGCGCAATCGTGCCACCCTCGAACGTCGCCTGCGCTTCGCGCCGTGGATTCCCCTGCGTCAGATCTCGGCGCTACATGGCACCGGGGTCGGTCATCTGCTCGACGAGGTGGATCGGGTGCACCGGGCCGGCGCCCTGGACGTGGGCACTTCATACCTGACGCGCCTGCTGGAGACGCTGGTGGAGGCGCACCCGCCGCCCAGCGTGCAGGGGCGGCCGGTGAAGCTGCGGTTCGCTCACAAGGCGGGCGCGCATCCGCCGCGGATCGTGATCCACGGCAACCGTACCCGCTCGGTACCCGCAGCGTACGTCCGCTATCTGGAGAACGGCTTTCGTGAAGCTCTGGACCTGGTGGGCACGCCGGTGCGGATCGAGCTTCGCACCGGCGAGAATCCTTATGCCGGGCGCAGGAACCCGTTGACTCCGCGCCAGGAGCGTCGCCGCAAGCGGATGATCCGTCATCACAAGAAGCGGCGGTGAGCCGCGCTAGGCCGAGCCCGGATCTCCGCCGCCCGCGTCCGGTAGCCGGGGCAGGCGGTTGTCGGCGTCCACGTCCTCTACCCGCAGCTCGAGCGCGCCGTCGTGCAGGTGTGCGGTGAGCGCGTCACCTCGGCCGATGTCCGCGGTGGAGATGACCGGGGCGCGGGTGTCGTCGCGCTGGGCGGTGAGCACCGCGTAGCCGCGGCCGAGGGTGGCGAGCGGGCTCACCGCCTGCAGGGTGCGTGC
>JBMCWS010000106.1:0-8050 GCA_048621375.1 Pseudomonadota bacterium | reverse complement strand
GCTCTGGTGACCGCCCGCGGCGCGCCCGCCCACGAACGCGTGATCCGCACGCTGCGGGCGTGGGACGTGCGCCTCGACGAGTCCCTGTTCCTCGGCGGCATGGACAAGACCGAGTTTCTGCGCTCGTTCGGGGCCGACGTCTTTTTCGATGATCAAAGCAAGCATTGCGAGCGGGCGAGCTTCCACGTCCCCGCCGGGCACGTGCCCCACGGGATCGCCAACCGGCGCAATTAGGTTATACTGCCGCGCGCGCTTATAACCAATTCGTTCTTCCGGGATCCGGTCCGTCCATGAAGCTGCAACAGCTCCGTTACATCTGGGAAGTCGCGCATCACGACCTCAACGTCTCGGCCACGGCCCAGAGCCTGTTCACGTCCCAGCCCGGAATCAGCAAGCAGATCCGTCTGCTCGAGGACGAGCTCGGTGTGGAGATCTTCGCGCGCAGCGGCAAGCACCTCACCCACATCACCACCGTGGGCGAGACCATCATCCACATGGCCGGACAGATTCTGCGGGAAGTGGATTCCATCAAGCAGGTGGCGCAGGAATTCAGCGACGAGACACAGGGCAGTTTGTCCATCGCCACCACCCACACCCAGGCGCGCTATGCGCTGCCCCAGGTCATCAACGAGTTCCGCCGCCGTTATCCGGAGGTGGTCCTGCACATGAATCAGGGCTCGCCCACCCAGATCGCCGAGCTGGCAGCGGCCGGGGACGTGGACTTCGCCATTGCCACCGAAGGGCTGGAGCACTTTCACGATCTGGTGATGATGCCGTGCTACGCCTGGAACCGCTGCGTGGTGGTGCCCAGGGGCCATCCGCTGATCGAGACCGCGGAGACCAAAGGGCGGCTGGATCTCGCCGACGTGGCAGCGGAGCCCATCGTCACCTACGTATTCGGCTTCACCGGTCGGTCGCGTCTGGACAGAGCCTTTACCGATGCCGGCCTGTCACCCCACGTGGTGCTCACCGCCACGGACACGGACGTGATCAAGACCTACGTGCGGCTCGGGCTGGGGGTCGGCATCATTGCGCGAATGGCGCTGGACAGCGACCAGGATGCCGATCTCGTCCCTCTCGAGGCGTCGCATCTGTTCGAGCCCAGCACCACCCACATCGGCTTTCGCAAAGGCACGTTTCTGCGCCGCTACATGTACGATTTCATCGAGCGGTTCGCGCCGCATCTGACGGCGGAGCGTGTGGACGCCGCCGTCGCCTGCGCCACCCGGGCCGAGCGCGAGACGCTGTTCCGGGATCTGCCCCTGCCGACGCGGTGATCGCGGCGGCGGGACCAGCCGAGTCTTACGAGTACCGAATGGAGGTCAGGTGAACGTTCTGTGTCTGGATCTGGAAGGGGTGCTGATACCCGAAATCTGGCAGGGGGTGGCGGATCGCACCGGCATCGACGCGCTGCGGAAAACCACGCGCGACATCCCGGTGTACGACGACCTGATGCAGCTGCGGCTCGACGTGCTGAACGAGCACGGCGTGCCCCTGACCACCATCCAGGACGTCATCGACGGCCTCGAGCCGCTGTCCGGGGCCCCGGAATTCCTGGGCTGGGCACGGCAGCGCTTTCAGGTGGCGATCATCTCCGATACGTTCTATCAGTTCGCCATGCCGTTGATGGCGAAGCTCGGGTGGCCCATGTTGCTGTGCCACGAGCTGGTGCTGGAGAACGACCGCATCGTCGACTACCGGATCCGGCAGCCGGACCCCAAGCGCCGGGCCGTGCAGGCGTTTCAGGCCATGAATTACCGGGTACTGGCCGCGGGGGATTCCTACAACGACGTCTCCATGCTCGAGGAGGCGGATGCCGGCTTCTTCTATCGCGCGCCGGAAAACGTGCGAACGGAGTTTCCCCAGTACCCTCTCGCTGGCGACTACGAGCAGCTGCAAGCGTTGCTGGAGCAGGCATGAGCGAGCACGCCGGCGCAATCAGACCGTTCTCCACCCCGGATCTGTGCGACGAGCATCCGGACGTGGTTCGCGTCGCGGAGCCCCTGTTCACCGGCTTCGGCGCCCGTGCCGCGTTCGGTGGTCGGATCCGCACCATCAAGTGCTTCGAGGACAACAGCCTGGTGGCGGAACGGGTGCGCGAGCCCGGGGAGGGCGCCGTGCTGGTGGTGGACGGCGGCGGCTCCCGGCGCTGCGCCCTGCTCGGGGACAACCTCGCGGCGCTGGCCAGTGACAACGGCTGGGCGGGGGTACTGGTATACGGCTGCGTGCGGGACGTGGACGAGCTGGCAGGAACGAGCCTGGGCATACAGGCCCTAGCCAGTCATCCCTTGCGCAGCATCAAGCGGGGCGAGGGGCAACGCGACGTGGCGGTACACTTCGCCGGCGTCCACTTCGTCCCCGACCAGTTCGTCTATTGCGATCCGAACGGGGTCGTGGTCGCTCCCGTGGACCTGCTGACCGGTTAGTCCTCGAGCAGGACCCACAGGCGGCTGCCGCCGGGCAGTTTCACCGCCGTCCATGCTCCCGGTGTCAGTTCGGTGAGGGTTGCGCGCCGCTCACGGCGCGCCTCGAGAATCGGGGTGTCCCCGCCCGTGTCGAGCTTGAGCCCCAGCGGTGCCGGCTCCAGCTCGCGGGCATCCACCAACGCCGGCCCCACGGCAACCCACTTCACCGGATGGCGCGGCGCGCGCCGCAGCCAGGCGAGACGGTTCTCGGGAAGGCGCAACCCGATCTCCGGCGGACGCGTGCCATAGCAGCGGCTGCCGTCCGGTTCCGCGCGGGCGCCGGGATCGTCCGGGGTCACGGGCAAACCGGGCGCCGCCGAGCACGGCGGGCGGTCACCGGCGATACGCAGCGTGTGCCCGGGGGCGCGCGCTGCCGCGGCGTTGCAGCCGAGGATCAGGCACAGTGCACCGCCGAGCAGGCGGCGGGCGTGCAGGGGACGGCGTGCGATCATCCGTCGAGTCTAGGGCCGCCGCGGCGTGGTGTCCGGATTGGCATCACAGCTTCAGGGTGCGCAACTCCGGGTCCGGTGCGCTTTTCTCCCACAGTGCCGTGAAGCCATCCGTCATCCGCTGGGCACGGACGGCGTCGTGCGGGTCGAGCACCGCCGTGTACACCTGGAAATCCGGGATCAGCAGGTAGCCTGCGGCATCCCACGTCACGTAGCTCTCCTCCGCGGGAGCGTCGGCCTCCGGCGCCCTGCGGATCTCGATACGGCTGTCGAGCCGTCGCGCGAGCTCCACCAGGGAATGTCCGCGGTCGACGATGGGCCCGGTATCCGTGATCAGAATACGCACGCGAACCTGGGGCGTGCTGCGGGCGAAGCGGGAGATGGCGTCCACGACCGCCGGTGCGTCGAACAGGGCGTGGTCGAGGCGCTGGCTGAATATCACGAGACGGCGGCGGGGCATCTGCAGGCAGTCGGCCAGCGCCCGCCGGCACTCGGCCTCGCCCCGGAATTGCCGGGGTTGCGTGTGACGCTGCACGGGTTGCGGGCTCCGCTTCAGCGCCGGCGCTGCCGTCGCGCCCGGCGACTCGAACGGGATCGGCAAGTCCCGCTCCATGGTCCGGTGCGGGATGCCCGCTTCGATGTACTCGTCGCCCACCGGAACGAATCCTGCCTTGCGGTAGAAGCCCGCCGCGCTCACCTGAGCGTGCAGGAAGACCCGTGTCAGGCCCTGGTGTTGCGCCGCCGCTACGGCCGCGTCGAGCAGCCGTCGGCCCAGCCCGCGGCCGCGAAATTCCAAGAGGACGGCCATGCGGCCGATCTGTCCGCCGGGCAGCAGACGCGCGCAGCCGATGGCCCGGCCCGCGTCGTCGGTGGCGAGGAAATGGGTGGCGGTCGCGTCTGCGCCGTCCCATTCGAGCGCGCGCGGGACGTTCTGCTCCCGGATGAACACGGCTTCGCGGACGGCGCGCAACGATTCGCGGTGGCTCTCCCAGGGAACGTTTGCCACGCGAACGTCCACGCGCTCAGTCCTCCGGTCGCCGGGCCAGGCGGGCCGCCAGACCCACGTAACGGGCGGGGGTCAGCTGCTCGAGCTCCCTGCGGGCGGCTTCCGGCAGATCGAGGGTGCCCAGCACCTCCCGATACAGCGCCTCGTCGAGCTGACGCCCGCGTGTCGCCTGCTTCAATTGCTCGTAGGGCTCGGGCAGGCCGTGCTTGCGCATGACTGTCTGCACGGCCTCGGCGAGCACTTCCCAGCTTTCGCTCAACTCCCGGGTGATGACGGGCTCGTTCACTTCCAGCCGCTCGAGCCCCTTGGCCGTCGCCCGGTACGCCACCAGAGAGTGACCGAACGCGGCGCCGACGTTGCGCAACGCGGTGGAGTCGGACAGGTCGCGCTGCCACCGCGAAACCTGAAGTTTTTCCGCGAGATGGCTGAGCAGGGCGTTGGCGACGCCGACGTTGCCTTCGGAGTTCTCGAAATCGATGGGGTTGACCTTGTGCGGCATGGTGGAGGAGCCGGTTTCGCCTTCCACCTTGCGCTGGCGGAAGTAGTCGATGGCGATGTAGCTCCAGATGTCGCGGTCGAAGTCGAGCAGCACCTGGTTGAAGCGAGTCACGGCATGGAAGATCTCGGCCAAGTAATCGTGGGGCTCGATCTGGGTCGTGTGGTGGTTGGTCGTCAGTCCGAGCCCCGCGACGAACGCATCGGTCAGGCCGATCCAATCCACGTCCGGGTAGGCTGCGGTGTGGGCGTTGAAGTTGCCCACGGCGCCGTTCATCTTGGCCAGCACCGCATTGGCGCCGAGCAGGGCCATCTGCCGCCGAAGACGGCTGGCGACGTTGCGCAGCTCCTTGCCCAGGGTGGTGGGGGAGGCAGTCTGTCCGTGCGTGCGCGAGAGCATGGGCAGCTCGGCGTGCTGCGCCGCGAGCGCTTCCACGGCGCCGGTGAGCCGGTGCATTTCCGGCAGCAGAATCTGCTCGCGGACGTCGTGCACCATCAACGCGTAGGCCAGGTTGTTGATGTCTTCGGAGGTGCAGGCGAAGTGCACGAACTCGAGATGGGGGGCGAGCCCGGGAATCTCCTGCAGCCGACCCTTGACGTAGTACTCGACGGCCTTGACGTCGTGATTGGTGGTGCGCTCCAAGGCCTTGACGGCCTCGGCGGCCGCGACGTCGAAGTCGTCCACTACCCTCCGCAACGCGCGACGTTCGACGTCACCCGGGGCCGGGAGCTCGGGAATCTCCGGGGCATCCGCCAAGTGCTCGAACCAGGCGCATTCGACCATGACCCGATAGCGGATCAGGCCATACTCGCTCACCAGCGGTGCCAGGTCCTCGACCTTGCCCCGATAGCGGCCGTCCAGGGCGGTCACCGCCAGCAGAGGGTTGTGCTCCATGGTCATCGTTCTTCTCCGAGGGGCCGCAAGGCTACCAGCAGGGGGCGTCGACGCAAGATCAGGTGCCAGCGCCGGCCGCCGAGCTGGCGCCACAGCCAAGCCAGGCGCACGCCGGACAGGAGCAGGGCACGGATGCGGTCCGCTGTCTCTTCCTGCCGCAGGACGCCGGGATCGCCGGTCACCTGAATGCGCTTGCCCAGCGTGCTCACGGTCTGCTGATAGATCCGGCCGAGCTCGGGTTCGTCCGGCTCAGTGGGATGCACCCGGTCCAGCAACCGGCCGAGTTTCTCGACGACCTGGGGGACACCGCCCAGCATCCGCGCCAGCTCGATGAGCTGCAGGGTGTAGCGCAGGATCTCGGGCGCCCGGGGTTTGCCCGACAACGCTTCCGTGGCGAGCTGCGCGCCCAGGCGGAAGTCGGCGGGGTTGGGAAAAATCTCCTCGAACTCTCCGGCATGGTGCGTGGGCACGGTGCGCAACAGCGCCCTGCGGGCAGCGTCGGGCAGCGTCTCGCCCTGGGCCGCGCGATGCACCAGCGCCGCGGCCTGCACGACCCCGGCCAGCGCCAGCGCAGCGTAATCCGGCCGCTCAGGCGCCGGCGGCACTCTGCGCTCTCGCAGGCTCTTGGGCATCGGCGGCGCCGTGGCTCGCCGTAGACTCGATCAGCGCACCGCCCAGACAGACGTCGCCGTCGTAGAAGCAGACGTACTGACCGGGCGTCACCGCCCGTTGCGGCGTATCGAACACCACCCGGAGCTGGCCGTCGTCCCGCAGCTCCACCCGGCAGCCCTGGTCGCCTTGACGATAGCGCACCTTGGCGGTGCAGCGCCGGGGGAGCGCCGGATCGGGAACCAGCCAGTTCGGGCTACTGGCCACCAGCGTGTCGGACTGCAGCTCGGCGGGGTTCTGGGTCACCATCAGCACGTTGTGCTCGAGATCCTTGCCGGCCACGTACCAGGGGGCTTCCGCGCGGCCGCTGCGCCCGCCGATGCCGAGCCCCTGGCGTTGGCCCAGCGTGTAGTAGGCGAGCCCGAGGTGCTCGCCGAGCCGTCGCCCGCCGGTATCGCGGATCTCGCCCGGCTGCGCGGGGAGATAGCGCTGCAGGAAATCGCGGAAGCGACGCTCGCCGATGAAGCAGATGCCGGTGCTGTCTTTCTTGCGATGGTTGTGGAGGCCCTCGCGCGCGGCCAGCGCCCGGACGTCCGATTTCATCATGCCGCCCAGCGGGAACAGACAGCGCGCGAGCTGCCGCCGCGGCACGGCGAGCAGGAAGTAGCTCTGATCCTTGCCCGGGTCGATCCCCTTGAGCAGCCGGAAGCTACGCGCCTCCGGATCCTTCGCGAGCGCCTGCACGGCGTCAGCATCGTCGGGCCAGGCGCCGCGGGCGTAGTGGCCGGTAGCAATGAGGTCGCCGCCGAGGGCCAGGGCATAATCGGCGAACTGCTTGAACTTGATCTCACGGTTGCACAGCACGTCCGGGTTGGGGGTGCGGCCCGCGGCGTACTCAGCGAGAAAATGCTCGAATACGTTGTCCCAGTATTCCGCCGCGAAGTTCGCCGTGTGCAGCGGGATGTCCAGGCGCTCGCACACGCGCCGGGCATCCTCGAGGTCGGCGCGGGCCGTGCAGTACTCGGTGCCGTCGTCCTCGTCCCAGTTCTTCATGAACAGGCCCTGCACGCGGTAGCCCGCGCGCTTGAGCAGCAGGGCGGCAACCGAGGAATCCACACCGCCGGACATGCCGACGATCACGGTGGTGGCGCTGTGGGGGGTACTCATGGCCTGGTTCGGTTCGAACGTTCGAAAAACCGCATTCTAGTCCTGCTCGCAAACGGTTGAAACAACGGCCGCCGCCGATGGCCCGGGCGGTGCCTCGCCCCCGCTGTGGAGCGTATACTGCGGCCATGACCAAGCTCAGCCACCTGAATGACGCCGGCGAAGCCAACATGGTGGACGTGGCTGCCAAGGACGAGAGCCGCCGCACCGCGGTGGCCGAGGGCCACGTGCGCATGGCACCCGGGACGCTGCGCGAGATTCTCGACCACGGCACCCCCAAGGGCGACGTGCTCGCCGTGGCGCGGGTGGCCGGAATTCAGGGGGCGAAACGCTGCGCGGAGCTCATCCCGTTGTGCCACCCGCTGCCGCTCACCCGGGTCAGCGTGGATTTCGAAGCGGCGGACGAGAGCCGGCTGCGGGTGCGCGCGGAGTGCCGGGTGACCGGGCGGACCGGGGTGGAGATGGAAGCGCTGACGGCGGTGAGCGTGGCTGCGCTCACGGTCTACGACATGTGCAAGGCCGTCGACAAGGGGATGGTCATCGAAGAGCTCCGGCTGCTCCACAAGTCGGGAGGACGCAGCGGCACTTGGGAGGGCGAGTCGGCATGAAGGTGCAGGTGCGATTCTTCGCATCGATCCGCGAGGCCGCGGGGGTCGATGCGCGTGACGTCGTGCTGCCCGACGACGCGGATTTCGCGCGTTTGATCAGCACGCTGGAGGCGGAGCTGCCGGCGCCGGCGCTGCACGCGCTGCGTGGCGAGAACGTCCGTCTGGCACTGAATCAGGAGCTCGTGCGGCCGCCGTTCGAGCTCGCGGAAGGCGACGAAGTCGCGTTTCTGCCACCGGTGACCGGAGGCTGAGTGCGCTGCGAGGTGCGGGTCGAGGAAGCGGATTTCTGCCCGGGGGACGAGCATCGCCGGGCCCGGGAGCGGCTGAGCGGACGGGCCGGTGCCATCGCGAGCTTCGTG
>JBMCWS010000105.1:0-8109 GCA_048621375.1 Pseudomonadota bacterium | reverse complement strand
TGCTGGTCCTGGAACGCCACGGCTGCATCGGTGCCGAGACCAGCTCCCGCAACTCGGAGGTGATCCACGCCGGCATCTACTATCCCCGTGAAAGTGAGAAGGCCCGGCTGTGCGTGCGCGGCAAGGCGTTGCTGTATCGATTTCTCGAAGACCACGGCGTGGCCCATCGTCGTTGCGGCAAGATCATCGTCGCCCGCACCCGGGAGCAGGTCCCCGTGCTGGCCCGCTACCGGGAGCAGGCGGAGCACAACGGCGCGGGGCGACTGCGCTGGCTCGCGGCGGCGGACGTGGCCGCTCTGGAGCCCGAGGTCCGGGCCGTGGCGGGGCTGCTGTCCGAGAGTACCGGGATCCTCGATTCCCACGGTTACCTGCTGGCCCTGCAGGGCGATCTCGAGGCGGCGGGGGGCATGATCGCGTTCGCCACCGAGGTTCAGGACATGGCCCGCGACCGGGGCCGGTTGCGGCTGCGGACCCCGGCGGGGACGGTGGCGGCCCGCTCGGTGGTCAACGCGGCCGGGCTGTGGGCCCCGGCGGTGGCGGGGTGGCTCACGCCCAATACGCCGCCGGCGTACTTCGCCCGGGGTCGTTACTATGCCTACGCAGGGCCCGCGCCGTTCTCGCGGCTGGTGTATCCCGTGGCGGAGCCCGGTGGCCTGGGGGTGCACGTGACCCTGGACCTGGGGGGGCAGGCGCGGTTCGGCCCCGACGTGGAGTGGATCGATCAGGTGGACTACAGCTTCGACGACAGCGCGCGGGGGCGTTTCGAAGACGCCATCCGCGGCTATTTCCCGGGGCTGGAGCCGGAGCGGCTGCACCCGGCCTATACCGGCATCCGCCCCAAGATCTCGGGCCCCGCCGAGCCGGCTGCGGATTTTCGCATCGGCACCGAGGCGACTCACGGGATCCCGGGGCTGGTGAATCTGCTCGGCATCGAGTCCCCCGGGCTCACCGCCTCATTGGCGCTGGCCGAGACCGTGGTGGCGCGTCTGGAGGCCGGATGCTGACGTTCGCGTTGCTGGTCAATCCGGTGGCCGGCATCGGTGGCGCCGTGGGGCTCAAAGGCAGCGACGGCACCGAGCTCCAGGGCGAGGCCCGGGCCCGGGGCGGCCGGCCGCGGGGGCGGGAGCGCGCCGCGCGCGCCCTGGAAGCCATGGGTGACGCGGCGGGGCGGGTTCGCTGGCTCACGTGGGGCGGAGACATGGGCGCGACCGCCCTGGCGGACGCGCACTTGCCGGCGACCGTGGAGGGCGCACCCGGCGCTACGCCCACCGCTGCCGACACCCGGGCCGCCGCTCGCGCGCTGCGGGACGCGGGCGCCGATCTGCTGGTGTTCTGCGGCGGTGACGGTACCGCGCGGGATCTGCTGGCGGCGCTCGGGGAATCGCTGCCCGTGCTCGGCGTGCCGTCCGGGGTGAAGATGCACTCCGGCGTGTTCGCCGCCACGCCGGAATCCGCCGGCGACGTGCTGCGGGCCCTGGTGGAAGGCGGCCTGGTCCGGGCGGCCGTCGCCGAGGTCCGGGATCTGGACGAGGCGGCTCTGCGCGGGGGCGAGGTGCGGCCGCGGTACTACGGTGAGGTGGCGGTGCCGGAGATCGGCGGCTTCCTGCAGCGCACCAAGGAGAGCGGGCGCGAGAACGAGGCCCTGGCGCTCGAGGAGATCGTCGCCGAGGTGGTCGAGCGCATCGACGCGCAACCGGGTATCTACGTGCTCGGCCCGGGAAGCAGTGTGGCCGCCGTGAAGGTGGCCCTCGGCATGGCACCGACCCTGGTGGGCGTGGACGTGCTGCGCCGGGGCGAGCAGGTGGGGCGGGACGTGAATGCCGCATGGCTCGAAGGGCTGCTCGCCGACGCCGGGCCCGAGGAGCCGGTGGTGGCGGTGCTCAGCTTCACCCGGCATCAGGGGTTTCTCCTGGGCCGCGGCAATCAGCAGCTCAGCCCCGCGGTGCTCGAGCGCATCGGCCGCCGGGGGCTGTGGGTGATCGGAACCCGAAGCAAGCTGCTCACGCTGGACGGGCGCGCGTTGCTGGTCGATACCGACGACCCGGCCCTCGACCGGAGGCTCGCCGGCCTGGTGGAAGTCATCACCGGCTATCAGGACAGTCTGTTCTACCGCGTGGACGTGCGTCCGTGAGCGCTTCGAGCAACTCCATGACGGCCGCGCGAATGCGGCTCGACGAGCGCTCGGCGAGCGCCTCGCGCAGGCGGTTGACCCGCGTCCGGCGCTCCTGCAGGGCGGTTCCGGGTAGCGCCTCGGCGTCCGGCGGCTCGTATCCGGGCGGTGGCGCCGACAGCAGCGTGAAGGTCCGGGCGGTGAGCACGGCCTGATCCACCGCCTCGTGGCGGATCGTGTCCACGTACCGGAGCAGGCCTTCGTCGGCCAGCCAGAGCAGGGCGGCGAGGCAGGCCATGTGCCGCGGGCTCGGCAGGCCGAACTCGTCCTCCTCTGCGGCGCCGGCGATTTCTTCCACGAACAGGGTGTGCGCTCGGGGAAACGCCGCGTACAGCGCGGTCAGGGCGCGGGCGGCATCCTTGCAGAAGTCGTCGACATTCAGGTCGCTCATTGCCGGTAGCTGCGCAGGAACCGCTCGAGGCCGTGCATGGCCTGCTCGAGCTCGTGCTCCCGCGGCAGGAACACCAACCTGAAATGGTCGGGCTCCGGCCAGTTGAAGCCGGTGCCCTGAACCACCAGGATTTTCTCTTGGCGCAGGAGGTCCAGGGCGAACGCCTCGTCGTCGTGAATGTTGAAGCGGCGCACGTCGAGCCGGGGAAACAGGTACAGCGCCCCCTGAGGCTTGACGCAGGAGACGCCGTCGATGGCGTCGAGCATCGACCACGCCAGCTCCCGCTGCTCGTAGAAGCGGCCCCCGGGCCGCACCAGCTCGTTGATGCTCTGATAGCCGCCGAGGGCCGTTTGCACCGCGTGCTGGGTGGGGACGTTGGCGCACAGGCGCATGGACGCGAGAATGTCGAGCCCTTCGATGTAGTCGCGGGCGCGGTGCCGCGCGCCGTTCACCACCATCCAGCCGGTTCGGAACCCGGCCACCCGGTAGGTCTTGGACAGCCCGTTCAGGGTGATGACCAGAATGTCTTCCGCGAGCGATGCCATGGGCACGTGGCGGGCGCCGTCGTAGAGAATCTTGTCGTAGATCTCGTCGGCGAACACCACCAGGTCGTGCTCGCGGGCCAGCGCGGCGAGATCCTCGAGCACCTCACGGCTGTAGACGGCGCCGGTGGGGTTGTTGGGGTTGATCACCACGATCGCCTTGGTGCGCGAGGTGATCTTGCGGCGGATGTCGTCGATGTCCGGGAACCAGCCTGCCTGCTCGTCGCAGCGGTAGTGCACCGGCGTGCCGCCGGAGAGGGTCACCGAAGCCGTCCAGAGCGGGTAGTCCGGCGCCGGCAGCAGAACCTCGTCGCCGTTGTCGAGCAGCCCCTGCAGGCCCATTTGCACCAGCTCGGAGGCGCCGTTGCCCATGTAGACGTGGTCGATCTCGACGTCGAGGACGCCCAGACTCTGGTAGTACTGCATCACCGCTTTGCGGGCGGAGTACAGCCCCTTGGAATCGCAGTAGCCCTGGGCGGTGGGCAGATTGTGGATGACGTCCACCAGGATCTCTTCCGGCGCCTCGAAGCCGAAGGGGGCGGGGTTGCCGATGTTGAGCTTGAGAATCCGGTGGCCCTCTTCCTCCATGCGCTCCGCCTCTTTCATGGCGGGGCCCCGAATCTCGTAGCACACGTCGTCGAGCTTGTGAGATTTGCGGATCTCCCGGCCCTGGGGCCGGGGAAGCTCCGAGACCTTGTCGTCGGGGGCCTCTGTCGATTTCATGGAGGTTCGACTCATAATAGGATAACGATCAGTGTATCAAACCGCCGTGGCGCGAACAGGTGCGGCGGCCGGAACGGGAGCGAGTGCAGCATCATGGCGAAGGTCACCAAGAGCGACGAGCAGTGGCGGGCGGAGCTGACCCCGGAGCAGTACGAGATCACCCGTCGGGGCGGGACCGAGCGCCCGTTCAGCGGCGAGTACTGCGACACCAAGACGCCGGGCGTCTATCGCTGCGTGTGTTGCGGCGAGCCGCTGTTCGATTCCGCCACCAAATACGACTCCGGCAGCGGTTGGCCGAGCTTCTATGCCCCCCTGGCCGAGGAGCGGGTGAGCACCCGGGAGGACGACAGCCTGGGCATGCGCCGTACCGAGGTGCTGTGCAGCACCTGCGATGCCCACCTCGGTCACGTTTTCCCGGACGGACCGGAGCCGACGGGGCTGCGCTACTGCATGAATTCCGCCGCGCTGGATCTCGAGGAGCGCGGCGACGATCCCGCGGGATAAGCGCCGGCGGGGCGGCCCGCGCGGGTCTCAGAATCCGCCGGCGTGGCCTTCCTTGCGGTGGTCCGAGCCGGCGACGTAGCCGTCCGCGGTGCGCAGCACGAGCTGGGCGCCGCCGAAGACGTGCTCGAAGGGTTCCCGGCGCACCCGATGCCCGCGCGCGGCGAGCGCCGTCGCCACCTCGTCGGTGAAGTCGCGTTCGAGGCCGACGCTGTAGTCCGGGTACACGTGCCAGCGCGGCGCGTCGCTGGCGGCCTGGGGGTTCTGACCGTGGTCGAATACCCGCGTCACCATCTGCACGTGGCCCTGATGCTGCATGTGGCCACCCATCACTCCGAACGCCATGCGCGGAGCGCCGCCGTGATCGTCGGCGTCGCTCACGAAGCCGGGAATGATGGTGTGGAACGGCCGTTTCCGCGGGGCGACGCAGTTCGGATGCTCCGGGTCGAGCGAGAACCCGGCGCCCCGGTTCTGCAGGGCGATGCCGGTCCCCGGCACCACCACGCCGGAACCGAAGGCCTCGAAGTTCGACTGGATGAACGACACCATCATGCCGTCGGCGTCGGCCGCGGCAAGATACACGGTGTCGGCGCCCGCCGGCAGCGGCGCCGGCGGCACGGGCGCCGCGCGGTGGCCGATGCGTCCCGCCAGCCGCGCGAGCATGGTCGGGTCGAGCAGCGCCTGCGGCGGCGTGCGCAGGGCCGCCGCGTCGGATATGTGGTCGAAGGCGGCACGAATGCCGAGCTTCATGGCCTCGATCTGCAGGTGCACGCCTTCCGCCGAGTCGAGGGGCGGCGCATCGAGATGCCGCAGAATGCCCAGAGCGATCTGCGCTGCCAGCCCCTGGCCGTTGGGCGGGATCTCGTGGAGCACCACGTCGCGGTAGCGCTGCGCCACGGGCGCCACCCAGTCCGCGGTGTGCGCCGCCAGGTCATCCGCGGACAGCGCGCCGCCTTCCTGCGCCGCCGCGGCCGCCATGCGCTGGGCCAGCTCGCCGCGATAGAAGGCTTCGCCCCGGGTGCGCGCCAGCAGGCGCAGGGTGGCGGCGAGCTCCGGGCGCCGGAATCGCGTGCCGGGCGCGGGCGCCGGGAGAAAGTGCCGCTCGAACTCCGCAAAGCCGTCGTAGCGCGCGGCGGTGTGGCGCCAGTAGTAGGCGGTCTTGGGCCCCACCGGGAATCCGGCCTCGGCGTAGTGGATCGCCCGGTCGAACAGGGCGGCGAAGTCCAGCACGCCGTAACACTCCGACAGCGCCATCCAGGCGCTGACGGCGCCCGGCACGGTCACCGAGTCCCAGCCCAGCCGGGGCATGACGTCACGACCGGCGAAACGTTCCGGCCGCCATGCGGCCGGCGACCGGCCGGAGGCGTTGAGCCCGGTGAGGCGAGCGCCGTCCCAGAGAATGCAGAATGCGTCGCTGCCCACGCCGGTGTTGACGGGCTCCACCACCGTGAGCGTGATGGCGGCGGCGAGGGCGGCGTCCACGGCATTGCCGCCGCGGGCGAGCGCGTCCAGGCCCGCCTCGGTCGCCAGCGGCTGGGACGTGGCGACGACGTTGTCGGCGCACACCGGCGAGCGGTTGGCGCGGTAGGGTTGCTGCCAGTCGAGGGGCGCCATGGCGGCTCGGCGCCTACGAATCCCGCCCGCGGAGGAGGTTCACCGGCGAGTACTGGTCGGTGAGCACCCGGGCGTCCTGATTCCAGTCCCGGCGCGTACGCATGAGATCCACCAGCTCGAAAGCGTCGACCCCGTAGCGCGCCAGATCGTCTTCCAGGGCCCGGGCGCGGGCTTCGAGGGCGGCACGGTTCGGCAGCGGGCCCTTGCGGTCGAGGATGACCCGGTTACCGCTGGCGCCGGGCTTCATGTTGAAGAACTCGCCGAACACCGCCTGATACGTGACCGACTCGTGGTCGTAGAGATCGGACAGCGAGAACGTGTTCGCCGCGAGGACGCCGCCGTCGGCGAGCAGCGCCTTCACTTCGGTGAGAAATTCGCGGGTCATCAGATGCTCGGGGATGTACTCGCCGTTGAAGGCGTCGAGCATGATCAGATCGTACTCGCGCCCTTCACTCGCGGCGCGCTTGACGAACACGCGGCCGTCCTTGGGGTGCACGTTCACCCGGTCGCTGGGGTCGAACGCGAAGTATTCCCGGGCGAGGCGTACCACCGCCGGATCGATCTCGACGACGTCCGTGGTGGCCTCGGGCAACAGCTCGTCGAGGGCGAGCGGCAGGGTGCCACCGCCGAGACCGATCACGAGAATACGCTCGGGCTGGGGGTCGAGCAGCAGGCTGCCCATCATCATCCGCGTATAGCTGAACAGCATCTCCCGGGGACGCTGCTCGTTCATGCAGGTCTGATTGCGCTCGTCGCGGCGGATGCTGAACTGCATGCACAGCACCGGCCCGCGCTTGTTCACCAGGATGGTGCTGTAGAGCGACTGCTCCTCGTGGATGATCCGCGCCGTGGCGGGGGCGGCCCACAATGCGGCGAGGGCCATCACGGCGGCGGCGCCTGGAGCGAATGCACGTGCGATTCTCATGAGTAAATCATGATACCGGCCGCGCAGACCGCGCTGCACCGTCGACCTTCAATGCGGAGATGCCGGCGAGTGCCGCCATGGCGAGCAGAGCGCCGGTCAGCAGCAGCAGGATGGTGTCGATCTCGAACCACAGCACCAGATAGAAGGAGGTGGCCAGCGTCCCCAGGGCGCTGCCGAGCGTCGACACGAAATAGAGAATGCCGGCCACCTGCCCGGAGTGCTCCGTGGTGCGCACCAGCATCCGCACGGAGTAGGGTGAGATCATCCCCATGATCACCGTGGGCACGACGAACAGAATGCTCGAAGCCACCAGCGAGCCGTAGCGGGGATCCTCGAGGTGCTCGAAGATCCAGGCCATCAGCGCTTCGCTGTAGTGGACGAGGGGATACAGGCACCCGGCGGCGGCGAGAAAGATCAGCGCGAAGCGCCCGAGGCTCGGATGGTGCAACGACAGCCGTCCGCCGGCCAGGTAGCCGAGCGAGAGCGAGAGCATGAACACGGTGATGATGCTGCCCCAGACGTAGATGGAGCTGCCGAAGTACGGCGCCAGCACCCGCCCGCCGAGCAGCTCGAGCGACATGATGGAAAACCCGCCGACGAAGGCGAGGATGTAGATGATGACAGCCATGTCGCCGGGTGCTCCAACTTGCTGCGGCTCGGCAGTTTACAAACGGGCATATGCATGTAACAACGAGAATGTTGCCAGGCTTAGACAACTTGGGTCTAATTGCGGCGGTTCGTGACAACGCCGGGGCCCCACTGTGCCGAGACCACTGACACATCTCGAGCGGCTCGAGGCGGAAAGCATCCACATCATGCGCGAGGTTCTCGCGGAGTGCGAGAACCCGGTGATGCTGTACTCCATCGGCAAGGACTCGTCGGTGATGCTGCATCTGGCGCGGAAGGCTTTCTATCCTTCGAAGCCACCGTTTCCGCTGCTCCATGTGGACACCACCTGGAAATTCCGGGAGATGATCGAGTTCCGGGACCAGACGGCGCGGGAGCTCGGCCTGGATCTCATCGTCCACATCAACGAGGAAGGCGTGGCCCAGGGCGTCGGCCCGTTCAGCCACGGCTCCCAGGTCCACACCGACGTGATGAAGACCCAGGCGCTTAAGCAGGCGCTGGATACCTACAAGTTCGACGCGGCGTTCGGCGGCGCGCGCCGGGACGAGGAGAAGTCCCGGGCCAAGGAGCGGGTGTTCTCGTTCAGGAACGAAGCCCACCGCTGGGACCCGAAGAG
>JBMCWS010000104.1:0-8263 GCA_048621375.1 Pseudomonadota bacterium | reverse complement strand
GAACAACACCTGGAACCGGCCGTACATGAAGTCCGCCCGGGTGGTGGGCGAGGTGATGGGTAAGTATCACCCCCACGGCGACGTGGCCATCTACGACACCGTGGTGCGGATGGCGCAATCGTTCTCCATGCGTTACCTGCTGGTGGACGGCCAGGGCAACTTCGGCTCGGTGGACGGCGACCCGCCGGCGGCCATGCGCTACACCGAGGTGCGCATGGCGCGGATGGCGACGGAGCTGCTGTCGGATCTCGACAAGGAAACCGTCGATTTCATCCCCAACTACGACGACACCCTGACCATGCCCGACGTGCTGCCCACGCGGGTGCCGAACCTGCTGGTGAACGGCAGCTCGGGTATCGCCGTGGGCATGGCCACCAACATCCCGCCGCACAACCTGCGGGAGGTGGTGGACGGCTGCCTGGCGCTGCTCGAGCGGCCGGAGACCACGGTGGACGAGCTCATGGAGATCATCCAGGGGCCGGATTTTCCCACCGCCGCCATCATCAACGGCCGTGCCGGCATCGTCGACGCCTACCGCACCGGGCGGGGGCGCGTGCACGTGCGCGCCCGTGCCGAGGTGCTGCACGACGACAAGTCGAACCGCGACACCATCGTCATCACCGAGCTGCCGTATCAGCTCAACAAGGCCCGGCTCATCGAGCGCATCGCCGAGCTGGTCAAGGAGAAGAAGATCGAAGGCATCACCGAGCTGCGGGATGAATCCGACAAGGAGGGCCTGCGGGTGGTGATCGAGGTCCGGCGCGGCGATTCCGGGGAGGTGGTGCTGAACAACCTCTACAGCCAGACCCAGCTCCAGGCGGTGTTCGGCATCAACTGCGTGGCGCTGGTGCACGGCCAGCCGCGGCTTCTGAATCTCAAGCAGATGCTCGAGGCGTTCGTGCAGCACCGCCGGGAGGTGGTCACCCGGCGCAGCATCTACCTGCTGCGGCGCGCCCGGCAGCGCGGCCACATCCTGGAGGGCCAGGCCGTGGCGCTGGCGAACATCGACCCGGTGATCGAGCTGATCAAGGCTTCCCCGGGCACGCCCGAGGCCCGGGAGGCGCTGATGAGCCGCGGCTGGCAGTCGGATGCGGTGCAGGAGCTGCTCGCCCGGGCGGGCAGTGACGCCTGCCGGCCGGACGGGCTGTCGGAGGAATTCGGGTTCCGCGACGGCCAGTACTTTCTCTCCGAGGAGCAGGCCCAGGCGATCCTGGACATGCGCCTGCAGCGGCTCACCGCTCTGGAACAGGGAAAGTTGCTTGACGACTACCAGGGTATTCTCGACGAGATCGCCGATCTCCAGGACATCCTGGGCTCGGCGCAGCGGCTGATGGAGGTGATCCGCGACGAGCTCACGGCCATCCGTGACGCCTACGGCGACCCGCGCCGTACCGAGATCCGCAGCTCCCACGAGGATCTCACCGTGGAGGATCTGATCAACGAGGAAGACCTGGTGGTGACGATCTCCCACAACGGTTACGCCAAGACCCAGCCGCTGGACAGCTATCAGGCGCAGAAGCGGGGCGGCCGGGGCCGCGCCGCCACCTCGGTGAAGGACGCGGATTTCGTCGAGCACCTGCTGGTGGCGCACTCCCACGACACCCTGCTGTGCTTCTCGAATCTCGGCAAGGTGTACTGGCTCAAGGTCTATCAGATTCCCCAGGCCAGCCGCGGTGCCAAGGGGCGGCCGCTGGTGAACATGCTGCCGCTGACCGGGGACGAATGGATCACCGCCATCCTGCCCATCAAGGAGTATTCCGAGGGCTGGTACGTGTTCATGGCCACCGCCAACGGCACGGTGAAGAAGACGGAGCTGGCGCAGTTCTCGCGCCCGCGGGGCAACGGGCTCATCGCCCTGGACCTCGAGGAGGACAACACTTTGGTGGGGGCGGCCCTCACCGACGGTCACTGCGACGTGCTGCTGCTGGCGAGCTCCGGCAAGGGGGTGCGCTTCAAGGAGTCGGACGTGCGCGCCATGGGCCGCACGGCCCGCGGCGTCCGGGGCATCCGCCTGACCGGCGGCCATCGGGTCATCTCGCTGATGATCCCGCGCCCGGAGGGTTACGTGCTCACCGCCAGCGAGCACGGCTACGGCAAGCGCACCGCCGTGAGCGAGTTCCCGGTGCGCGGCCGCGGCACCCAGGGGGTGATCGGCATGCAGACCAGTGAGCGCAACGGTTCCCTGGTGGGCGCCGTGCAGGTGTTCGCTGGTGACGAAATCATGCTCATCAGCAATCTCGGCACCCTGGTGCGGACCAAGGCGGACGAGGTGTCCGTGCTGAGCCGCAACACCCAGGGCGTGAAGCTCATCGGCCTGCGCGGCGACGAGCGGCTGGTGGGAGTGCAACGAATCGTGGAGTCCGAGGACGCCGACAACGGCGACGCACTCGACGACTCCACCGACAGCGAGGAGTAAACAGACGTATGACGCAGCAACGGGTGCACAACTTCTCCGCGGGGCCGGCGGCGCTGCCGGCGGCGGTGCTGGAGCAGGCTCGCGACGAGATGCTGAATTACCGTGGCACCGGCATGTCGGTGATGGAGATGAGCCACCGCAGCAAGGCGTTCATCGACATCGCCGAGCAGGCGGAGGCGGATTTCCGCGAGCTGCTGAACGTGCCCGAGGACTATCACGTGCTGTTCCTGCAGGGCGGTGCCACCACGCAGTTCGCCATGGTGCCCCTGAACCTGCTGGGGGAGAAAACCCGCGCCGACTACGTGAACACCGGGTCGTGGTCCACCAAGGCCATCAAGGAGGCCGGGCGGTTCTGCGAGGTGAACGTGGCCGCGAGCGGCGAATCCGACGGGTTCACCAGCATCCCCGATCCGGCCGGCTGGCAGCTCTCGGGCGATGCCGCTTACCTGCACATCTGCTCCAACGAGACCATCGGCGGGGTGCAGTTCCAGGATTTCCCCGAGCCCGCGGTGCCGCTGGTGGCGGACATGTCCTCGGACATCCTGTCGCGTCCGGTGGATGTCTCCCGGTTCGCGGTGATCTATGCCGGGGCCCAGAAGAACATCGGCCCGGCGGGCCTGACGGTGGTGGTGGTGCACAAGGACCACGTGGGCCACGCCCGCCCGGGAACTCCGAGCATGCTCGACTACGCCGTCCACGCCAAAGCGGATTCCATGTCCAACACCCCGCCCACCTACGCCTGGTACCTGGCGGGGCTGGTGTTCCGGTGGGTCAAGGCCCAGGGCGGGGTCGCGGGCATGGCGGCGCTGAACCGGCGCAAGGCCGGCAAGCTCTACGATGCCATCGATGCCAGCAACTTCTACCGCTCGCCGGTGGCCGAGGCGAACCGGTCGCTGATGAACGTGCCGTTCACCCTGCCGGACCCGGAGCTCGACTCGGTGTTCCTCGCCGGCGCCGAGGAGCGGGGGCTCACCAACCTGAAGGGCCACCGCAGCGTCGGCGGCATGCGCGCCAGCATCTACAACGCGGTGCCGGAAGCCGCCGTGGACGCGCTGGTGGACTATATGCAAACGTTCGAGCGTGAGCATGGATGAGACGCCGCCGGATGCGTGGCCCGACGCCACCCTGGAGTCGGTGCGCGAGCGCATCGACGCCATCGACCGCGACCTGCAGCGGCTGCTGAACGAGCGCGCCGCCTGCGCGCTGGCGGTGGCGAAGATCAAGCACGCGGAGCCCGGGGATCAGCCACCGGTGTTCTACCGCCCGGAGCGGGAGGCGCAGATCCTCGCGCGGATCCGCGAGGAGAATCAGGGCCCGCTGTCCGACGAGGACCTCGCGCGGCTGTTTCGCGAGGTGATCTCGTGCTGCCTGAACCTCGAGCAGCCGCTCACCATCGCCTATCTCGGGCCGCCGGGCACCTACACCGAGGCCGCCGCGGTGAAGCAGTTCGGGCACTTCGCCAGCACCCGGGCGCTCGCCTCCATCGACGAGGTCTTCCGCGAGGTGGAGTCGGAGGGCGCCCACTACGGCGTGGTGCCGGTGGAGAACAGCACCGAAGGCATGGTGAACCATACCCTGGACTGCTTCATGGACTCGCCGGCGCTCATCTGCGCCGAGGTGGAGCTGCCCATCCACCACGCTCTGCTGGTGCACGCGCAGGGGGCGGACGAGCCGGTGACGCAGATCGTCTCCCACTCCCAGTCGCTGGCGCAGTGCCGAGGCTGGCTCGACACCCACTACCCGGGCATCCCCCGGACGCCGGTGACCAGCAATGCCGAGGCGGCGCGGGTGGCCGCGGAAACCCCGGGGGTGGCAGCCATCGCCGGCGAGGTGGCGGCGGAGCGTTATGGGCTGCGCATCCTGGCGACCCGGATCGAGGATCATCCCGACAACAAGACCCGGTTTCTGGTGATCGGCCGGCAGACGGTGGGGCCGAGCGGGCGCGACAAGACCTCCATCCTGGTGTCTACCCGCAACGAGCCGGGGGCCCTGTACAAGGTGCTCGAGCCGTTCCACCGTCACGGCATCAGCCTCACCCGCATCGAGACCCGCCCGGCCAAGTCCGGAAGCTGGTCATACGTCTTCTTCATCGACTTCGACGGCCACCAGAGCGAGGACCGCATCGAGCGGGTGCTCGAATCGGTGGGCCGGGTGGCCATGGAAGTCCGCTCACTGGGTTCCTATCCGCAAGCGGTGGTGTGATGCGCCGACACGTCAATCCGAACATCGCCGGGCTGTCCCCCTATCAGCCGGGCAAGCCCGTCTCCGAGCTCACCCGGGAGCTCGGCATTACCGACGTCGTCAAGCTGGCGAGCAACGAGAATCCCCGGGGACCGGCGGAAGCGGTCCGGGCCGCCATCGCCGACGCCGCCGCCGAGGCGAATCGCTACCCCGATGGCAACGGCTACGAGCTGAAGCTCGCGCTTTCCGCCCGCCTCGGCGTGGCGCCGGAGACGCTCACCCTGGGGTGCGGCTCCAACGACGTGCTCAACCTGGCGGCGCGGATGGCGTTGACGCCGGCGTCGTCGGGGATCGTCGCCGAGCACGCGTTCGTGGTGCACCCGCTGGCGGTGAGGCTCTGCGGCGCCCGCCTGGTGGAGGTGCCGGCGCGCGACTACGGCGCCGATCTCGACGCCATGGCCGCGGCGGTGGGCGACGACACCGCGCTGGTGTTTCTGGCCAACCCCAACAACCCCACCGGCACCTGGGTGGACGAGCGCGCCCTGGTGGCGTTTCTCGACGCGGTGCCCGAGGACGTGTGGGTGGTGCTGGACGAAGCCTACTTCGAGTACGTGGACGACCCCGCGTATCCGGACGGGCTCACGCTGCTGGCGCGGTATTCGAACCTCATCGTCACCCGCACCTTCTCGAAGATCCACGGCCTGGCCGGGCTTCGGGTGGGCTACGCGGTGAGCAGCCCGGAGGCCGCGGATCTCATGAACCGCGCCCGCGAGCCGTTCAACGTCAGCGCCCCGGCGCAGGCCGGGGCGTGCGCCGCGCTGGCCGACGATGCCTACCTGGCGGAGAGCCGGCGCCTGAACCGCGAGGGCATGGCACAGCTCGAGGCGGGCCTGGACCGGCTCGGCGTGTCGTGGATCCCTTCGGCCGGCAATTTCGTCACCTTCGCGGTGCCCGGCGACGCCGCCGATCGGGCGGGGGCGGCCTACCGGGCGCTGCTGGAGCGCGGGGTGATCGTGCGGCCGGTGGCGGAGTACGGGCTGCCCGACCATCTGCGCGCCACCGTGGGCCTGCCGGCGGAGAACGCCCGCCTGCTGGACGCCCTGGCGCACGTGCTCCGCTGATGCGCCTGGTGGTGGTCGGCACGGGGCTCATCGGCGGCTCGTTCGCGCTGGCCGCGCGCCGCCACGGCGTGTTCGACGAGGTGCTGGGGGTGGAGCCGGACCCGGTGCGCCGGCAGCGGGCCCGCGACCTCGCCCTGGTGGACGACCTGGTGGACGCGGTGCCGGAGCAGGCCGACGCCGTGCTGCTCGCCGGTCCGAGCGACACCATCGGCGCATGGGCGGCGTGCCTGCGCGACCATCCGGGGGTGCTGTTCGACGCCGGCAGCCTCAAGGGCGCCGTGCTGGCGGCGGTCCGCGAGGCCACCGGGACGGTGCCGCCGCGGTTCGTGGCCTGCCATCCGCTCACCGGCAGCGAGCGCAGCGGCCCGGACGCCGCCGACGCCGGATTGTTCGAAGGTGCGGAGGTGATCCTCACGCCGGCGCCCGAGACCGATCCCGAGGCGCTGGCGCAGGTGGCCGGCTGGTGGCGGGCCGTGGGCGGGCGCACCACCCGCATGGACCCGGCCCGCCACGACGAGGTGCTGGCCGTCACCAGCCATCTGCCCCATCTGGTGGCGTTTGCCTACCTGCAGCAGGTGGGGGACGAGCACCTTCGCCATGCCGCCGGCGGGTTCCGGGATTTCAGCCGCATCGGCGGCGCCGACCCCGAGGTGTGGGCGCCCATCTTCGCCGGCAACCGCACCGCGGTGCTGGGGGCGCTGGACGACCTGGAGGGCGATCTGCAACGCATACGGGCGCTGCTCGAGAACGACGACATCGACGCCCTGAAAGACCTGCTCGAGGCCGCCGGCGCCCGGCGCCGGAGCTGGGACGATGACCACTGACTCCGCCGCGGCGCCGGTGATCGCCATCGACGGGCCCAGCGGCTCCGGCAAGGGCACCATCTCGGCCCTGGTGGCGGAGCGTCTGGGCTGGCATCTGCTCGACAGCGGGGCCCTGTACCGGATCGTCGCCGCGGTGGCCCTCGACCGCGCCCTGGACCTCGACGACGGCGCCGCGCTGGCGGCGGCGGCCCGCGGCCTCCGCATCCGCTTCGAGGGCGGCCGGGTGCTGGTGGACGGCCGGGACCGCACCGAGGACATTCGCACCGAGGCGGTGAGCGAGGGGGCCTCGAAGGTGGCGGCGTCGCCGGCGGTGCGCGAGGCGGTGCTCGAGCTCCAGCGCGCCCAGCGGCGCCCGCCCGGGCTGGTGGCGGACGGCCGCGACATGGGCACTGAGGTGTTCCCGGACGCGCCGCTCAAGGTGTTCCTCGACGCGAGTCCGGAGGTGCGCGCAGAGCGCCGGTATAACCAGTTGAAAAACAAGGGGTTAAGTGTTAGCCTCGGCGCCCTTCTCGCGAGCATCCGGGAAAGGGACGAGCGAGATCGAAGGCGTGCCGTGGCGCCGTTGCGCCCGGCCGCGGACGCGTTGCTCATCGACAGCACTGACATGTCCATCGACACGGTGCTGGCGCGAGTGCTCGAAGCGGCCGCGGAGCGGGGCCTGACGCCCGGCGCATGACGCAACCAACCGGCGTTTCCGCTGTCGGATTCGTCGTACACACATCAACGGAGAGCTCACCGAAGGCGCCCGAGCCGGATTCCAGGCGAAGGCGTCCACGTGACAGACATATGAGCGAAACTTTTGCGGACCTATTCGAAGAGAGTTTGAGAACCGTCGAGATGATGCCCGGTTCCATCGTCACCGGGACGGTGGTGGACATCACCGGCGACTACGTCGTGGTGCACGCGGGACTGAAGTCCGAGGGCGTGATTCCGCGCAGTCAGTTTCTCGACGAGAACGGCGAATTCACGCTTCAGATCGGCGATCAGGTACACGTCGCCATGGAAGTCGTGGACGACGGCCGGGGCGAGACCCGGTTGTCCCGGGAGAAAGCCAAGCGCGCCGAGACCTGGCGCATGCTCGAGGAGGCCTTCGACAAGAACGAGGTGGTCGAGGGCCAGATCAGCGGCAAGGTGAAGGGCGGTTTCACCGTCGACATCAACGAGATCCGGGCCTTCCTGCCCGGCTCGCTGGTGGACATCCGGCCGCTGCGCGAGACCGCGCACCTCGAAGGCAAGCCCCTCGAGTTCAAGGTCATCAAGCTCGACCGCAAGCGCAACAACGTGGTGGTCTCCCGCCGTGCGGTACTCGAGGAAGAGAACAGCGCCGAGCGCGAGGCCCTGCTGGAATCGCTCCAGGAAGGCCAGCAGATCAAGGGTATCGTCAAGAACCTCACGGACTACGGGGCCTTCGTGGACCTTGGCGGCGTGGACGGCCTGTTGCACATCACCGACATGGCCTGGCGCCGTATCCGTCATCCCAGCGAGATGGTGAACGTCGGCGACGAGGTCGACGTGAAGATCCTCAAGTTCGACCGCGAGAAGATGCGGGTGAGCCTGGGCATGAAGCAGCTCGGCGACGACCCGTGGGTGGACATCACCCGCCGCTACCCGGAAGGCTCCCGGGTGCTGGCCTCGGTCACCAACCTCACCGATTACGGCTGTTTCGCCGAGATCGAGGAAGGCGTGGAAGGCCTGGTGCACGTCTCCGAGATGGACTGGAC
>JBMCWS010000103.1:0-8401 GCA_048621375.1 Pseudomonadota bacterium | reverse complement strand
GGCGTCGCCACAGCCGGTGGGGTCGCGCCAGGCCGCGGGCGGGGCCTCCGGCACCGGGACCCGCACGCGCTCCGGGAGGACCTCCACCGGCCGGGGACCGTCCGTGATCACCGCGCGCCGTCCTGCCGCGAGCAGCCGCCGCTGTGAGCGGTGACGGCGCAGGGCCCGCCACTCGTGGCGGTTCACCACCAGCACCGTGGCGTGTGCGAGGACTGCGTCGATCTCGGCGGGTTCGAGCGCTTCCGCGTATTGGCCCGGACACCAGATTCGCAGGGGCGTCCGGTGCAGTTTCTGCGCGCAGCCCGCCATCTTCCCGGGTAGATCGGGGGCAAGGATGGCGGCGTCGAACGTCCGCCCGGCGAGCAGACCCTCGAGGTCCGTGGGCCACCGGGCGGTTCCCGTGGGTCCGGGGTAGAAGGCGGTGAACTGTGCGCCGTCGCGCCCCGTGAGCACGATGCCGCGCGCGCACGGCGTGCCCGGAACGGTGACGATCCCGGCTCGGGAGATACCGCTGGCGGCGACGTGGCGGGCGTAGGCGCCGGCGTAGTCATCGCCCGCGTACACGAACGGCGTGCTGTCGTGGCCCAGTCCCGCCAGGTTGTACGCGATGTTCATGGCGCAGCCGCCGAAGCTCTGGTGCAGGTGATCGAGCTTGACGTTCCGCGTTCCGGCGTCGAGCGGCGCCTTGCAGGCGCCGATGTCGTCGAAGGCCAGGGTTCCGCAGATGAGCACCTGCGCCACGTCAGTCCCGCCGCGCTATCGCGCTGTGAGCCGAAAACGGCAGCTTGCGCATGGTCGATCGAGCCTCCTCGATGGCTATCTTGCCACGCGGCTGCGTCGCGGCACGAGGAATCGACAAGCACCTTACAAAGAGTGTCATCGCGTGGTCATGCGGGCGCATTAAGCTGCCCGGGTACACAGGGATGGTTCCAGAGCATGAGAAACCTCATCGGTCAGATCTTCGCGCTCGCGGACGGCTCCTATCGCATCGTCGATGTGCAGTCGGTGGGGGCGGACGCCCTGGTTTATGCCGAGCGACTCGGGTCGACCGGCGGGGATCGGCCGGGCTACCCGGCTGCCACCAGCGGGCGGCCGCCGCGCGCGGCCCTGCACTACGAGGATGTCGCCCCGTTACTGGATCGGGTGCACGCGGGCGGGGAACTGTGAACCCCTGGCCGGCCGCGATGTGACCCCGGTCCCGGCAACGGCACCGCCGCTGTGATGCAATCCCCGCTCGAGGTGGTGGTCCCGGGGTGGGGCCGCCGGCAGCGCTCCGGAGGAGTCTCATGGCCAGTCAGCGCGGCTTTCAGGAACTGGTGGCGCTTTTCGATTCCACCGGAACGTCCCTGGAGTCGGAGATGCACTTCGAGCAGTTCCGGAAGCTGCTCGGCCATCACGCCAAGTTGCCGGACCGCGCCGGAACGACGGTCAAGGCCGCGTATGCGCAGGTGGGTTCCGGGCTGGCGGTTCGCGGCCTGGTGTTCTTCCTGTTCAAGGTGAGCGATGAGGGGCTGGTGGATCCAGCCTTCAATCTCCCGCTCGAGTACATGGCGGAGCACGCCGGCGCGGCGCCGGATCTCGGCGTCGGCGCCACCACGATGGCCTGCCGCAGCCAGAATCCGGTGCCGTGGCACGCCGTCAACCTGTGGGAGCCCGCGGGCGAGGGAGCGAGTCACCCGGCCATGCTGGTGCAGAAGGCAGTCTGGCGCAATCGTCTCCGCCTGAAGCCTGCGCCGATGAACCGCGGCGTCGCACGCCTGCCGGAGTGCCAGCCGGCGAGCCAGCCGGCGAGCCAGCCCATGACCGCCGTGCAGGAGCTCGAGCAGGCGATTGCGCGCAAAGCCGGCGGCCGGGGCGCCGAGGCGCCTGCTGCGTCTCCCCTCGATGCCGAGTCCGGCACCGCGCCCGGCGGTCGCGTCGCGGTAGGCGGATCCGCCCCAGTCGAGCCGGCGGCCTCCGCCGCGCCCGCGGACGTGGCCCGGTTGCGCTCGGAGCTCCAGCGTCAGCAGCAACACTACCTGGCCCAGGTGCAAAGCTACCGCGAAGAGATCAGCAAGCTGAAAACGGCGTTGCGGGTCGAGCGGGAGCGCAACCGGCGGCTGAAGCGGTTGATGGAGTAGTCGGTCGCCGGTATTCAGCGGGCGGTCGGGCCCGCGCTATACTGGCGTCTCGAGCACACCCCGCCTACTGACGACCGTCTTCGGACGGCTGGCTGGCTACCATGCAGATCGAAATCTTCTCCGACGTCGTCTGCCCTTGGTGCTACATCGGCAAGCGCCGCCTCGACGCCGTACTGGCCACCGAGGCGGGCCAGGGCATCGGCGTGACTTGGCGGCCGTATCAGTTGTACCCGCAGATTCCGGAGGGGGGCGTCGATCGCGACACTTTCCTCGAAGCACGCTTCGGCGCCGACGCCGATCCGGCCCGGGTCTACGAGCCGGTGAGCCGGGAAGCCCGGAGCGTGGGCCTCGAGCTCGACTTCTCCGCCATCCGGGTGGCACCCAATACCTTCCGGGCGCATTGCCTGCTGTCGTGGGCGGAGTTCTCCGGGCGCCAGCACGCGCTCGCCGAAGTGCTGTTCCGCTATTACTTCAGCGAGGGGCGGGACGTGGGCGATCCCGCGGAGCTGATGCGCGCCGCCGCCGACGCGGGGCTGGATCCCGAGGCCGCGGCGGCCATGCTCGCCGACGACGAAGAGGCGGGCAAGGTGCGCTCGGAGCTGGCGCTGGCGGAAGCCGTGGGGGTGACAGGCGTGCCGTTCTTCGTGCTCGCCGGCAAGTTCGCGATTCCCGGGGCGCAGTCGGAGGAGGTGATGGCGCAGCTCATCACCCGCGCGCGGGAACGGCTGGATGGGGCGTCGCCCTAGGGGCGCCGCCCGGCCGGCGGCGTCAGCCGATGGACTGGTCCATCTCGTGGGCGGGGACGCTGCCCTCGGAGCGGCCCACCACCCTGGCGGGCACGCCGGCCACCGTGGCGCCGGCCGGGACGTCCTGAAGGACCACGCTGCCGGCGCCCACTTTGGCGCCGCTGCCCACCTCGATGTTGCCGATGACCTTGCAGCCGGCCGCCAGCAGCACCCCCTTGCGGATCTTCGGATGCCGGTCGCCGCTGGCCTTGCCGGTACCGCCGAGGGTCACCGAGTGCAGGATCGACACGTCGTCGTCGATGACCGCGGTCTCGCCGACCACGATGCCGGTGGCGTGGTCGAGCATGATGCCGCAGCCCACCCGGGCCGCCGGGTGCATGTCGACCCCGAGGGTGACGCTGATCTGGTTCTGGAAGAACTGCGCCAGGGTTCGCCGGTCGCGATGCCAGAGCCAGTGGGCGATGCGATGGGCCTGGAGGGCGTGGAAGCCCTTGTAGAACAGAAACGGCGTGGAGAGGTCTTCGCAGGCCGGGTCGCGGGTGTAGGAGGCCACGACGTCCAGGGCCGCGGCGCGTAGGATTTCCGGCTCGGTTTCGAGCGCCTCGGTGATGACGTCGCGGATCAGCATGGTCGGCAGCATGGGGTTGTCGAGCTTGCTGGCGAGCCGGAAACTGAGCGCCGAGGCGGGGGACTTGTGATTCAGCACCGTGGCGTGGAAATAGCTGCCCAGAATGGGCTCCTGGGCCGCCTTGCTCGTGGCCTCTTCCCGCATCAGGGCCCAGAGCGCGGCGCTGCCTTCCGTGCCCTCGGCGTGGCGGAGCAGGTCGAACGCGCCGAGGTAGCGCTGATCCACGGCCGTGTTCATGGTCCAGCAGGGTAGTTGCGCGGGCCCCCATTGTCCACGCCGCGGGGGCTGTGTAATGTGCGCGGGGTTTTTTGCGGGGGTGCGGGATGGTCGCCAGCTTTTCCACCGTGGGGGTGATCGCTCGCCGGCGCAGCCCGGAGATCGTGGACAGCGTGATCGCCGTCCAGGCCTGCCTGCAACGCCACGGCCGCGTCGTGCTGGTAGAGCAGACCACGGCGGAGGGGTTGCCCGACTTTCACGGTGAGGCGGTCCCGCGGGCCGACCTCGGGCGGCAGTGCGATCTCATCGTGGTGGTCGGCGGCGACGGCAGCCTGCTTGGTGTGGCGCGCGACCTGGCCCGGTACGGGGTTCCGGTGCTCGGCGTGAACCGGGGCGGACTCGGGTTTCTCGCCGACATCTCGCCGGATCAGATCGACATCCGCCTGCCCGCGGTGCTGGAGGGCAGTTTCAATGCCGAAGACCACTTCCTCCTGGACAGCACGGTGGTGCACGGCGAGCGCGAGACCGGACAGTCGCCGGCGTTGAACGACGTCGTTGTGCACCTGGGGGCGATGTCGCGGATGATGGAGTTCTCGCTGTGGGTGGACGGCCAGTTCGTCTACGATCAGCGTTCCGACGGCGTCATCGTCGCCTCGCCCACCGGCTCCACCGCCTACGCCCTGTCCGCCGGCGGGCCCATCATGCACCCGGCGCTGGACGCCATCGTCATCGTTCCCATGTTTCCCCATACCCTGACCTCACGGCCGCTGGTGGTGGGCGGGCAGTCGGAGATATGCATCGTCATGGGCAACTCCGGCACCGCGGACGCCAAGGTGAGCTGCGACTCGCAGGTGGATTTCGCCCTGACCACCGGCGCCGAAGTGCGGATTCGCAAGCATCCCACCCCGCTGCGATTGATCTATCCCGTGGACCACAACTTCTACAAGTCGTGCCGGAGCAAGCTCGACTGGGGCAGCCGCCTGGGCGGCGCCGGAGGCAGCGCCGCCTGAGCGCGTCGCGCTACGGCGCGACCTCCGGCGGTGTGTCCAGGTCGGCGAGCACGCCGGGGTCGTCGACCTCCACCAGCCGCACGTGGGGGTGGGCCTCGAGCAGGGCGCGGGCGCCCCGGTCGCCGGTGAGCCGCGCAAGGGCGGGGACGTGGTCCCGGCCGAAGGCGACCGGGTGGCCGGGGACGGACCGGTGCGCCGGCCGGACCATGGCGTCGGCCGGGGCCGCGGCAGCGGTTTGCCGCAGCCGGACCAGGGTGTCCGTTCGCACCCACGGCATGTCGCCCAGCGCGACGAACAGGTGCGCCCAGGGCGGCGCGTGGCGGGCACCCCAGGCCAGGGAATGGCCCATGCCCCGGTGGGCGTCGGGGCAGCGCAGGATCGTCACCGCGCCGCGCGGGGCAGCGTCGCGCGCCCGCTCCGCGAGCTCGTCGTCGTCGGGCCGGAGCACCACCACCAGCTCCGCGAACGCGCTGGCGTAACGCCGCACGCTGGCGACCAGCAGCGGCGTGCCGTCGTCGAGCCGGTGGTGGCGCTTGTCGCTGCCGAAGCGGCGGGAGGATCCGGCGGCCAGCAACAGCGCGCCGTCGTTCATCCGCAGGCTCAGGGCGACGCCACGGCGGCGAGCTGCGCGCGCGCCGCCGCCTGGGTTTGCGTGCGCACCGCGACGATCTCGGCCATGATCGCCACGGCGATCTCGGGGGGGGTCTTGCTGCCGATGGGCAACCCGATGGGCGCGTGCAGGCGCGCCAGGGCCGCGTCGTCCACATCCAGGGCCCGCAGCCGCTCGCGTCGGCTGGCGGAGGTCCGGCTCGAGCCCATGGCGCCGACGTAGAACGCGGGGGTATCGAGGGCTTCCATCAGGCCCATGTCGTCGATGCGCGGGTCATGGGTCACCGCGACGATGGCGGATGCCGGGTCGCTGGCGTGGCGCCGGACCGCGTCGTCGGGCATGTCGCACACCAGGGTCACCCCCTCTATTCGGAAGTCGTCGAGCAGGTGCTGGCGCGGGTCGCACACGGTGACCGCGAAATCGAGCTTCTGCGCCAGCTCCGCCAGATACTGCGCGACCATGCCGGCGCCGATGACGAACAGCTGATGTCGCGGCCCGTAGGTGTGGGTGAGCACTTCGCGCTCGCCGTCCCAGTCGAGGGGCTCGAACACGTCCACGTCGTCGGCGCGGCGTTCCCCCGCGCCCAGGGCCACCCGCCGGCGCACCCAGCGGCGCTCGGCGAGCCGCTCCCGCAGGTGCCGGAAATGCTTGCGGGTGGCGTCGTCCGGGGTCAGCGGCTCGACGACGATGTGCAGGGAGCCGCCGCAGGGCAGGCCGAAGCGCTCGGTTTCCTCGGCGCTGATGCCGTAGCGGAAGAACTGCGGCCGTTCCCGGGCCAGCTCGCCGGCCAGCAGCTTCTCGATCAGGTCGTCCTCGACGCAGCCGCCGGACAGCGAGCCCGCCGTCCTGCCGTGGGCGTTGCACGCGAACAGCGAACCCACGGGGCGCGGCGAGGAGCCCCAGGTTTCGATAACGGTGGCCAGCCAGCAGGGCTCGCCGGCTTCGAGCCACCGGCTCACCTGGCCGAGAACTTCGTCGTCTACTGCTTGCATCCAGCTACTGAAGTACGGGAAAGTGCCCGGGCAGTGTACTACCACTTCCGGCTACCTTTCATGCGCGTCATCGAGACCTCGTTGCACGAGGATCTGTCACGGTTCTCCAGCTATCTGTGGCAGCACCGGGTGGTCCATCGGGTGTACGAGGAGCGCGGTGCCCAGGTGCTCGAGGTGCGGGACGCCGCACACGCCGAGCTGGTGCGGGACGCCTATGGCGCCTGGCGCGACGGTCGGCTGCGGCTGGAGGCGGCACCGCGGGCGGCGCCGGTGCGGCGTTGGTGGCGGGGCCCGGCCCGCTATCCCGGGCTGACCGTGCTGATCGCCCTGGCCCTGGTGGTGTTTCCGTTCAGCTATCCGTTGAGTAACGGGGAGCTCACCGCGCTGACGGCGTGGCTCGCCATCATCGATCCCCGCACGCCGCAATCCGAGCTGCCGACGCTGGTGGCGCTGCTGGGTCGCCTGGAGGTGTGGCGCTGGTTCACGCCCATGTTCCTGCACTTCTCGGCGCTGCACCTGGCGTTCAACTGCGCCGTGGTGATCGAACTCGGCCGCCGGGTGGAGCGGGGGCTCTCGGCGGCGGGATTGTGGGGTGTGGTGCTCGTGCTCGCCGGCGTGAGCAACCTCGTGCAGTATGCCTTCGGCAGCCCGTTGTTCGGGGGGCTGTCCGGCGTCGCCTACGGGTTGCTGGGGTTCGTCCTAGTGATGAAGGCCCGCCGCCCGGAGTCGGCTCACTGGCAGTTCCCCGGCGGCATCGCCGTGGGTCTGCTGGTCTTTCTGGTGATCCTGTCCACCGGCGTCACCGAACCGTTCGGCTTGCACGTGGCCAATGCCGCGCACTGGGGCGGTTTGGTGGCCGGCGCGCTGCTGGCGCTGGCGGTGGCGGGTATCCGGGCGCATGATTGACGACATCGAGCCGGTGCTCCGAGCCGGCCGTCGAAAGGGAGTTGCTACGTGATGCGGGAAGCCGAGCCCAAAGCCATTCACCTCGAGGACTACCGGTCCCCGGACTACCGGACCCGCGAGACCGACCTGACGTTCGACATCCGCGACGGCGAGACGGTGGTGACCAGCCGCCTGCGGGTGGAACGGGCGGACGGAGCGCCGTCGGACGCCCCCCTGATCCTCGACGGCCGGGATCTCGCGCTCGAGTCCGTGGCGGTGAACGGGGCCACCGTGAACAGCAATCAGTATCAGGTGGACGACCGCTCGCTTACATTGTTCGACGTGCCCGAGGCGGCGGAGATAGAGGTGGTGACCCGGATCCACCCGGAGCAGAACACGGCCCTCGAAGGACTCTACAAATCCGGCGGCATGTACTGCACCCAGTGCGAGGCGGAGGGCTTTCGCCGCATCACCTACTACCAGGACCGTCCCGACGTGCTGTCGAAGTTCACCACCACCGTCATCGCCGACGCCGAGCGCTATCCCATGCTGCTCTCCAACGGCAATCTGGTGGATCAGCGCGCCTCCGGCGACGGCCGCCACCAGGCCACGTGGGCGGATCCCTTCCCCAAGCCCAGCTATCTGTTCGCCCTGGTGGCGGGGGATCTGGCGGTGATGGAAGACTGTTTCGTCACCGTGTCGGGCCGCGAGGTGACGCTGCGGATCTACTCGGAGCCCCACAACATCGAGCAGTGCCGCTACGCCATGGACGTGCTGAAGCGCGCCATGCGCTGGGACGAGGAGGCATTCGGGCGTGAGTACGACCTCGACGTCTTCATGGTGGTGGCGGTGGAGGACTTCAACATGGGCGCCATGGAGAACAAGGGGCTCAACATCTTCAACACCTCCTGCGTTCTCGCCTCGCCCGATACCGCGACCGACGCGGCCTATCAGCGGGTGGAGGCGGTGGTGGCCCACGAGTATTTCCACAACTGGTCCGGGAACCGGGTGACGTGCCGCGACTGGTTCCAGCTCAGCCTGAAGGAGGGCTTCACCGTGTTCCGCGATGCGGAGTTCTCCTCGGACATGAACTCCCGCACGCAGAAGCGGATCGAGGACGTGACCCGGCTGCGGTCCATCCAGTTCGCCGAGGACGCAGGCCCGCTGGCGCATCCGGTACGGCCGGATTCCTAC
>JBMCWS010000102.1:0-8574 GCA_048621375.1 Pseudomonadota bacterium | reverse complement strand
CCCCGTAACCGTGCATTCGGTCACCGGCGAACTGGCCGCGGTAGACGGTGCCGTCCCGCCAGTAGAACAAGCCGATCCCCTCGCGCGCGTCGTCCTGAAAGCGGCCGACATAGCGATTGCCGTTGGGCCAGTGGAACACGCCGATGCCGGTCTTCTCGCCGTTCTCGAAGCGCCCCTCGAAACGCCGGCCGTCCGGCCAGTGGAAGGAGCCCTCGCCGTGCAGCCGGCCGTTCTCGAACTCACCTTCGTAACGCTGGCCGCCCGCCCACCGGAACTCGCCGGGCCCGGTGCGCCGCCCCTCGACGAAACGCCCCTCGTAGACGTCGCCATTGGCCCATTCGAACGTGCCCCGGCCGTGCATCTGATCGTCCGCGAACTCTCCCTCGTAGGTGTCACCGTTCGGCCAGCGCAGTACCCCGCGACCCTCGCGCCGGTCGTCCTCGAAGGTGCCGGTGTAGGTGCGCCCATCCGGCCAGGTGTAGACCCCCTCGCCATGCATGCGGTTGTTGCGGAACTCACCCTCGTAGCGATGCCCGTCGGCCCAGACGTAGACCCCGTCGCCGGTGCGGAAGCCGTCCTCCACCTCGCCCTCGTAGCGATCGCCGTTGGGCAGCTCGATGGTGCGCTGCGCGCCGTAACCGGCCGCCCCCGCCGCCACCAGCACCAGGGCGAGCGCGACGCGCGCCACCGTGCGGTTTTGAAGCCCCAGCACCAAGTTCAGTAGACTCCGCAGCTTTCCGCCGTACCGGTCCATCATTGAATCACTTTTTGTTCATCGGTTCCTGCGTCGCCATCGGCGCGGTGAGCGGGTTCCTCGGGGGCCTGCTCGGCATCGGCGGCGGCGTGGTCATCGTCCCGCTGCTGATCGTGCTCCTCGACCTGCTGGCGTTCCTGCCGTCCGAGGCCGTCACGCCCGTGGCCGTGGCCACCTCCCTCGCCTGTGTCTTGCTCACGTCGCTTTCCGCCGCCATCACCCAGATCCGCGCGCGCATGGTGGAATGGGCCCTGGTGCGCCGCTGGTTCGCGTTTCTCGTGCTCGGCAGCTTCCTCGCCGGATGGGTGGCCACCGC
Source organism: Pseudomonadota bacterium (assembly GCA_048621375.1). GTDB lineage: Bacteria > Pseudomonadota > Gammaproteobacteria > Pseudomonadales > Azotimanducaceae > UBA7803. Next base: position 7,504 of record JBMCWS010000102.1, on the reverse strand, counting down.
CCTGCCGGACGCCGTCTTCCGCGGCTTCATCGGCGCATTCCTGCTGTTCGTTGCCTTCGTCATGCTCACCCGCTGGCGCCCGAGCCCCCACCGCGAGCCGCCGGGCGCCCTCCTTTCCGCCGGCCTCGGCACCACCGGCGGCCTGGTCTCGGGTCTCGCCGGCATCGGCGGCGGCAATGTCATCGTACCCACCCTGATCTACTTCAACGTGCCCGTCCACCGCGCCACCGCCACCTCGAGCACCCTGGGCGTGCCCATCGCTTCGGCCGGCACCCTCGGTTTCGTGGCGGTGGGGCTCGGCACCGACTTCGGCGCCGGCATGCTCGGCTACGTCTACGTCCCCGGTTTCCTGGCCATCGTCTCCGCGGCGGTGCTGACCGCTCCGTTGGGGGTCAGGACCGCGCATCGCGTGCGCGCGCAGCCACTGCGGCGCTACTTCGGGCTACTCCTGTTGCTGGTGTCGGGGCGCATGCTCTACTTCGTTGCACGACCGCTGGTTGATAGACTGCTCTGATCCGCATCGGGGTGAGGCCGTGATACCAGCATCCAGAAACGAACCGGCATTCGTCGGCTCTGAAAAGCTCGCGTTCGCATTCGACATCGGGGCCACCGTCCGGGAACTGTTCCTCGGGCTCGAGGCAACCGATTTCCTCCATCTAGGCGACGTGCAACTGCAGACTCCCGAGGGCTGGACGTCCATCAAGGAGCTGCCGGTGGATCGCCACGAGCAGAGCTCGGTGTTGCGCGACGAAGCGCGCTTCACCCTCGAAAGCTGGCTGGCCGGACGCGCGCCCTTCTTCTCCACCCGCAAAGAGTCCGCGCCTCACGTCCGCCTCACCTTCCGCCATCCCATCCACGTCGAGCAACTGAAGGTGGTGAACCGCCCGGACGGGCTATGGGAACGCTCGCGAACCCTGAGAATCACGGCCTACGATTCGCGCGCGAAGCGGATCTATGACTTCCGCGCCGGTGAGGCGCGGCATGTCACCAGGCTGCTGAAGACGAGCCTCGAGGCCTTGAAGGCCCGGCACGGCGATCACGCCCGGGAAATCGCCACGATAGCCGCCCGCGATCCGCATCCCGCGATACGACACCTCACGGAAGATTATCTCGCGCGAGCGCTGGCCGAGCCGGAGTTCGTGGCGCGTGAGAACGGCTTCCTGACGGATTTCCTCGCTCTCGCATTACTTGTTTCCGGCGACCCCGCTCCGGCTCTGGTGCTGCTCGCCACCTTCGCACTGCTCGCTGACGCAGGCCCCGTGCAATCGTTTCGCTACTTCCGTCTCCACCAGGACAGGCTGACACCGGCGGAGCTGGAGACCCTCGAGTCGTTCCTGGCCGCCTACGGCCGTGCCCGGCTCGGCCACGAGCTGGTGATCGGCGCGCACCGGTTCTGCCGCCCGATCCGCTCGTGGGATCGCGAGCTGCTGCTCGAAACGCTACAACAGGTGGACACGGTGCTGAAGCAGGGGCCCGGTCTCGACTGTCTGGTCTGCTACGGCACCTTGCTCGGGCTGTACCGGGACGGCGCGTTCATCGAGCACGACGACGACATGGATATGCTCGCTGTCGTGCACGCAGACGCCGTCGGTGACGAGCAAGTGCCCGAGATCGTTTCGAGCTGCGCGGCTCATCTGCAGCAGAACGGCTTCAAGGTCACGGCGCGCAATACGTCGTCGCCACCGCAGCAGTTTCTGCAGCTCAAAGACGCGGCTCACGGCGTGCCCCTGGACGTCTTCTTCGGCATCGTCCGGGAGGGACGCATCGCGCTGCCGATGGAGCAGGTGAAGTATCGGGAGATCCCGGCCGAGCTCGTGGTGCCCCCGCGGTCGTTCGAGTTCGACGCGTACCACCTACGGGCGCCCAACCGCATCGAGCCGTTTCTCGCGGAGCGTTACGGCGACTGGCAAACCCCGGACCGGATGTTCCGCACTCGGGAAAACCATGCCCCCGCCGCCGCGCGCGACGCCGGGAAACCGAAAACCGTCATCACCTACGGCACCTTTGACCTGTTCCACGTCGGCCACGTCCGGTTGCTCAAGCGCCTCGAGATGCTGGGCGATCGCCTGGTGGTGGGCCTGTCGACCGACGAATTCAACGAGATCAAGGGAAAATCCGTCGTCATGCCCTACGAGCAGCGCAAAGAGATCCTGCTCGCGTGCCGCTATGTCGACGACGTCTTCCCCGAGGAGAGCTGGGACCAGAAAGAAGCGGACATTCGCCGCGAAGGCGCAGACATCTTCGCCATCGGCGATGACTGGGCGGGCGCATTCGACCATCTGGCGCCACTCGTCCAGGTGGTTTACGTGCCCCGAACCCAGGACATTTCCACCACGGAGATGAAAACCATTCTATCGGCCCTGGAAACGGAGCGGCTCGACGAGCTCAAGCACATCTCGGCACGCTTGCACGAGCTCATACAGCAGTTGTGAATACAAGTACTCAGTACTTAGTACTCAGTACTTAGTACTTAGTACTTAGTACTCCGATCAACTTCGTGAGCATGCGCTTGATCTCCTGCAGGGTAGCCAGCGCTTCGTCGCGTTGCTCGCGGGAGAGAAGATCGAGAGCGGCGGCAAGGAGCAGATGGTTTTCGAGCTCGCTCGCGGAACCACGGGCCATGGCGCAGAAGCGGGCAAGGTCCGCGTTGGAGGCGCGACCGCATCCCTCGGCAACGTTCGCCGCAATCGACGCCGCAGCCCGACGGATCTGCGATTGCAGCCCGAAGCGCTCCGTCATCGGGAACGGCTCCGTGACCTCGTAAAGAGAAAGAGCCAGACCATGCGCCCGCTGCCAGACCAGCAATCGCCGGAAGTCGTGCATGAACCCGATGGTACAGCGCCGCAATCGGCCGGAACGTAGGACGATCGAGCTTCAGTCGTGAGTACTCAGTACCAAGTACTCAGTACTCCAGCGCTGTAGCGCGACGAGGCCCCTCCCCCACGAGAAGCCTTCACGTACTCAGTACTCAGTACTAAGCACCCAAGTATCTCAACTGGATCGCGTCGGAGTTTCTCTCCGCCAGCACATCCGAGATCACCACGACCTTGTCCGTCTCGGCGTATTCCTCGCGCTCGCGCAGGATCTGCAGCGCCCGCTGCAACGTCTTTTCCGGCTCGCGGCTGAACTCGATGCGGTAGCTGTAGACGGCGCGGTTCAGCGACAGCCGCCGCCGGGTCTGGCTGTGGTTGGTGAAGGCAAAGATGGGCACCCGCTGGGGCCGGGCGCTGGTGACCAGGTCGGCGATGATGCCGCGCCGGGTGATGACCACGATGCCGACGGCGTGGAGGTCCTCGGCGAGCTGCACGGCGTTGACGGCGATGTGCTGCTTGTCGGTTTCCGAGATCAGCTCTTTCTCGTAGCCGAGTCCGGGCCAGAGCTCCGCGCGCTGGGCGATGTTGTCGAGTTGCTGCACGCAGCGGGCCGGGTATTTGCCGACCCCGGTCTCGCCGGAGAGCATGATGGCGTCGACCCCTTCGTAGATGGCGTTGGCCACGTCAGTGACCTCGGCGCGGGTGGGGATGGGGTTTTCGATCATCGACTCCAGCAGGTGGGTGGCGACAATGGAGCGCTTGCCCCAGCGGGTGGCGGCCTGAACGATGCGGCGCTGGACGTTGGGCAGGTCGGCGATGTTGGTCTCGATGCCGAGGTCGCCGCGGGCGACCATGACGCCGTCGGCGGCGCGCACGATGTCGTTGATGTTGGCGACGCCCTCCTGGTCCTCGATCTTGGCGATGATCTTGACGTTGTGGCCGCGCGGGCCGAGCAGCTCGCGCAGCTCATGGACGTCGTTGGCGCTGCGGACGAAGCTGAGGGCGACGAAATCCACCTCGCGCGCCAGGCCGAACTCGATGTCCTTGCGATCCTTGGCGGTGATGGCCGGGAGATTGACGCGGATTCCGGGCAGATTGACGTGACGGCGGCTGCCCAGGGTGCCGCCGTCGATCACGCGGCAGACGAGCTGGTGGCCGTCGCGCTTCTCGAGCACCTCGAAGTTGATGAGCCCGTTGTCGACGGTGATGCGGTTGCCGACCTCGAGGATGTCCACCAGCTCCTGGTAGTTCACCAGGATCGAGCTGGTCTCGACGTCGCCGTCACCGCGCACGCTGACCGTGACCACCTGACCCGGCTCGAGGTCCATGGGCTCGTTCATCTCGCCGGTGCGGATCTCCGGGCCCTGAGTGTCGAGCAGGATCGGCACCGGGAAGCGGACCTTGCGGTTCAGCGTCTTGATCCAGTTGATGATCTCCGCCGCGCCGTCGTGGTCGGCGTGGGACATGTTCAGCCGCACCAGGTTCATGCCCGCGTGATACAGCGCTTCGAGTTTCTCGTAGCTGTGGGTGGCGGGGCCGATGGTGCAGATGATTTTGGTGCGGCGGATGCTCATGACGACCGTTCCTGTTCCAGGCCGCGCAGTCTAGGGGAGCAGCCGTTCCCCTGCCAGAAGTTCGCGAGCGCCTCGCCGGCCTCGGCCGCGCGGATGGTGCGCGGGCGCCAGTGCTCGGGGAAGAACTGCCGGTACGCCGGGTCGCGGAAGCGCGGATCCACCAGGCACAGCACGCCGCGATCGCCGGGATCGCGGAGCAGCCGTCCGGCCATCTGCAGCACCTTCACCATGGCCGGTTGCTGATACGCCACCACGCGGCCGTCGAGGGCGTGGCGGTCGAAGTGGCGCGCCATGGCCCGGCGGGTGAGGCTCGGCGGCGGCAGACCAACGCCCACGCAGACGACGCCGGCGAGGCGCGTGGCGGAGAAGTCCACGGATTCGCCGAACACGCCGCCGAGCACCACGAAGCCGATGCGCGGCGCGGCCCCGGCGGCGAATCCGGCGAGGAACCCGGCGCGGGCGTCATCCGTCATCTCGCGGCTCTGGCACACCAGATCGGTGTGCGGGAAGCGGGCGGCGAAGACCTCCGCCGCCTGGCCGAGGTAGTCGAACGACGGGAACGCCACCAGGTAATGGCCCGCGCGGGCGGCGGCGACGTCGTGGATCAGCGTGGCGAGGCGCTCGAGCCCAGCCTCGCGGCGGCGCAGATACGTCGGCACGTCGTCCACCACCAGCACTTCGAGCTGCTCGGCGCTGAAGGGGTTGCCGGCGCGCTCGGCGGCACCGTCGGGCACGCCGTGGAGCCGGGCGTAGAGCGACAACGGCGACACGGTTCCGGAGAAGCGGACGTGGCCGCCGTACTCCATGAGGCGCGCGCGCAGGTACGGGCCCGGATCGATGCAGGCGAGACGCACGCTGACGTCGCGGCGCCCGGCGTCCACCAGGAGCACGAATCGCTCCGGGTCGTACCAGGCCTCGCCACGCACCCAGCGGCTGCAGGTGAACACCAGCTCCCGGGTGGCGGGCAGCGCCTCCAGCGGTTGATCCAGTGTAGCCAGGGTCTCCGTGAAGCGCTGCATGGCGCGCAGCAGTGGATGCAGCCGGGAATGATCCTCCACGACCGCTTCACCGTCGTTCTCACCGCCGCCGGCCTTGCCGAGCGCGCGCAGGGCGCGGTCGAGGGCGCGGGTACGCCGGGCCGCCGCCTCCGGTTGCGGTTCGGCCAGAGCGGCCCTCACCGCCCGGCGCTCGATGGCGAGCGAGAGCATCTCCGCCACCCGGGGGGCGAGCTGATGGCTCTCGTCCACCAGCAGCGCGGTTTCCGGATCGCCGGCGAAGCGCTTCAGGCGCACCACGGGGTCGAACACGTAGTTGTAGTCCCCCACCACCACGTCGCACCAAGACGCCGTGTCCAGCGACAGCTCGAAGGGGCAGACGGTGTGCGCCCGCGCCGTCTCCGCCACCGTGTCGGGCGCGATCGCGCGGCGCTCGAGCAGCGCCGCCACGGCGTCGCGGGCGCGGTCGTGGTAGCCGCGGGCGTACAGGCACGCGTCCGGCTCGCAGGGGGTGCCGGGGAGGAAACAGGCGCGTTCCTTCGCGGTGAGGGTGATGTGGCGGAGAAACGCGCCGTCGGCATCCATGCGCGCGGCGGCGTCCCGGGCGGCGAGCGCCCCGGTGGTGCGGCTGGTGAGGAACAGCACCCGCCGGTAACCGGCGCCTTCGAGGGCCCGCACCGCCGGATACAGGGTGGCGGCGGTCTTGCCGCTGCCGGTGGGCGCCTCGAGCAGCAGCGGCTCGCGGTCGCGCAGCGCCCGGTAGGCGCGCCGCGCCATGGCCCGCTGGTACGGGCGGAACTGCGGGAACGGAAACGCGAGCCCAGCCAGATGCCGGTCGCGCAGCGCTTCGTGGTCCCGCTGGCGCTGCAGCCGGCCCGAATACGCCTCGATGGTTTGCGCGAGAAAGTCGAGCACCTCCCCGGCGTTGGCAGCCTCTTCGAACGTCACCGCTTCCAGGGTGTCCGGGTGCACGTAGACGAGCCGCAAGGTGAAAGCGCGGCCGTCGTCGAGCTCCCGGGCCAGCAGCCCGGCGTAGAGCCGGGCCTGCGCCCAGTGGGCGCTGGCGTGGTGGCCATGCGCGAGGGCCGGATCGGCGCGGGTGGTTTTCACCTCCTCCACCAGCACGACGTCGCCGGAGGCATCGCAGCCGTCGATGCGCCCGGAGACCTCAACCGGCTGCCCGGCCAGCTCGACGTCGAGACGCACCGGCAGCTCGCGCTGATAGCCGTCCCCCCGGCCCTGCTGCAGCGCGCGCTGGGCGGCGATGCCCTCGTCGGCACGGGTCCGGCCGTCCAGGCGCGCGTGCAGGTCGCCGCGGCGATGGACGAACTCGGCCAGCTCGCGAACCGCCAGCTTCAGCACGGCGCTTTCAGCCGCAGCACCCGGGCCGGCACCTCGAGCTGCGCGAGGGCGTCGAGCCACACCCGCTGCCCGGGCTGCAGCTGATCCGCCGGGCCCTTCACCTCCACCAGCTCCCAGGCGCCGGGGCCGTAGATCACCAGCAGGTCCGGGAAGCCAGCGCGCAGCCGGTGCAGGTTGTACACCGTGTGGCCCGCCAGGCGGGCGAGCAGAGCGTGGCTCACGTTGCCGAGCAGGGCGTCGAGCAGGGGCTCGCTGATGACGCCCCAGTGCACGAGGTGATTGCCGATACCCCGCTTGCCCGCGAAGGTGCGCCGGACCCGCGCTTCCAGGGCACCCGGCCGTTCCAGCTCGGCCACACGCGCATCGAGCAGATCCCGGCGCACGCGGGCGAAATCAGGCCAGAACAGATCCCGCGGGCCGAGCTGATAGGCATGGCTGAATGCCCCTTCCACCGGGGCGAAGATCGCATCCCAGAACGCGAGCCCGGCCAAGCCCAGAGGCAGCAGGTTCTCGAGGTGCCAGCCGCGCCCGCCGTTGGCGGTGAGGAGCTGCAGAGCGTGACGTTCGATGGCCTCCGGCGCGGGGCCGGTCAGACGGCATTCGCTGACCGGCGCCGCCACCCGGCCGCGGCGCCGTCGGGTGGCGAACCGCACCGCGAAATCCTCCTCCTCCGGCGCCCAGGGGTCGTGGCGCATCGCCGCCAGCAAGCGCGCCACCTCGGCCTCGTCGCCGCGCTGGCGGGCCAGCCGCGCCCGGCGCT
>JBMCWS010000101.1:0-9379 GCA_048621375.1 Pseudomonadota bacterium | reverse complement strand
AGCCGGGGGCGTCCAGGGTGCCGGTGCTGGCCAGCACCCGATCGTCGGCGGAATAGGTGGCGACCCCCGCCACCTCCGGCGTCTCGACGAGCCGGTTGCCCAGCACCCCGAGATGCAGGCGGTCCTGCTTCATCATGGGCTCGACGGCCAGCTCTGCCAGGGCCCGGGCGGTGGCGGCGCCGAAGCGGTCGCGGCGCGCCGGCGCGTCGTCCGTCACCTCGACGATGACGTGCAGGGTGACGAGGCTCGCCAGGGTGGCGGCGAACGCCACCATCAGGACCAGCCGCTGCGGTTTGACGAGGTTCCACCAAGCGGTTAGGTTCACGCGGCCCGACCACTCCGGGCGATTCGAGGAGTCATGGAAAAAGGCGGTATCTCTTGGCCAGCGAGATCGTACTGGTAAACGTTTCGGGTGAAGACCAGCCCGGATTGATGGCGATGTTGACATCCACTCTGGCGCAACATCAAGTGCGGGTGCTCGACGTGGGTCAGGCGGTGATTCACGATGAGCTCAACGTCGGGATGCTGGTCCAGATCATGGACAGCGGCGATACCGCCGGGGTTTTGAAGGACCTTCAGTTCAAGACCCGGGAGCTCGGCACCGCGGTGCGCTTCACCCCGATCTCCGAGGCGGAATACCACGATTGGGTGGCGAGCCAGGGGAAGCCGCGCTACATCGTCACCCTCCTCGCCGCCGGCTTCACCGGCGAGCAGCTCGCCGCGGTGACCCACGTGGTGCACAGCTATGGGCTGAACATCGACTCCATCCGCCGGCTCTCCGGCCGCATTCCCCTCACCCGCCACAGCGGTCACGCCCGCACCAGCATCGAGATGAGCCTGCGCGGAACCGTCCCCGATGCCGAGGCGCTCAAAGCCGAGCTCATGGAAGCCGCCGACCGGCTGGAGTTCGATTTCAGCGTGCAGGAGGACACCGTCTACCGGCGCAACCGCCGGCTGGTGGCGTTCGACATGGATTCCACCCTCATCGACGCCGAGGTGATCGACGAGCTCGCCAAGGTGCATGGCGTCGGCGCCGAGGTGGCGGCGATCACGGAACGCGCCATGCGCGGCGAGCTCAACTTCCGCGAGAGTTTCCGGGCCCGGGCGGCGTTGCTGAACGGCCTTTCGGAAGCCGCGTTGCGACAGGTGGCCGAGTCGGTGACCCTGAACGAGGGTGCCCGCCGCCTGATCAAGGCGTTGAAGACGTTCGGGTACAAGACCGCCATCATCTCCGGCGGGTTCCAGTACGTGGGCGAGTACCTGCAGCGCGAGCTGGGCATCGACTACGTGTTCGCCAACGAGCTGGTGATCCGCGACGGCGTCATGACCGGTGAGGTGGCGGGCGGCATCGTCGACGCCGACCGCAAGGCCGAGCTGCTGCTCGAGATCGCCCGGCGCGAGAACATCAATCGCCAGCAGACCATCGCCCTGGGCGACGGCGCCAACGACCTGCCCATGCTGAGCGCCGCCGGCCTCGGTATCGCCTACCACGCCAAGCCGCTGGTGCGGGAGACCGCGAGCCACGCCATCTCGAACTTCGGCCTCGACAGCGTGCTGTATCTGCTCGGATTCAGCGATCGCGACATCGAGACCGCGTTGGGTGGAAGTACCAAGTAGTGAGTGCTTAGTACTCCCCTACTCCGTACTGAAATCGAAGTCCATCTCGGTGGTCGGCTCCTGCAGGTAGTGCCCCTGGATGTAGTTGGCGCCCGCCTGCCACAGCGCCGAGAGCACTCCGGCGCTTTCCACCATGGGAATGATGGTGAGCTTGCCGCGGGATTGCAGGTCGCGAATCATGGCGGTGAGCTCGTCCTTCAGCGCCGGCTGGTCCATGAGGCGCTCGACGTGGGAACCGTCGAGCTTCACGAAGTCGGCGGGAATCTGCTCGAGAATGCTGGTGGCGTTGTCGGCGAGCCCGTAGCGCGACAGCGACGCCCGGCAGTGCATGGCCCGGAGTCCTTCCACGAACTCCCGGGTTTGCTTCACCTGGCCGGCCGCGTCCTGTTCCGTGACCTGGAAGATCACGGCGTCGCTGGGCAGGCGGGCGGCCTTGATCGCCACCCCGAGCCACTGCAGGAATTCCGGGTCCTGAATGCTGTTGGCGGTGACGTTGATGGTGAGCCGGGTGTTGTGCCCCTTGGAGCGGTGGGTGGAGAGCATCTTGATGGACTGCAGGATCACCCAGCGGTCGATCTTCGCCGCGACCCCGTGCTCCACCGCGGTGCGCAGGAACTCGTTCGGCGCCACGTGCTCGCCGCTGCCCTCCACCATGCGCAGAAACACCTCGTAGTGCTCGTCCGCGTCTCCGCGCAGGCTGATGATGGGCTGGAACAGCAGCAGGAAGTGCTGGCCGTCGATGGCTTCGTTGATCTGCGCGAGGATGCGGCCGGCTTCGCTCCCCGGCTTTTCCCGCGCCACTTCCCTGCTGAGCAGCTCCACGCGGTTGCCGCCGTCGGTCTCACAGTTCAGCGCCGCGGCAAAGGCGGCGTTCACGGCGGCTTCGAGCACGCCGTCCGCGTCGTCGTCCGCGTCGTCGTCGAGCTCGGCGCCGCCGATGCTGACGGTGGCGCGCTCGGTCTTGCCGTCGATTTCCATCATCAGGCTTTCGGCCGCGGAACGCAGCCCTTCGAGCCGGGCGAGGGCCGCGGCCCGGTCGTCGTCGGCGACGGTGAAGACGAACTGGTGGGGGCTCAGGCGCCCGCACGGCCCCTGCTTGAGGAAGTCGGTGATCAGCGACTGGATGTAGCCGCCGAGCATCTCCGCGCTGCGCAGCCCGAGGCGCTCCTGGAAGCTGCGGAAGCCGTCCACCTCCGCGACCACCACCGCGCGGAAGGCGTCGCCGGTGGCCACCAGGTCGCGCGCCCGGGCGAGGAACGCCCCCACCCCCGAGCCTCCGCCGTCGTGCCCGGGCTCGCTGCCGTTGGTTTCCGCCGCCGCCGGGGACGGCGCCTGCGCCGGCGCGTCAGCGCCATTGGCGGTGGCGGCCGCGGCGGCGCGCACCATGACCTGCATGCACGGCTCGCCTTCGTACTCGGCGTGCGCGAGCGTCAGGCTGCCGCGTATCTCGTCGCCGCCGGCCGAGCGGCCCACGAACTCCACGTGGCGTTCCTCGCCGTCCTGGCGGAATCGCCTCAGCTCCTGTTTCAGGGCGTCCCCGCTCTGCTCGCTCATCAGGTCCATGAGCGGGACGCCGATCAGCGCATCCGGGTCGTCGTAGCCGAACAGCTCCAGATAGCCCGCGTTGGCGTGGATGTGCATGCCTTCGTGCACGTAGGCGATGGCGGCCCGGGAGCTCTGCAGCAGCAGCTGGCAGCGTTGCTCCGCTTCTTCGAGGGCCCGGTCGAGCTCGCGCAGGCGTTGCGCCTGGCACACGTGGGCCAGCTCGCGCCGGAACACCAGCACCAGAGTCTCGGGATCGCCGTGGGGCACCACGTCCGCGGCGCCCAGGCGCATGCCCTCGGCCGTGGTGAGCGCACCCTCCGCCGGGTTCACCAGAATGATGGGGACGTGGGGCGCCTTCGCCTTGAGCACGCCGAGCCGCCGCTCGAGCTGGGGCAATCCGGCGTTGCAGAGCATCAGATCGGCCGTGGGCAGATCCTCCGGCGCCCGGGTGAGATCCGTGACCCGCAGGCGCGTGGCGATGCCGGCGTCACGCAGCGTGGAGTCGAATTCGTGGGCGGCGTTTTCCGACGACTCGGCGATCAGCAGGCGCACGGGCGCGTGTGGGGTGTGCTCGGCGGCCATATCCTTCTCGAGACAGCGTGTCCTTACTGCCGAACGCCGCCTCCCGGGCGCCCAGCTCGTCTTAGGGGGTCATGGTCGTCGCCGTTCCACCGTTTTCCAAGTAACCAGACAGCATGCGATACGTGAACCGCATCACACTTCCGGTTTCGAGGGTGCACGCCGTCAACTGCGCCGTGGTGCGTACGCCGTCGCACAGGATCTGCACCTTCTGGCCGCTCTCGAACGGCAGGTGCGGGGTCAGCAGGGTGGCCGGCTCCTCCAGGGGCGGGATGGCCGGCAGCGTCAGGGCCGGCGTGAAGGCAGCGGGACCGCCGAGCTTGCGGATGCCGCGAATCGCCACGGGAGTCGCGCGTGGCGCCAGCAGCGCGAGTCCCGTGGTGCTGCCGTGGTCGTCGTGGCGAATCCAGCGCACCACCGCCAGGCACCAGTGCTCGTCCCCGGGCTCGCGCAGGGCGATCAGCTCCCCGGTCTGCAGCTCGACGGGCAACGGGTCGTTCCAGTCGATGCGGTAGCCGCCCGGGCTGGCGTTCACGGCCGAGGCATCGTAGATGCGCAGCCCGGTCGGCGCCGGGCCTTGCTCGGCGGCGGCATCGGCGTGGAAGGGGTCCACCTCCCCGCGGGGCTCGGCCGGCGGGTCCGTCGTCCCGGAAGGCTCGGCCCAGCCGGAGATGGCGTAGTGCGCGGCGCGGAGTCCGGTGCAGATCTTGATGGTGCCGCTGGCGTCGAGGCGCCGGTGGCTGCGGGGACGCAGCCTGCCCCAGGCATCGGCCAGGTGGTGCACTTCCGCGTCGCTCATGCCGTCCGGAACCCGCAGCGTGGTCGGCAGGCAGCGCCGATAGGCGTCGAGCTGGCGGACCAGAGACTCGGTGCGCACGCCCCGGGGGTCCGTCGCCCCGCGCAGGGCGCGGGCGTGCACGGGGCCCCGGTCCGACTCGAGGTCCACGGCGAACAGCGAAGCCGTCGCGTCCGCCGCCAGCACCACGTGCTGGGCCCATTCCTCCAGGCAATTGAACAGCTCCGCGAGCTGGCGGTAGCGGAGCTGGTTGGGCCGGGCGCAGGCGAACAGCACCGGGCGCAGATAGGCCTCGGTGATGGCGGTCACGGGCGCGCTGTGGTTCTCCGCGTCCTCGATCCGCAGCTCCGCCAGATCCATACGTTCCGCCAGCAGGTAGAGCTGATTGAGCTCCAGCCAGAGCCCTTCGGGCGGGGCGACGTAGAACTGCGACGCGCGCAGCAGGGTCCGCGACAGGTCCGAGAGCGCGCGGTGGATCGCGAGCGGCAGCACGTCCTCGCCGGTGGCGCGGCCGGAGTCGAGCACGACGGCCTTGTAGCCGGCGCAGAGGTCGGCTTCGAGACGCTGGGCGAGACGCGCCGCGGCGCCGTCGCCGGCGGCACCGCGGTCCAGCCGGGTGCAGAGGTAGTGGACCATGGGTCGCACCTGCTCGAGCAGGGCCAGGCGCGCGTCCGGCCCTACGTCGAGGCGGGCGACTTCCGATGTGGCCCGGTGGGCCCGGGCCGCGGCTTCGGCGCTGTCGCGCATGGGCAGATCCACCACCCACTCGGCCAGGGCGGACGCGGTGGTTTCACAGAACGACAGCCGCTCGAGATCCTTCTCGGGCACGGTCACGCGAATTGCGGATACTTCCTTCATGAGGTGACATCGTTGGCGGCCGTCCAGTATAGAGAAATCGCCATTGGCTATCAGGGTGCGGCGAACGGCGTTATCATGCGCGCCTTTCGACCCCAGCGGATGCATTGGTATGGCCAGTTTCACCACCAGCGAGTTCAAGGCGGGCCTCAAAGTGCTCCTCGACGGCGACCCGTGCGCCATCGTCGAGAACGAGTTCGTGAAACCGGGCAAGGGCCAGGCCTTCAACCGGGTCAAGCTGCGCAACCTCCTCAACGGGCGGGTGTGGGAGCGCACCTTCAAGTCCGGCGAGTCCCTGGAAGCGGCGGACGTGCTGGAAATCGACATGGAGTACCTCTACACCGACGGCGAGTTCTGGCATTTCATGCGCACCGACGGCAGCTTCGAGCAAGCGGCGGCGTCGGAGGCCGCCGTGGCCGAAGCGAAGGACTGGCTGAAGGAGCAGGAGGTCTATCAGGTCACCCTGTGGAACGACGATCCCATCTCGGTCTCGCCGCCCAACTTCCTGGAGCTCGAAGTGGTGGAAACCGACCCGGGGCTGAAGGGCGACACCGCCCAGGGCGGCAGCAAGCCCGCCACGCTCTCCACCGGCGCGGTGGTGAAGGTGCCGCTGTTCATCGAGGAAGGCGAGAAGCTCAAGGTGGACACCCGCACCGGTGAGTACGTGAGCCGCGCCAAGGGCTGAGGCGCCGGGGCGCCACCGGTGGCCGACTGGCGACCCGCCTGCTCCGTGGAAGTGCTGCGGGCGCGGGCGCACCTGCTGCGGACCATCCGCGATTTCTTCGATGAGCGCGGCGTGCTGGAGGTGCAGACCGCCACCCTCGGTGCCGCTACCGTCACCGAGCCCGCCATCGAATCGTTGGCGGTGCCCGGGGTCGGCTATCTCCAGACCTCCCCCGAGTACCAGATGAAACGGCTCCTGGCGGCGGGCGCGCCCTCCATCTATCAGCTCGCCCCGGTGTTCCGGGCCGGCGAGGCCGGGCGGATGCACAATCCCGAATTCGTGATGCTCGAGTGGTACCGTCTGGAATACACGGATCAGGCGTTGATGGCGGAGGTCGCCGCGTTGCTCGACGTTGCGTTGGGCCGCGGCCACTATCACTCGCTCACGTACCACGACGTCTGCCGGCGCGCGCCGCCGCTGCCGGAGGCGGCGGCCTTAGACGAGCGCGACGCCGAGGACCTGCGGTTCGCCGCCGGCGTCGAGGCCCTGGGTGCCGGGCGCTTCTTCGTCACCGACTACCCCGCCGACCAGGCGGCGCTGGCCCGGCTGCGGCCGGAGAACCCGCGGGTGGCGGCGCGATTCGAGGTGATCGTCGATGGCGTCGAGCTGGCGAACGGCTATTGGGAGCTCGGCGACCCCGAGGCGCTGGAAGCGCGATTCCGCCGCGACCTGGCGCGGCGGCGTGCCCGGGGGCAGCCGGAGCCGCCCCTCGATGGTCGGTTGCTCGCGGCCATGGCCGCGGGGTTGCCGCCCTGCGCCGGCGTCGCCCTGGGCTTCGACCGGCTGCTGATGCTGCGCACGGGCGCCGCGAGCCTGGCAGAGGTGATGACGTTTCCCCACGACCGCGCCTGACGCGCGGCGGCGTCAGCGCAACCGGCCGAGGCGCTGCCCCATCTTCACCCGTGTCCCCGGGCGCACCGACCCGTCGAGCTCCAGGCGCCCGGGCTCGCAGCACACGATCACCGTGGAACCGAGCAGGAAGCGGCCGATCTCGGCGCCGCGCCCGAAGGGGCGCTGCCAGCGCTGGTGCTCGAGGTGGCGGTAGGGCGACGGCGTCCCGCCCCAGACGGTCTCGATGCTGGCGACGATGAGCGCCCCCACCAGCACCACCAGCATGGCGCCGTGGCCGGTCTCGAAGCGGCACACCAGCCGCTCGTTGCGGCAGAACAGGTTCGCCACCGCCGCCTCGGTGCGTGCGTTCACCGAGAACAGCGCCCCCGGGATGGCGGTCGTGGCGGTGAGCGTGCCGGCGGCGGGCAGGTGCACCCGATGATAGTCCCGGGGCGCCAGGTAGATGGTGGCGAAGCTGCCGCCGTGGAATTCCTCGCCGCCGTCGGCGGCGCCGCCGCCGGCGCCAATGAGGTCGGCCAGCCGGTAGCTGGTGCCCTTGGCCTGCATGAGGCGGTCGTGGTCGAGGCGGCCGGCCTGGCTCACCATGCCGTCCGCGGGGGAGAGCAGCGCCGCCGGGTCCGGGTCCAGCGGCCGTGCACCGGGCGCCAGCGCGCGCGTGAAGAACGCGTTGAACGAGTCGTAGTCGTCCAGCCGGGGGTGCTCGGCTTCGCTCAGGTCCACGCCGTAGATGCGGGCGAAGCCGTGCACGAACGGTTTGCGGATCCAGCGCGCGCGGGCGTTCGCGGCACGGCCGGTGAGCCGCGACAGCAGATGCTGGGGCAGCAGCCGCTGCAGCAGGGCGAACAGCGCGTTCAATCCCGGGCGGTCCCGGCGGGCGCGCCCGGCTCGTCGCCGAGCGCCACCGGCGTGTCGTCCCGGTTCCCCCACTCCGCCCAGGAGCCGTCGTAGCCCCGCACCCGGGGATAGTCTAGCAACCGAGCCGCCAGATAAGTGAGCGCCGAGCGGTGGTGGCTCTGGCAGTGGGTGATGATGTGCTTGTCGGGGGTGATACCGTGCGCGGCCAGCACCCCGGCGAGATCGGTTACCAGGCGAAGCTGGCGGTCGGGATCCTTCAATGCCGTCCAGTCCAAATTCACGGCCGTGGGAATGTGCCCGGCGCGCTGCGAGCCGGTCTTCGCGCCGCGGTATTCCTCCGGGGACCGGGCGTCCCAGATCACGGTCTTTGGATCGTGGATGGCGCGGCGCACGTCCTCCAGCCCGGCGACGGGGGCTCGGTCGAGGTCGAGGCGCACGGCGGTGGGCGCCGGGGACGGTGGCGGGCCGTCCACCACGGGCCCCCCGGCAGCCTGCCAGGCATGGATGCCGCCGTTCAGGTACGACCAGCGGGCGTGCCCGATGACGTCGAGGGTCCAGATGAAGCGGCCGGCCCAGCCGCCCCCCTCGTCGTCGTAGACGACCAGGTGCTGATCCGGTTGGTAGCCGAGCGCAGAGAACAGCGCCTGCAGCCGCGCCGCGTCCGGAAGCTTGCCGGGTGCCGGCGGCTGCCCGCTCATCAGGGCGCGCGGTTCCACCAGCCGGGCGCCCGGGAGGTGCGCCTGGGCGTAGGCCGGGGCCTCGGCCACGTGGATCACGACGACCCCCGGTCGTGGCAGCTCGCCGAGCTGCTCCGGCTCGATCAGGTGGGGCAGGGATTCGCTCATTGGGCACCGAGGTGGCTCGCGGTAGCGCTATGTTAGCCCAGCGCGGGGGCCGGCTGCATAATGGGCGCCATTGACGACGGCGGAGATGAGCGTGGCAGCACACCTGGTGTGGATGGATCTGGAGATGACCGGCCTCGATCCGGACAGGGAGCGCATCATCGAGATCGCCACTATCGTGACCGACAGCGAGCTCGAGGTGGTGGCGGAGGGGCCGGTGCTGGCCGTGCGTCAGCCGGAGTCGCTGCTCGCGGCCATGGACGACTGGAACCAGACCCACCACCGCGACTCCGGACTGCTCGACCGGGTGCGCGGGCAGGGCGTCTCCGAGCAGGAGGCGGAGGCCGCCACCCTGGCGTTCCTCGAGCAGCACGTCGAGCAGAAACGCTCGCCGCTGTGCGGCAACACCATCTGGCAGGACCGGCGTTTCCTCAGCCGCTACATGCCCACGCTGGAGGCCTACCTGCACTACCGCATGGTGGACGTGAGCAGCATCAAGGAGCTGGTGCAGCGGTGGCGACCGGATCTGGTGGCGGGATTCTCGAAACAGAACGAGCACACGGCCCTGGCGGACGTGCGCGAATCCATCGCCGAGCTGCGCTATTACCGCGAGCACTTCATCCGCGCCGAGCGCCCGGGGGCGCCTCCGGCGGCCAGCGCGTCCGGCGGCGACTGACGCCGCTGCGCGAGCGTTACCCGAGCGCGGCGGTGAGC
>JBMCWS010000100.1:0-9484 GCA_048621375.1 Pseudomonadota bacterium | reverse complement strand
TCGGCGAGATGGCGAAGGTCATCGAGCAGCCGCGGGAGTCGGTGTCGGAGAACGCACCGTCGATGACCGTGATCCACGTGCCGCAGGACAAGATCCGCGACGTGATCGGCAAGGGCGGCGCCACCATCCGTGGCATCGTCGACGAGACCGGCGCCGACATCGACATCGACGACGACGGCAGCGTGCGGATCTACGCCGAGAACGCCGAGGCGATGGACGCTGCGGTCGCCCGGGTGCAGGAGATTACCGCCGAGGCCGAGGTGGGCAAGATCTATCACGGCAAGGTGGAACGGATCGTCGACTTCGGCGCGTTCGTGAACATCCTCCCCGGCAAGGACGGCCTGCTGCACATCTCGCAGATCGCCGACGAGCGGGTGGAGAACGTCTCCGACTACCTCCAGGAAGGGCAGACCGTGGAGGTGGTCGTCCTCGACGTCGACCAGCGCGGGCGCATCAAGCTGTCGATGAAGGAGGTCGCCAACTACGCCGAAACCGCGTAGGGGCGACGCCGCGCGGGCGCTGGATCAGCCGGACGCCAGCGGCAGCTCCGGCGCCCCGCGCTCCAGGGCCGATTTCAGCGCCCAGTAGAACGTTCCGGTGTCTGCAGCCGATTCCTGCTCGTCCTGCTCGCGATCGGCGTCCTGTTCCCGCTCTTCCATGTGCGAACCCTCGTCACGAAGCCGTCGTTTGACCCTAGCGGGCGTCGGGACGGCTGCCGTGACGCGGGTCCGGTTTTCGTCGTCTCAGGCGGTGGTGCGGTTCGCCACCAGCTCGTCCACCACCGACGGGTCCGCCAGGGTGGTCGTATCGCCCAGGTTGTCCAACTCGTCGGCGGCGATCTTGCGAAGGATCCGGCGCATGATCTTGCCGGAGCGCGTCTTGGGCAGGCCCGGGGCGAACTGAATCACGTCGGGATGGGCGATGGCCCCGATCTCCCGGCGCACCAGGGCCACGAGCTGCTCGCGCAGCGTATCCGGATCGGCCTCGGCACCGCTCATCAGGGTGACGTAGGCGTAGATGCCTTCGCCCTTCACCGGGTGGGGATATCCCACCACGGCGGCTTCGGCCACCTGGTCGTGCAGCACCAGCGCGCTTTCCACCTCCGCGGTGCCGATCCGGTGTCCGGAGATGTTGAGCACGTCGTCCACCCGCCCGGTGATCCAGTAGTAGCCGTCGGCGTCGCGGCGGGCGCCGTCGCCGGTGAAATAGTAGCCCGGATAGGCGGAATAGTACGTATCCACCACCCGCTGATGGTCGCCGTAGACCGTGCGGATCTGCCCCGGCCAGGTGTGGGTGATCACCAGGTTGCCGCGCGCCTCGGTCTCCTCGATGAGCTTGCCGTTCTCGTCCACCAGCCCCGGCTCGACGCCGAAAAACGGCCGGGTGGCGGAGCCGGGTTTCAACGGGGTAGCGCCGGGTAGCGGCGAGATCATGATCGCGCCGGTCTCCGTTTGCCACCAGGTGTCGACGATGGGGCAGCGGCCCTCGCCCACCACCCGGTGGTACCACTCCCAGGCCTCGGGATTGATCGGCTCGCCCACGGTGCCGAGCAGCTGCAGGGATTTCCGCGACGTCCGGTTCACCGGCTCGTCCCCCTGGCTCATGAGGGAGCGCAGGGCAGTGGGGGCGGTGTAGAAGATGTTCACGCCGTGCTTGTCCACCACCTGCCAGCAGCGGGAGGCGTCGGGATAGGTGGGCACGCCCTCGAACATCAGCGTGATCGCGCCGTTGGCCAGCGGGCCGTAGACGATGTAGGAGTGCCCGGTGACCCAGCCCACGTCGGCGGTGCACCAGTAGACGTCGCCGTCGTGGTAGTCGAACACGTACTTGTGGGTCATGGCGCACTGCAGCAGATAGCCCGCCGTGCCGTGCTGCACGCCTTTCGGTTTCCCGGTGGAGCCGGAGGTGTAGAGGATGAACGACGGGTCCTCGGCTTCCATGGATTCCGGCTCGCAGCGCGCCGGCTGATCCGCCGTGATCTCGTGGTACCAGACGTCCCGGGCATCGTTCCAGGTAACGTCGGCCCCCGTGCGGCGCACGGTGATCACGGTGTGCACGTCGGGGCAGGACGCGAGCGCTTGCTCGGTGTTCTCCTTGAGCGGCACGGTGCGGCCGCCGCGCACCCCTTCGTCGGCCGTGATGACGCAGCGGCAGTCGGAATCGAGAATGCGGTCCTTGAGCGAGTGGGGCGAGAACCCGCCGAACACCACGGAATGGATGGCGCCGATGCGTACGCAGGCGAGCATGGCGTAGGCGGCCTCGGGGATCATGGGCATGTAGATGCACACGCGGTCGCCCTTGCCGACGCCCCGGCTCTTCAGGGCGTTGGCCAGCCGGCAGACTTCGTCGTGGAGCGTCTGGTAGGTGATGGTCTTGTCTTCGTCGGGGTCGTCGCCTTCCCAGACGATTGCCGGCTGCTCTGCCCGCGCCGGCAGGTGGCGGTCGATGCAGTTGTAGGCGATGTTGAGGCGGCCGCCGGAGAACCAGCTCACCCGGCCAGCGGGCATGTCCTGCTCGAACACCGAATCCCACTTGCGCTCCCAGTCCAGGAAGATGTCTGCCTGCTCCGCCCAGAAGCCCCGCGGGTCCTCGATCGAGCGCTGGTACATGGCCCGATACTGCGCGTCGTTGATGAACGCGCGCTCCTGCATGAATTCGGGGACGGGATACGTGTGCGATTCGGACATGTCCTGCTCCTTTTCCGGTACGCGCCAGCCGGGCCGGATCAGGTGTTGCGATCCCGGCCGCGTAGATATTCCACCAGGTGCCGCGTGGAGGCATCCTGGCCGATGGCCGGGGCGCCGCCGAGCTGCTCGTGAATCGGCATCGCAAGCCGCTTACCGAGCTCGACCCCCCACTGATCGAACGAGTTTATGTCCCAGATCGTTCCCTGGCAAAATACTTTGTGCTCGTAGAGCGCGAGCAGCGCTCCGAGGGTGTAGGGGGTGAGCCGGTCGAGGATGATGGTGGCGGTGGGCTTGTCGCCGCTCACCCGGCGGTGCGGGTCGTCCACCTCCTGGCCGGCCATCATCGCCTGGCTCTGCGCCAGACCGTTGGCCAGAAGCCAGCGGTGATGCTCCGGTAGTGAGTGCTCGCCCGCCGCGGTGAGCACGAAATCCGCGGCGAAGGCCCGAGTGCCCTGATGCAGTAGCTGATGAAACGCGTGCTGGCCGTTGGTGCCCTCTCCGCCCCAGACCATGGGCATGCTGTGCACCCCCACCGGCGAGCCGTCGTGGTGCACGGACTTGCCGTTGCTCTCCATTTCGAGTTGCTGGAGATAGGCGGGCAGCAGTCTCAGGCGTTGATCGTAGGGCAGCACCACCTCGCTGCCGGCGCCGAGGAAATTGGAATTCCAGACGCCGGCCAGCGCCAGCAACAAGGGCCCGTTGCGTGCCGGCTCGGTGGCGCGAAAGTGCTCGTCCATGTCCCGGGCGCCGTCGAGCAGCGCCAGGTAGGCGTCCGCCCCGGCGCTCAGGGCCAGCGGCAGGCCCACCGCCGACCACAGGGAGAAGCGGCCCCCGACCCAGTCCCACATCGGGTAGATCATGGATTCGTCGATACCGAACTCGGTAGCGGCCGGCACGTTGGCGGTCACCGCGACGAAATGGCGGGCCAGCGCCGCCGGGCTCGCGGTGCGCTCGAGAAACCAGCTTCGGGCGGAATCCGCGTTCACCCGTGTCTCCACGGTGGAGAACGACTTCGACACCACCACGAACAGCGTGGTCTCCGGCGACAATCCGGCCAGCGCGCCGGTCAGCGCCGCGCCGTCGACGTTGGCGACGAAATGGCAGCGCGCGCCCGGCGAGGCCGGCGCGGCCAGGGCTTCGACGGCGAGCTGCGGCCCCAAATGAGAGCCGCCGATGCCGATGTGCACCACGTCCGTGATGGCGCGCCCGGTGTAGCCGGTGTGCTCGCCATGGGTGACGGCGTTCGCGAAGCGGATCAGCCGCTCCCGGGTTTCGGCGACGCTGGCGGCCACCGTATCCGGGGCCTCGCCGGCGCGCGCGCGCAGCGCGGTGTGCAGCGCCGGTCGATCCTCGGTGGTGTTGACGTGCGCGCCGGCGAAGAGCGCCGCGATCGCCTCCGGGACGCCCTGCTGCGCGGCGAGCTCGAGCAGCCGGTCGAGGCCGTTGCGGTCGAGCCGTTGCTTGCGCAGATCGAGCAGCAGCCCCGGCAGGGTCAGTTGCAGGGCGGCGTTGCGGGCGTCGTCCTCGAGCAGGCGCGCAGTGGGGGCGAGCCCCGAGGCGGCCCGGGTCAGGGCGGTCCAGGCGGGCTGGCGTTCAGGGTGGGCCACGGGCGGCGTCTCACAGCAGCGTCGGGTTGGGATTGAAGTACTGGCGCCGGCCGACCATGTCGACGATCCGGGTCAGGAGCGCCTCGAAGTGCGCGTCATTGTGGGCGAAATCGATTTCGGCCGCGTTGACCACGAGCAGCGGCGCGGCGTCGTAGTAGTGGAAGAACTCCGTGTACGCCCGGTTCAGGGTCTCGAGATACTCGCGCTCGACATCCCGCTCGTAGGGCACCCCCCGGCGTCGGATGCGCGACGCCAGCACGTCCACCGGGGCCTGCAGGTAGATCACCAGGTCCGGCCGCGGCGGCTCGAGCTCGAGACTGTCGTAGATCTGCCGATAGAGGTCGTATTCGTGCTCGTCCAGGGTCATGCGGGCGAACAGGTCGTCTTTCTCCATGAGAAAGTCGGCGACCAGGGTGGGGCCGAGCAGGTCCTCCCGGGGCAACGCCGCCATCTGCTGCGTCCGGTGCAACAGGAAGTAGAGCTGTGTGGGCAGGGCGTGCCGTCGCCCCTCCCGATAGAACCGGTCCAGAAACGGATTCTCTGCCGCCGGCTCAAGCAGCGTGGGATACTGCCAGCGCTCGGCGAGGCGGCGGGCGAGCGTGGTCTTGCCGACGCCGATGGGGCCTTCCACCGTGACGAAGCGGGGTGGCGCTGCGGCGGCCGGTGCGCTGGCGTTGCTGGAACGGGCCTCGGTGTTCACCTCACCAATCATGTCTGCGCCCGCGCGCGCCTTCAAGCGTCCTTCGGCTTGCGCCGCCGTCGCCGCCTGCGCTTGGGTTTGCCGTCCGCGGCGGCGCCCTGCCCCGGCTGCGCGCGCAGGTTGTCGATCATTGCCGTCATGCCGGCATCGTCACATTCCTGGTACTCGGTCCACCAGCGCGCGGCTTCCGCCACCTCCTCGCCGGCGTCCGCGCGGAGCACCAGGAAGTCGTAGGCGGCGCGGAAGCGTTCGTGCTCGTGGAGCTGTCGGATGGCGCGCGGGCGCCGGGCCTCGAGCCGGTGCTGCAGCCCCCAGACGTCGCGCATGAACTGGCTGAACCGCCGCGGGATGGCGATGATGAGCTGCTCCTCGGCCAGCGTCAGGGCGGCGGCCGCGGCCCGCGCCTCGGCGGGCTTGCGGGTTCGGGCGAGCTCGTCGCGGCGCGCCTGGTAGTCGCGCCACAGCAGTACGGCCAGCAGAAACGCCGGGGTAACCGGCTTGCCCGCGGCGATGCGCGCGTCGGTGTTGCGCATGGCCAGGGTGACCAGTGGATCGTCCGGCGGCGTGCAGGGAAAGAGGGTGCTGCGCACCCGCGTGCCCGCCAGGTAGTCCCACGCTTCCAGCGACTTGCCGGTGACGAAGAGCTTGCACACCTCGTCGAACAGCCGCGCCGGCGGTATGGCCTGCAACTGCTCCGCGACGGCCGGGATGGCGGCCTCGATCTCCGGGGCGAGCGCGAAGCCGAGCTTGG
This sequence comes from Pseudomonadota bacterium, assembly GCA_048621375.1. GTDB lineage: Bacteria > Pseudomonadota > Gammaproteobacteria > Pseudomonadales > Azotimanducaceae > UBA7803. Next base: position 3,739 of record JBMCWS010000100.1, on the reverse strand, counting down.
CGTGAAAGCGGATGGCGCGGAGGATGCGCACCGGATCCTCCCGCAGGCGCACGTCGGCGTCGCCGATGAAACGCAGCCGCCGGTGCTCGAGGTCGTCGAGCCCGCCGACGAAGTCGATGATCTCCTCGCTCGTCGGATCGTAGTAGAGGGCGTTGATGGTGAAGTCGCGGCGGAACGCGTCCTCGTCCAGGGTGCCCCAGACGTTGTCCCGGAGGATCAGCCCGGAGTCGTCGTGGCGGCGCTCTTCCTCCTCGTCCGCGTGACCCTTGCGGAACGTGGATACCTCGATGATGTGGCGGCCGTAGCGCACGTGGGCGATCCGGAAACGGCGCCCCACCAGGCGGGAGCGGCGGAACAGGCGTTTCACCTCCTCCGGGGTGGCGTTGGTGGCGACGTCGAAGTCCTTGGGGTGCAGCCCCAGCAGCAGGTCGCGCACGCAGCCGCCCACCAGCAGGGCTTCGAAGCCGGCATCCGCCAGGCGCTCCACCACGTCCAGGGCGTTGCGATCCACCTCGGCGCGCTGCAATCCGTGCTCGGCGGCGGACAGGTGCTCTGGAGCGGTGACGGCGCTCACGCGGGATTCCGTCGCGGGCCGCGCTGCCGGGTGCGTTTGCGGGGAATGTTCAGGCGCTGCCGCCGTTCCCAGAGGCTTTTGCGGCTGATTCCGAGCTTCTCGGCGAGCTCGGTCTCGGTGAGGTTGTCCTGATGGGCGAGTACGAAGCTGACGAAGTAATCCTCCAGAGATGTCTGCTCGGCGCCGGCCCGCGCCGGCTCCGGGTGCTTGCCGTGGCGGGTGTCGATGGCCAGCAGGTCAGGGGTGATGACGTCATCGTCGCAGAGGATCACCGCGCGCTCCACGGCATTTTCGAGCTCCCGGACATTGCCGGGCCACGCGTAGTTGAGCATGGCGGTGCGCGCCCCCTCGCTGAAGGTCACCTGCTGCTTGCCGAGCTTTCGGTGCACCCGGTCGAGCATGAACTCGGCCAATTCTACGATATCCTCGCCGCGCTCGCGCAGCGGCGGGATCTCCAGGGCGACGACGTTGAGCCGGTAGAACAGATCCCGGCGGAAGTGGCCGTTGGCAACGAGCTTGTCCAGGTCACGGTGGGTGGCGGTGATGAGGCGGACGTTCACCGCAATCGTGCTGGTGGCGCCGAAGCGCCGCAGCTCGCCGTCCTGCAGCACGCGCAGCAGCCGGGCCTGGGCCTCCAGCCCCAGCTCGCCCACCTCGTCCAGGAACAGCGTGCCCCCGTTGGCGGCTTCCAGCAGTCCCCGGCGGGTATCTTCCGGCGCGCCGTCCACCGGCGCATAGCCGAACAGCTCCGTCTCGATCATGTGCGGCGGGACCGTGGCGCAGTTCAGGGCGATCATGGGCGCGTGGGCGCGGCGGCTGCAGGCGTGTACGGCGCGCGCCACCAGTTCCTTCCCGGTGCCCGACTCGCCGCGGATCAGCACCGTGGTGTCGGTGGGGCCGACCTTGGCGATGCGGGCGTACAGCTCCCGCATGGCGGCGCTGTCGCCGATCATCGGAAAGCTGCGGGCCGCGGCGGTCCCGCCGTTGCGGCGCTGGGCTTCCGCCAGGCAGCGTTCCACGGCGGCCAGCAGCTCGTCGTCGCCGCAGGGTGCCGCGAGATAGTCGCAGGCGCCGCGCTTCATCGCCTGCACGGCCCGGCGCACGTCGGGATCGCCGGCCAGCAGCACCACCGGTGTGCGGTGGAAGCATTTGAGCGGGTCGGGACCGCCCTGCTCCCAGCCGTCGGCGCTGGCGATGACGCAGGCGTGGCCGCTGAGCTCCATGGCTTCCAGGGCGTGGGAATCGAGCCCCTGCGCTTCGGGAGCGGATACCGAGAAACCGTTGGCTTCCAGCGAGCGGCGCAGCCGCTCCCGGGCGGCTGCGTCGGGCTCCAGGATGAGTACCTGCGTCATGACCCGGCATGGTAACAAAGCCCCGGTGCCGTAGGCACCGGACGGGTGCCCGTAGGCACCGGACGGGTGCCGGCTCAGGGGACCGTGCTGTCGTCTCGGGGCACCTGCGCCAGGGTGAAGCGCGCCACGGCGGCGGCGAGCAGCTCCCGGCAGCCGGCCCCGTCCGGGGCGTCGTCCGGCGAGGCGCCCAGGGCCCGGAGAACCCGCGCCAGATTGGCGGACGCGTGCTCCGGCTGCAGCGGCGCGGCCCGGGTCTGCTTGGAAAGCTTGCGGCCGGCGGCGTTCACCAGCAGGGGCAGGTGGCCGTAAGCGGGTTCGGAAAGGCCCAGGCGGCGCATGAGAAAGATCTGCCGGGGCGTGCTGTCGAGCAGGTCCCGGCCGCGGATCGCGCGGGTGATGTCCGGGGCGCCGTCGTCCACGGCGGTGGCGAGTTGATAGGCCATGATGCCGTCCCGGCGCCGCACCACGAAATCGCCCCCGGTCCGGCCGAGCGCCATGTGCTGCGGCCCCTCGAGCAGGTCGTCGAAGGCGATCTCCGCGTCGTCGACCCGGATCCGCACGGCGCAGTTCGCGCGTGGACCCACTTGCCCCCGGCAGGTGCCGGGGTAGCTGGGGTGACCGCGCAGATCACGCCGGGAGCACCGGCAATAGAACAACAGGCCTTGCGCCGCCAGGGCGTCGAGGGCCGCGCGGTAGTGGTCGACGTGCTCGCTCTGGCGCTGGACGGGTCCGTCCCAGAGCAGGCCGTGGGCCTCCAGTGCCCGCAGGATCGTGGTTTCCGCGCCCGGCTGATTGCGGGGGGTGTCGAGGTCGTCCAAGCGCACGCGCCAGGCGAGGCCGAGCGCGTGGGCGTCCAGGTAGCTGGCCGTGGCCGCGAGCAGCGAGCCGAGGTGCAGGGGGCCGGTCGGTGAAGGCGCGAATCGGCCGGCGCCGGAACGGGCGGTCGATCCGTCGCCGGCTCCGGTCACGTCAGCCGTGGAGCTGTCTCTCTTTGATTTCGTCCAGTGACTTGCAGTCGACGCACTGGGTAGCGGTCGGCCGGGCCTCCAGGCGGCGCAGACCGATCTCGACGCCGCAGGTGTCGCAGAAGCCGAAGTCCTCCTGGTCGAGACGGTCGATGGTCTGGTCGATCTTCTTGATCAGCTTGCGTTCCCGGTCGCGGGTGCGCAGCTCGATGCTGAACTCCTCTTCCTGGGTGGCGCGGTCCGCCGGGTCCGGGAAATTCGCCGCCTCGTCGCGCATGTGGTGGACGGTCCGGTCCACTTCCTCCATCAGCTCCTGGCGCCACTTGAGGAGAATCGAGCGGAAGTGCGCGAGCTGCTCCTCGCTCATGTACTCCTCGTTCGGCTTCGGCTCGTAGGGGGTGAAGTTCTTGAACGGGGAGTCGGCCGGCGAGGTGCGCGGCGCAGGGGCCGGCGTCTCTGCCGGCTCGGATGCGGCTTTACGGTTGTCCATACTTGCTCGTGCGGAATCCTTCGAAGTGCTCCGGGGAGAGCGTTGTTTCCGGGTGCTGGGCTGCTTCTCTGCAGGCTTCGCGGTGCTTTTGCTCTTGCTTTGTGTGCTCTTGCCCTGTGCCTTCGCCGTGGATTGTGCGGCTTTCGTCTGCGCCTTGGCCTTGCGCGACGTCGTTGCGCCGGCCGCCGACCGGGCGCCGGTGCTGCTCTTGGCCGTGGCGCCGCTCCGACTCTTCGTCGCGGCGCCGCTGGCGGCCTTGCCTGTGGTCTTCGCGGTGTTCCCGGTGCTCGCGCCCTTGGTCTTGGCTGCCCCCTTGCCGGCGGACGCGCTCGTCGCCGCTGGTTTGCTCTTCGCACTC
>JBMCWS010000099.1:0-9520 GCA_048621375.1 Pseudomonadota bacterium | reverse complement strand
GGCCCATCCTGACCGATTCCGGCGGCTTTCAGGTGTGGAGCCTGGGTGAGCTGCGCAAGATCTCCGAACAGGGCATGATTTTCCGCTCGCCGGTGAACGGCGATCGGGTGGAATTGACCCCGGAGACATCCATGGCCGTGCAGCGCAGTCTGGGCGCCGACGTGGTCATGGTGTTCGACGAGTGCACGCCGTATCCGGCCAGCGAGTCCGAGGCCCGCGACTCCATGGAACTGTCCCTGCGCTGGGCCGAACGTTGCCGGGCGGCCTACGGTGACGGGGATCCGGGGCTGCTGTTCGGCATCGTCCAGGGCGGCATGTACGAGCACCTGCGGCGGGAGAGTCTGAGCGGCCTGGTGGACCTGGGATTCGACGGCTACGCCATCGGCGGGTTGTCCGTGGGGGAGAGCAAGGCGGAGATGACGCAGATGCTGGATGCGGTCACCCCGCACATGCCGGTGCACCAGCCACGCTACCTCATGGGGGTGGGGACCCCCGAGGATCTCGTCCGGGGGGTGGCCCGGGGGGTGGACATGTTCGACTGCGTCCTGCCCACACGGAACGCGCGCAACGGCTACGCCTTCACCTCCCGGGGAACCGTGAAGATCCGCAACGCGCGTCACCGTCTTGCCGACCGTCCGCTGGATCCGGAATGTTGCTGCTACACGTGCGCCAACTTCAGCCGGGCCTATCTCCACCACCTGGAGCGGTGCGGCGAGATGCTCGGCAGCATTCTGATGACCCATCACAATCTGGCGTACTACCACGGCCTGATGGCTCGTTTGCGCGAATCCATTGAAACCGGTACATTCCGCTCCCTTATCCAGACCCTGCAGGACGGTTGGGACTCGCTAGATGAACCTGTTTGAAACTGCGGCGCACGCGGCCGAGGGGGCCCCGCCCGACAATGCCGGCTTGATCAATCTGCTGTTTCTCGGCGGCTTCGTACTCATTTTCTATTTCCTGCTCTGGCGGCCCCAGAGCAAGCGCCGCAAAGAGCATCAGGCGCTCATGGCGGGCCTCAGCCAGGGTGACGAGGTGGTCACCGCCGGCGGCATCGTCGGTCAGGTGAACAAGGTTGAGGACGACTTCATCAAGGTGCAGGTCGCGAACGACGTCGAGCTGCGTGTCCAGAAATCGGCCGTCGGCGCGACGCTACCAAAAGGAACCATCAAGTCCCTGGATGAGTCCTGATCGTGGCTAGGTCGCCCGGCACAGCGGGGCACAACCTGCTCGGGGCGTCGCGCACCACCGGCCGACCGCCCAACACCAACAGTCTCGGCCGCAATCTCTTCGTGCTCATGGTGTTGGTGCTCGGCGCCCTCTACGCCGCGCCCAATCTGTTCCAACCCGACCCGGCACTGCAGATCCGCGCCACCGAGGACGCCTATCCGGTGGACGAGGCGGCCATGGAACGCGCAGTAGAGGCGCTCGAGAGCGCCGACGTTCCCGTGGCCGGGTTCGATTTCGACGGCGAGTCGGGCTTGATCCGGGTGAACACCGACGAGCAGCAGCTCCGCGGCCGCGATCTGGTGGCGGCGGCGCTGAACCCCACCGACGCGCGGCGCTACGTGGTCGCGCTCAACCGGGCGTCCACCACGCCGGAGTGGTTGCGCGACATCGGCGGATCGCCGATGTCGCTGGGGCTCGACCTGTCGGGCGGTGTCCACTTCCTGCTCGAGGTGGACATGGAGAAGTTCCTCGGCGACCGCATGGAGCGCAACGAGGAGGCCATTCGCAACCTGCTGGTGGAGAACCGGATTCGCTACGTCGGCCGCGATTGGCTGCAGGGCCGGGCGCTGGAGATCGGCTTTCAGTCCGGCCAGGGCCGCGATGAGGCGCGGCAACTGATCGCCGACCGGTTCGAAGACTACGCCATCTCCGAGCGCACGGTGGAGGGGCGCCCCGGACTGCGGCTCGCCCTCACCGACGAGAAGGTCGCCGAGCTGGAGGATTTCGCGATCTCGCAGAACCTCACCAGCCTCCGCAATCGGGTGAACGAGCTCGGCGTCTCCGAGCCGCTGGTGCAACGGCTCGGCCGGGCCCGGATCGTCCTGGATCTGCCCGGCGTTCAGGACAGCGCCCGGGCCAAGGAAATCATCAACAAGTTCGCCAACCTGGAATTCCGCCTGGTGGCGCGGGACTCGGCGCGGCCGGGCGAGACCGAGACCTACCAGTACGAGGGTGCCCCGGTGGAGCTGGAGAAAACCGACATCGTCACCGGCAACCAGGTCACCAATGCGGTCCAGGACTTCGATCCCGAGACGGGCCAGCCGCAGGTGAGCATCACGCTCGACAACGAAGGCGGGCAGCGCATGAACGACGTTACCCAGGACAACGTGGGTAACCGCATGGCAATCATCTTCAAGGAGCTCAACGTCCGCACGCGCACCGAGATGCGCGATGGCGAGCAGGTGGTGGTGCCCTACACGGTGGAGGACAGCCGGGTCATCAACGTCGCCACCATTCAGTCCGCACTGGGCTTTCGCTTTCGCATCACCGGTCTGGGGCTCGACGAAGCCCGGGACCTGGCGCTGCTGCTGCGCGCCGGCGCGCTTGCGGCGCCGATGTACATCGTCGAGGAACGTACCGTGGGCGCCAGCCTCGGCGAGGAGAACATCGAGCAGGGCCGCAATTCCGTGATCATCGGCTTCGCGCTGGTACTGGTGTTCATGCTGGCCTACTACAAGTGGTTCGGCCTCGCCGCCGACGTGGCGCTCACCGCCAATCTGGTGCTGATTCTGGCGATCATGTCGGTACTCGGCGCCACCCTGACGCTGCCGGGCATCGCCGGCATCGTACTCACCGTCGGCATGGCGGTGGATGCGAACGTGCTCATCTTCTCGCGGATTAGGGAGGAGGCGCAGCGCTCGGCGCCCCAGGCGGCCATCCAGACCGGCTTCGACCGCGCCGTGGTCACCATTTTGGATGCCAACATCACCACCTTCTTCGTCGCCATCATCCTCTTCTCCATCGGTAGCGGCCCCGTGAAGGGATTTGCGGTGACGCTGGCCGTGGGCATCGTCACCTCGATGTTCACGGCGATCATGGTCACCCGGGCGCTGGTGAATCTCATGTACGGCGGGCGCAACCTCGAGAGGCTGGCCATATGAAGACACCGCGCATCGATTTCATGGGAAAGCGCCGGATCGCGGCCGCCGTCTCCATCGGATTCGTGCTTCTGGCGCTGTCGGATCTGCTCCTTCAGGGCCTCAATCTCGGGCTGGACTTCACCGGTGGCACCCTCGTGGAAGTGGAGTTCCCGGAGCCAGAGGAGCCGGCCGAGGTCCGCGGCTACCTGGAGCAGGCAGGTTTCGAGGGCGGGGTGGTTCAGTACTTCGGCAGCGAGCGCGAGCTGCTGGTGCGCATGCCACCGCAGGAGGGGAACGGGCAGGCGGACATCGGCGATCAGATCCTGGCTGCCCTGCGCGACTACGAGAGCGGCGTCACCCTGCTGCAGTCGAATTTCGTCGGTCCTGCGGTGGGTGAAGAGCTGCGCGACGATGCGGGAATCGCGCTGATCGCGGCGCTTGCCATCGTCATGCTCTACATCCTGTTCCGTTTCACCAAGCAGTTCGCCGTCAGTGCCGTGGTGGCGCTGGCCCACGACGTGATCGTGGTGGTGGGGTTCTTCTCGCTGTTTCAGTGGACCTTCGATCTGTCGGTGCTGGCGGCCCTGCTGGCCGTGATCGGTTATTCGCTGAACGACACCATCGTGGTGTCGGACCGGATTCGCGAGAACTTCCGCAACATCCGTCGGGCTGCGCCGGTGGATGTGATCAATCGCTCCCTGAACGAAACCCTGGCGCGCACCCTGGTGACCTCGCTGACCACGCTGCTGGTGCTGCTGGCGCTGCTGGTGGCCGGGGGGGAAACCATCCGCGGCTTCGCTGCGGCGCTCACCATCGGTGTCCTGGTGGGCACCTACTCGTCCATCTACGTTTCGTCCAACATTTTGGTGCTGCTGAACCTGCGACGCGAGGATCTGCTGCTCCCGGAGAAGGAAGGCGAGGCCGAGAACCCCTGAGGCTGCGGCGGACCGTGGCACAACTTACCTCCCCCGTGTAAACGCTACCAGGCCGGCGGCAGGCAGCGGGTGCCCTCCGGGCGCCGCGCCTATGGCCTGCAAAGTCTCGTCGGCCGCCCGGCAGCGGGCCTGTGGCATGGAATCTGCACTTTCTGTACGTACCGATCAGTCGGGGGCGAGCCGCGGCAGCGGTCTCTTCCCGAGGTACCAAGCAGGAGAAGTTCCACGATGAAATCACCCGATCCCACGAACCAGCCCCGGGGCAACGGGGATCCTCGCGGCGAGGCGGACGCCGGCGAGCGTGTTCGCCAGACGGGTCAGGAAGCGGTGGAAGCCGCCAAGTCCGAGACGCGGCAGCGTCTGGAACAGGGAAAGTCCACGGCTGCCGATACCGTAGCGAGCACCTCGGAGGCGCTGGACGAAGCCGCCAGGAGCCTCTCGTCCCAGGGGCAGGAAACCCTGGCGCAGGCGATCTCGACGTTGTCCGGGCGCCTGTCCGGGCTCGCCGGCCAGCTCGAGTCCCGCAGCGTCGAAGACCTCACTCGGGACGCGAGTCGACTGGCCCGCGCCAATCCGGCGATCTTCGTCGCCGGCAGCGTGGCGCTGGGCGTGGCCCTGAGCCGTTTCTTCAAGGCCTCGGCCCCGGAGCACCGAAGCGTCTCGGGGCAGGAGCAGAATCCGGGCGGAGCGGCCTACGGCGGCGAAGCGGCGCTGGCGACCGAGAGTGCGGCGACCGCTGCCGCCACCTCCCCGTCCACCACCACCGGAAGTCCTGGAGGGCGACATGAGTGACACGTCGACTGAACCGGGTTCCCGACCCGAGCGCGAGGATGCCGCATCGCGGATGCAGGCGGGCCAGGCGGAAGCGCGCCAGCGCACGCCGGGCGACGGCAACGGCGGCACCACGAGCACTGCGACCATGCATCCGGCCTCCGTGGCACGCCTGTTCCGCCAGGTGGTGGATGACGTGACCCTGCTGGTGCGCAGCGAGATGCAACTGGCCACCTCGGAGGTGGCGAACGCCATCGACGAGGCCAAGGCAGGCGCGGGCGCCGCGATAGGCGGGGGCGCCGTGATGTACGCCGGCGTGCTGTTCCTGCTCGCCGCGGCCACGCTCGGTCTCGCGGAGATCATGCCGGGCTGGGCGGCGGCGCTGATCGTGGGCGGCGTGGTGACCTTGATCGGTCTGATCATGTTCATGACCGGACGCAGCAAGGTGCAGCCGGAGAGCTTCACCCCGCGCCACACCATGGACTCCCTGCGCAAGGATCGGGACATGGTCGGGCGACAGACGCATCCAGACGAGCGAGTAGAGACAGGCAATGCATAGAGATACCCGAGAACTGGAACACAGGGCGGACCGCGCCCGGGATCACCTGGAACGGACGCTCGAGGATCTGGAGCGGCGATTCTCGCCGGGCCAGATGATCGATACGGCCATGGCCACGATCCGGGAGAACGGTGGCGACTTCGGCCGTAATCTTTCCACGCAGGTGCGCAACAATCCCTTGCCGCTGCTCGTGACCGGGGTGGGGCTGGCGTGGTTGATCAGCGCCTCCGGGCGCCCGCCGGAGCGGGCGCAATCCGCTGGACCATCCCTCGGCGAACGGGCTTCCGGGATCGCCGCGAAGGCCCGCGGCGCGGCGGCGCGAAGCGGCGACGGCGGCACCTCGGCGGCTCAGGGCGCCCGTGAAAAGGTGGGCAGCGCCGCGTCCGGCGCGCGCAATGCCGTGAGCGGAATGGCCGGCAGCAGCCGACAGACCGCCCAGCGGCTGGGTCAGGCATCCCGATCTGGGATGCGCAGCCTGGGCGATGGCTACGCCTATCTGAGCCGCGAGCAGCCGCTGGCGCTGGGCGCGCTGGGAATCGCTGCGGGCGCCTTGATCGGCGCGATGATGCCGGCCACGCGTGCCGAGGACGAGTGGATCGGCGAGCACAGCGAGGAAGCCACCGAGCGGCTCAAAGAGGAGGGCCGGAAAAGGGTGGAGGAAGCGCAAGCCACCGCTGCCCAGGCTGCCGAGGCCGCCCGCCAGCCGGGTGAGCCCAAGCCAGCGGGCCGTTCCGACACCTCCGGCGGATCCGAAGGCGGGGTGGCCTCCGCGTCGGACTGAAGTCCGGTGCGCGGCTCGGGGGCGCGTCAGGCGCCGCGCAGCGCGTCGGTCAAGTGCGGTCGGATGTGCTGCACCATGAGCTTGAAGCACTTCGGGTTGGCGGCGACGATGTGGCCGGTCTTCATGAACGCGTCGCCGCCGGCCAGATCCCCGACGAAACCGCCCGCTTCCCGCACCAGCACGGTGCCGGCAGCGATGTCCCAGGGCGACAGCGCCAGCTCCCAGAAGCCGTCCGTACGGCCGGCCGCCACGTACGCGAGATCCAGCGCCGCCGAGCCGGCGCGGCGGATGCCGCGGCAAGTGGCGGTCAGATCCTTCAGCATGTCCATGTAAGGATCCAGATGGGCGCTGATGGCGCCGGGCGGGATGCCGGTGCCGAGCAGGGCGTCCTCCAGCCGGTTGGTCCGGCTCACGCGGATTCGCTTGCCGTTCAACTGAGCGCCGTGGCCGCGGCTGGCCACGAACGCCTCGTTGCGTAGGGGGTCGAAGATCACGCCGTGCTCGAGGCGGCGCCCCTTCTGCAGCGCAATGGACACACAGAAGTGCGGAATGCCCTGCAGGTAGTTCGTCGTTCCGTCCAGCGGATCGATAATCCAGGTGTGCTCGGTATCGCTGCCGGCGCTGTTGCCGGTGTACGCGTGCCCGTGTTCCTCGCCGAGGACGCCGTGGTCGGGATAAGCTTTGTGCAACGCCTCGACGATCGCGCTTTCCGCTTCCCGGTCCACGTTGGAGACGAAGTCGTTGCGACCCTTCTCCTCCACTTCCAGGGTGTCCAGTCTATCCATGGCGCGCAGCATGATCTGCCCCGCCTGGCGGGCGGCGCGCAAGGCGATGTTGGCCATTGGCTGCATGGGGGGACGGCTCGCTGTGCAGGGCGCGGTATGCTAGCAAGGCAGCGATGGAGATGACAGGTGAACGACGACCGACTATCGGCGATCCGCGTCGTGCTGGTGGAACCCAGCCATCCCGGGAACATCGGCGGCGCGGCCCGGGCCATGAAGACCATGGGGCTGTCCCGGCTCGCGCTGGTGAATCCCCGACGCTTTCCCGATCCTCAGGCGGAATGGCGGGCCGCCGGCGCCGGGGACCTGCTGGAGACGGTCGAGGTGTTCGACAGTGTGGAGGCCGCGGTGGCGGACTGCCACTGGGTCGTGGGCACCAGCACCCGGGCGAGGCGGATTCCGTGGCCGCTCAAGTCGGTGGAGGATGCGGCTGCCGAGGTGCTGGCGCAGCCCGCGGACGTCCGCGCGGCGGTGGTCTTCGGCCGCGAGACCAACGGGCTCAGCAACGACGAGCTCATGCGCTGTCACTGCCATCTGCAGATCCCGGCCAACCCGGATTATCCGTCCCTGAACCTGGCCATGGCAGTGCAGGTGGTGTGCTACGAGCTCTACAAGCAGCACGCGGCGGCCGCGCCGCCGCCCCGGCCGGCGTGGGATCAGCCGCTGGCCACCGTCGATCAACTCGAGGGCTTCTTCGGGCACCTCGAAGCCGTGCTCGTGGCGAGCGGGTTTCTCGACCCGGGCAACCCGGGCCAGACCATGACACGGCTGCGGCGGCTGTTCACCCGGGTGGCCCTCGACGAAAAGGAAGTGCAGATGCTGCGGGGCATCCTGAAAGAGGTGGCGCCGGGTGCTCTGCAGCATTCCGGCGAATAGTGGATCAAAATACTCGGGTATTGCATACTGCGATCATGCGACTCACGACCAAAGGCCGTTACGCCGTCACCGCCATGCTCGACGTGGCGCTGCATCAGCAGCAGGGGCCGGTGAGCGTGGCCGAGGTGGCGGATCGCCAGGACATCTCCAGTGCCTATCTCGAGCAACTCTTCAGCAAACTGAAGCGCTCCGGGCTGCTGCGCAGCGTGCGTGGTCCCGGGGGCGGTTACGAGTTGGCGCTGCCCCCGCGCGAGGTCAACGTCCTGGACATCATTGCGGCCGTTGGCGAAGGCGTGGACGCTACCCGCTGCAAGGGCACCGCGGATTGCCAGGACGGCGCCACCTGTCTCACCCACGACCTGTGGATGGCGCTCACCGACCGCATCGACCGGTTCCTGTCCGGCATCACGCTCGAGACCCTGGTATCCCAGCGCCCGGTGCGCGACGTGGCCCTGCGGCAGGACGAGCAATTCATTTCGGCGCGGACGTTGTGATGGACAAGCCGGTATATCTGGATTACGCCGCCACGACGCCGGTGGATCCGCGGGTAGCGCAAAGAATGAGCGACTGCCTGCTGGTCGAGGGCAACTTCGGAAACCCGGCGTCCCGCTCCCACGTCTACGGCTGGCAGGCCGAGGAGGCGGTGGAAGAAGCACGGGCCCAGGTGGCGAGCCTGCTGAACGCCGACCCGCGCGAGATCGTCTGGACCTCCGGTGCCACGGAATCCGACAACCTGGCCCTGAAGGGGCTCGCCGACGGGGCCAGCCGGCGCCACATCGTCACCAGTGCCATCGAGCACAAGGCCGTGCTGGACAGTTGCGGCTACCTGGAGACGAAGGGCTTCGAGGTCACCTACCTCGAGCCTGCCGCCGACGGCCGGATCGGTCCGGAGCAAGTGCGGGCGGCGTTGCGGGACGACACGCTGATGGTGTCGATCATGCACGCCAACAACGAGATCGGCGTCATCAACGACGTGGACGCCATCGGGGCGGTGTGCCGCGACGCCGGGGTGGTGATGCACACGGACGCGGCGCAGACGGCGGGAAAGGTGCTCCTGGACGTGCAGAGCATGCCGCTGGATCTGATCTCGCTGTCGGCCCACAAGATCTACGGCCCCAAGGGTATGGGGGCATTGTACGTGCGCCGCGAGCCGCCGGTGCGGCTGACCCCGCTGATTCACGGCGGCGGTCACGAGCGCGGCATGCGTTCCGGTACCCTGGCCACGCACCAGATCGTGGGCATGGGTGAGGCCTGCGCCATTCTCGAGCGCGACATGAACCGGGAGAACGCCCGCATTCTCGAGCTGCGCAACCGGCTGCTCGCGCACCTTCGCCAGATCCCCGGGACGCACCTGAACGGCCACGAGGAGCAGCGCCTGCCGGGGTTGATCAACGTCTCTTTCGAGGGGGTCGACGGCGAGACCCTGCTGCTCGCTCTGGACGACGTGGCCGTATCGAGCGGATCAGCGTGCACGTCCGCGACCATCGAGCCCTCCTATGTCCTGCGCGCCCTGGGCGTGCCGGACGACCTGGCCCATGCGTCACTGCGGTTTACCGTCGGTCGATACACCACCGAGGCGGAGGTGGACCGTGCCGGAGCGCGGCTCGCCGAGGTGGTTCAGGGGCTGCGCCGCGCGCGTGCGGCGGCTGCTCCCTGATCGGGCGCGAGACCGCTGCAAGGGGCCCCGGGACCCGCCGCGAAAGGAAATCGCGTGTGCGGATCAAATG
>JBMCWS010000098.1:0-9573 GCA_048621375.1 Pseudomonadota bacterium | reverse complement strand
GCCGAACAGCGCCGCCACCGGCGCCGCATTGCGAACCGTGAGCACGTCCCCGATCTCCGCGCCCGCGCCGGTCGCTGCCGCCGCGGCAGGGAACGTCCACAGCAGTGCCAGCACGCCGACGGCGGAGCGCGCCGGCAGGCGCCGGCGGATCAACGAATACTCCGGGACTCGCCGGCCCAGAACGGCGCCCGCAACTCGCTCTTGAGAATCTTGCCGGGCCCGCTCTTGGGGAGTTCCTCTGTGCGGAGCTCCACCGACTTCGGGCATTCGTAACCGGCGAGGTGCTCGCGACAATGGGCCAGCAGCGCGTCCACGTCGAGCTCGGCGCCGGCACGAGGTACCACGAACGCGTGCACCGCCTCGCCCCAGGCGTCGCTGGGGACGCCGATCACCGCGCATTCGTTCACCCCCGGAAAGCGATAGATCACGTCCTCCACGGCCGCGGAGTAGACGTTCTCGCCGCCGCTGATGATCATGTCCTTCACCCGGTCGACCAGGAAGAGGAATCCCTCCTCGTCCAGGTAGCCGGCATCGCCGGTGTGCATCCAGCCGCCGCGCAGCGTCTGCTCGGTGAGCGCCTCCTGCCCCCAGTAGCCCTGCATGACCATGGGGCCGCGGACACAGACCTCGCCCACCTCGCCGGCCGGCAGCGGCCGGTCCTCCGCGTCCATCACCGCCACGTCGGCGTTGAACACCGCCTGGCCGGCGGAGCGGATGCGGCCGGCGTCCGGCCCCTCGAAGACGTGGTAACGGGGCGGCAGGCACGTGGCCACCGGTGACAGCTCGGTCATGCCGTAGGATTGCAGGAACTCCACCCCGGGCAGGCGCTCCATGGCCTGGCGCAACAAGGCCTCGGGCATGGGCGAGGCGCCGTAGGTGAGAAGGCGCAGGCTGGAGAGATCGTAACGGTCCAGGTCGGGGTACTGCAGCAGCGCATTGAGCATGGTGGGCACCACCACGGTCACGGTGACGCGGTACCGCTCGATGGCGTCGAGGAACGCCGCCGGCTCGAAGCGCGGGATCACGGCATGGGTCCCGCCGGCGACGGTCACCGTGAACACCCGGGAACCGCCGGCCACGTGGAACAGCGGCGAGACGTGCAGGTGCACGCTGTCGTCACGAATGCCCAGGTTCGCCAGCGCGTTCATGGAATTGGCCAGCAGGTTCGCGTGGCTGAGCATGACACCCTTGGACCGGCCCGTGGTGCCGCCGGTATAGAACAACGCCGCCAGGTCGTCGCCGCCGCGCTCCGCGTCCGCCACCGGCGCCCGGTCGGCCAGCAGGGTCTCGTAGGCGGGATAACCGGAGCCGGACGCCGCGTCCGCTTCGATGATCCCCGCCAGCCCCGGGCAGGCCTCGCGCAGGGCGGGAACCTCGGGCACCGCGGCCGAGTCCACCAGCAGCACGCGAACGCCGGCGTCGTTCAGGCAGTGGGCCTTCTCCGGCGTGGACCAGCGGGCGTTGACGGGTACCATCACACCGCCGGCCCACAAGGTCGCGAAGTAGAACTCCACGTAGCGCGGCGAGTTCGCCGCCAGCATGGCCACCCGGTCCCCGGGGCCGACGTCCAGATCATGAAGCACGCCCGCCAGGCGCGCCACCCGATCCGCGAACCGGCGCCAGCTCGAGTGAAAGTCCTCCCCAACCAGGGCCGGCCGGTCGCCGTACAACTGCACGGCTCTGTGGATTCCCTGTGTCAGATACATCCCGTTCCCCGTCGAAAACGGGCATTCTACCGTGTCGCGCCCGGTTGTGAGGCCGCCGGGCGGGGTTCCGGCAGCTCGCCCTCTCCGGTGACCCGGTTGCGGCCCTCGGCCTTGGAGTGGTAGAGGCAAGCGTCCGCGCGATCGAGCAGTGCCATGGGCGCTTCGCCGCGGCGGAACTGCGCCACACCCACCGACACGGTGAGGGTGCCGATGCTGCGCCCGGCATGGTTGCCGAGCACCTGTGCGGCGATCAGAGCGCGGATGCTCTCCGCCAGCACCAGGGCACCCTCGTAGGCGGTCTCGGGCAGCAGCACCGCGAGCTCGTCGCCCCCGTAGCGGGCTACGAAGTCACGCCCTTTCACCGCGCGCTGAATTTCCTGGGCGACCAGGCGCATCACCTCGTCCCCCACCAGATGCCCGTGGGTGTCGTTGAAGCCCTTGAAGTCGTCCACGTCCACCAGCAGCAGACACAGGGCGCTGCCGCTGGCCTCGGCTTCCCGGGTCATGCGCGGCAGCGCATCGTCGAAGGCGCCTCGATTGGCGACGCCGGTGAGCGCGTCGCGCAGCGAATCCCGCGACAGGGTGTTGACCTGGGCCCGCAGCCGGGCGATCTCGTCGGTCATGTCATGCAGCGAGCGCTCGACGTCGGCGCTGCGCTGCCGGGCGGCCCGGGTTTCCCGGGCGAGCATGGTCACCAGAGCCTCGAGCTGCTCGGGAGACGGCGCCTCGCGGATCGACTCCCCTGCCTCGTCCAGAACGCTGGCGAAACTGCTGATCTCCTCCCCCAGCTCACCGAGCTCACCGAGCATGCTCTCGATGGCTTTGCGCAGGCTCGACTGGATGTCGTCCACCTCGGCCCGGAAGGCCGTCAGGAAGTAACGGTCGTACAGCTCCTCGCACACCGACGGCGAGAACGCCGCGCCGCGCGCGATGCGATCGCTGATCTCCGCCACCAGTTGCGGGTCGGTGCGCGCCACGAAGTCGTACCAGACCGCGTAGTTCTCCGGAATGGTGGGCACTCGCTGCTGGCTCATGAGCGGCAGCACCTTCTTGAGCACAGCGTGCGATTTCTCGAGAGGCACGTCGAAACGTGGTGACGACATCGGCTCGCCCTGGTGGACCCTGCCCTTTCAATGTAGCTCAAATACCGGCGCCGGCCAGGCGCTGCCGCAGCGGCGGCGCCGGGACGGCATCGGGGAGGTGCACCAAGATCTGGTCGGATGCACCGGCCCGGGGCAGCCGCCCCGCCCACCACAGACCACAACTTCCTGAAAAACCATGTCTTTTTCCTGATGCCGGATTGGCACGGTTGTTGATGACGAAGCGGCGATCCAACCACACCGGACGGAGCCCGACAGGAGTTGCACATGCCCCCGACGTTCCGACTGTCCCGCATCCGCGCGCCCCGCGCCACGCTGGCCGCCAGCGTGCTCGTCGTGGTGGTTTTCGTCGCCTTCGGCATGGCCGTCAGTCTCGCCGCCGAGGGCCGGCCCACCGTGGCGCCCGACTATGCGCGGGGAACTCCGATGCTCACCTTCGCCACCTGGTTATCCTGTGGATAACTCTGAGGATAACTTCTGCACAGTGTCTGGAGCGGTCCGGCAAGGGCGCCGGCGTCGGGCCGTCCAGGCGTGCCGGCCGGAGCAACAAACCCTTATAGATCAACATGTTATAAACACCACATCATGGACCAGGTGAACGATCTCACCCAATTGCCATGGCTGTCGAGCAAAACTGCGCCCTGTGCATAACGAGCGCCCGCTGCTGCGTTAGTATCCACTCACGGGACGGCTGCCACCCCGCTTGCGATGCTGCTGTGCGGCAAACGGCCATGCTGCGGCAGAGTCCAACGGTTTTATCGGGTCGCAGCCCCGCTCAAACGTCGAGCCCCTGGCGTAACGCCAGGTAGCAGCCCAGCAGCACCAGGCCCAGCGCACCGAGCCACAGCCAGCGCCGCTGGCGGCCGGCCGCGGCTGTCGGCGCTTCGACCATCTCGGCTGCCTGCTCGTCCTTGCGCAGGGTCGGCGCCTCTGACCAGCGCGGGCGCGTGAGCTCGCCGTCCGGGGGCGGCGGCGAGAAGTTGTCGATGACCTCGCGCCGGGCCCGTCGATACTCGGCTTCGTCCACCTCGCCCGCCGCATGGGCGCGCGCGATCCGGCGCAGCCGCACCACCTCGGGTCGCAGTTTCATCAGCGTCACGTCACCTCCCGCAGGAGCGTGACGGCGTGCAGCGGCTCCGGCACGCACCGCGCCGCGGCCTCCGGACGCGGCGCGCCGGCGGCCTGTCCGGCCTCCAGCCCCGGCAGGGTGCCGAACAGCGTCGAAGCCCGCTCGCGGAGCCGGCGCGCGCGAGCCTGGTCGACGGCCTCGAGCCGGCTCAGGCAACGCTGCAGACGCTGGCTGATCCGCGACCGGCCCTCGCTCTCGAAGTCGGGATACCGGCTGGTCCAGCGGTCGAGCACCTGCGCCGCCGGTTCCGGATCGAAACGCAGGCACGCACCACTCAAGGCCTCCTCGAGCTCGCCGCGAAAATCGGCCAGCGCCGCCCGGCGGCGCTGCGCCGCTTCCCGGGCCCGCAGCGTCCGCTCCGTCTCGGCCAGGCGACGCTCAAGCGACACCACCGGCTCCAGGTCGAAGCTGTAGGCCTCGAGAAGCGCCAGCGCCCGCCGCGCCGCGGGCAACTCGTCCGGCGCCAGCTTGCCCACGGCTGCATCCAGCACCCAAACCACTTGCAGCCGCAGCGCCGCCAGCTCCGGGCTGGCGGGGAACGCGGCCCGATAACGGCCGAGGGCGCGCTGCAGCGCGTTCATCCACGACTCGGTGAGCGCCGGCGCGTCCAGCAACCGTTCCAGGTCGCCTCGCAACACGGCCTCGAGATGGGCCCGGGCCCGGGGCAGTGTTCCGTACGCCTGAGCCCGTCGATACAGCGCCACGGCGCGGTCGGGATCCCCGGCCGTCACGATCTCCTCGAGATAGCGGGCGCGCAGCTCGGGGAGCACGTCGCTGTTGCCGGCGTCGAAGCCTTCCAGCGCCCGCAGCGTCGCCACCTCCTCCGCGACTTCGTCTTCCCAGTCGGCATCTATCTCCGGGGCCTCGAGCAACGTCGTCACCCGCGCGACCTGGGCATCCAGCAGGGTCGTCTGACGCGCCTCCACCCGGGCTTCCTGCACCGCCGCACCCTCCTTGTAAGCGCTCACGGCCAGAGTGGCCAGCACGGCAGCCACACCCACCACCACGGAGCGCGAGCGCCAGGGCGAGCTCTGCAGCAGCGCCCGGCGGAGCTCGGCGATGGACTCGGGACGGTCCGCGCGATCAAAGGCCAGGCAGCGTTCCAACCCCCGCCACTGGCGGCGACTCAGACGCCGGACGCGTTCCGGCCGCAACCCCTGCCGCGCGCCTTCGTCCGCTGGCGTGCGCTGATAAGGGTGCTGGCCGGTGAGGATCAGGTAGATCACCACCCCCAGCGCGTACAGGTCATCGCGAATCTCAGCGTCCGCGCCCTCGAGCATCTCGCGGCTGGCGTATGGCGGGGTCAGCGCCGCCAGACGGGTGGGATCGAAAACGGTCTCGTCGCCCTGAGCCGCCTGATTGATCTGTACCGCGCGAGCGATGCCGAAATCCAGAATCTTGGCGCTGTGATCGGCGGCCACGAAGACGTTGCCGGGCTTGAAATCCGCGTGCACCAGGCCGGCGTCGTGGGCGTGCTCGAGGGCATCGCACACGCACCGGATGATGGACCAGGCCATGTCGTCCGGCAGCCCGGTGGGATAGCGCCGCAGCAGCGTGGCCAGCTCCTCGCCTTCGAGGAGCTCCATGATGATGAAGGGAACGTCGCCGTCCTTGTCGAAGTCGTAGATCGAGACGATGTTGCGGTGCGAGAGCGCCTGGGACTTCGCCGCCTCGCGCTGCAGCGCGATGAACGCTTCGGGGTGCTCCCGGAAGTCATTGTTCAGTACCTTGATAGCGACGTAGGGGTTGCGGTCCTGCGCTTCCACCTTGCGCAGGTCCTTGGCCCGGAACACCGTGCCCATGCCGCCACTGCCGAGTTTCTCGTCGAGCACGAAGCGCTGCTTGAGCACCCGCGGCGCGCTGGCGCTGTCGCCGCCCTGACCGCGCCCCCCGCTCAGACTGGATTCCGAGCGCAGCACCGTGGCGTCGTGAGGCTGATCGGTCATGCCGCCTCCGGCCGCGCCACCACTACGGACACGTTGTCGTCGGC
Organism: Pseudomonadota bacterium; assembly: GCA_048621375.1. Lineage (GTDB taxonomy): Bacteria > Pseudomonadota > Gammaproteobacteria > Pseudomonadales > Azotimanducaceae > UBA7803. The sequence goes on along the minus strand of JBMCWS010000098.1, from coordinate 3,648 downwards.
GGCGCCATCGAGACAGCGGCGCAGCAGGCTTTGCGCCGCGGCGTCGGGAGACTGCCGGGCCAGCGGCAGCGCCAGCTCGTCCAGGTCGAGCTCCCGGTACAGGCCGTCGCTGCAGAGCACGAAGGTGTCGGTGAGGGCCACGTCGAACACCGCCACGTCCAGAAACAGCCGGGATTGCCCGCCGACGGCGCGGGTAACGATGTGGGTGTCGGCAGCCATCGCCTCTTCCTCGGTGACGGCACCGGTCTCGAGCAGGTCACTCACCGGATTGTGGTCCCGGGTGATCTGCTCGGCGGTTCCGCCCCGCAGCCGATACAGTCGGCTGTCCCCGGCCCACAACACCACTGCCGTCGACTTCCGAACCACCATCGCCACCACCGTGCTGCCAATGGTGGTGCCGAGGCCCCGGCTGGCGGCGTGCAGCCGCAGCTCGTCATTCACCGCCACCAGGGCGTCTTCCACAGCGTCCACCCGCGCCGACAGGGCCCCGGACAGGGCGACCCCGGACAGCGTGGCGGCAATGGCGCGGCTGGCCACATCTCCGGCCTGATGACCGCCCATGCCGTCGGCCACCGCCCACAGGCCGCAGTCGGGTCGGCTCACCACCGCATCCTCGTTGAGCCGCCGCCGGTTGCCGCGGTGAGTCTGCTGCGCGCTGCGCCAGGTCCATTGCACCGGGCCCACCTCCGTCAGTCGTGACGAAACCGTACGGCGGAGGCCGCCGACGGCGGCTCGCCGAGACTGATCCAGCCCTCGCCCCATAGCGTCAGCTCGCCGCGGTGCACGTAGCTCACCTGCTCGTCCTCCGTCTGCACGAAGGTGCCGTTGGTGCTGTGATCCACCAGCACATAGAACTGCTTGCGCCGCTCGATGGTCGCGTGGCACCGGGACGTGAATTCGCCTTCCACCTGCAGCCCGGCGTCCGCCACGGCGCCCAGGGTCAGGTTGCTGCGCCGGTCGTCCAGAACGGCGCGCCGCCGTTGCCAGCTCAAAACGAGCGGTGAGCGTACCTGCGCATCCATGTCGCCGACTCGCTACCGATCATGCCATTCGGGAAGAATAGGTCAGCGACGCCGCGAGGACCGGACCCAGATCACGATCAATGCATGAAGTTGAACATGCGCCGCCGGTAACGCGACGCCAGCTCGGAGCCTTTGCCGAGCAGTTTGAAGATACGGATCATGGTCAGGCGGCCGATGTCGTCGCGAAACTCCCGATCCGTGCGCAGCACCGCCAATGCGTGCTCCAGCGCCTGCTCGTAGTGCGCGGCCACCGCCTCGCGCACCGCAAGCTGATAGCGTGCCTCCAGATCCTCCGGGTCCGCCGCGAGCCGGCGCTCCAGCGACTCGGCGGTATCCAGGCCCTCGGCTTCCTCGAGGAACTCGATGCGGGTCTGCGGCCGGTCGCGTTCCTCGGCGTCGGCGGCGACGTCCGCCAGCGCGCGCCGCGCTTGCTCCGCGTCGCCCTTCAGCGCCAGGACGTCGGCGAGCTCCACCCGAAACCCCTGGTTATGGGGCTCTTCCTGGATGGCCTGTTGCAGGATGCCCAGCGCCTGATCGTACTGACCCGCCTCCATGAGCCGGGTCAGCTCTTCCCGCAGCATTTCCGCCGGGGAGGTGGTGAGCTGATCGAGCAACTGGCGCAACGCGCCCTCCGTCTGCGGACCGTCGAGCTGCTCGACGATCTGCCCGTCGTGGACCACGCGCAGGCTCGGCAGCCCCTGCACTCGCAGGTGCTGAGCCAGGGTCTGATCCTGCGAGACGTCCACCGTGGCGATATCCACCTTGCCTTCGTACGGGCGCGCCACGGCTTCCAGGGTACGCCGGAGCTCCGCCGACGGCGGAACCTGGTCGGCCCAGAAGACCAGAATCACCGGCACCTGGCGGGAGCGCTCGACCACCGCCGACTGAAAATTGTCCGGGGTTACCTCGAAGCTCTGGGCTGTCTGCTGCATCGGATCGGCGCCGCAACAATGGTGTGAACCGCGGATTCTACACCAGCGTCGCGAACGGCCGACAACCCCGCGGCACACTGGTTCAGCACCGCCCTCGCGCGTAACCTCGCGGAGGACCCGGACGGCGCGTAGATATCCGAAGAGCGCCCGTGGAGACGAATTGACCGACGAAAAACCAGGAGTTCAGATGTTGAAGCGCCTGCTCATTGCCAATCGCGGAGAGATCGCCATCCGCATCGCCCGTGCCGCCGCCGACCTCGGGATCGAAACGGTGGCGGTGTACACCGACGACGACGCCACCTCACTGCACGTGCGCCGGGCGGATCAGGCGGTGGCCCTGCCGGGCCGGGGCGGCGCCGGCTATCTGGACGCAGACGCGCTGGTGACGATGGCACAGTGCACTGGCTGTGACGGGGTGCACCCGGGGTACGGTTTTCTGTCCGAGAACGTGGACTTCGCCAGACAGGTACGGGACGCGGGACTGGTGTTCGTGGGTCCGCGCCCGGAGATCCTGGAGAGCTTCGGCCACAAGGTGACGGCCCGCGAGCTGGCCGCCGAATGCGGCGTGCCCGTGCTGCCGGGCACGGTGGGGCCCACCGATCCCGCAGAGGCGCGGGCGTTCTTCGCCGAGCTGCCGCCGGGTGCCGCCATGGTGATCAAAGCGGTGGCCGGGGGTGGCGGCCGGGGAATGCGCATCGTCCGTGACGCCGGCGCGATCGAGACGGCGTGGGAGCGCTGCGCCTCGGAGGCCGGAACCGCTTTCGGCAACCCCGAGCTCTACGTGGAGCAGCTCGTGGAACGCGCGCGGCACGTGGAAATACAGGTCCTCGGCGACGCCGACGGCCAGGTCAGCCACCTCTGGGAGCGGGAGTGCACCCTGCAGCGCCGCCATCAGAAGCTGATCGAGCTGGCACCCAGCCCCGGACTGCTGCCGGAGACCCGGCGGGGACTGGTGGAGGCGGCGGTCCGCCTGGCGGAGCACGCCCGCTACGACAACCTGGGCACCATGGAATTCCTGGTGGACGACGCCGACCCCGAGCAACGTTTCGTGTTCATCGAGGCCAACGCCCGCCTGCAGGTGGAGCACACGGTGACGGAGGAGATCACCGGCGTGGACCTGGTGCGGACCCAGATCGCGCTGGCCACGGGCGCCTCCCTAACCGAGCTCGGCCTCGACCGGGAGCAGGTGCCGGCCCCACGGGGCCGCGCCGTGCAGGCCCGGGTGAACATGGAAACCATGGAGGTGGACGGCTCCACCCGCCCCGCCGGCGGCACGCTCACCGCATTCGAGGTTCCCACGGGACGCGGCGTGCGCGTAGAGACCTACGGCTACGCCGGCTATACCACCAGTCCGGCTTTCGACTCGCTGCTGGCGAAAGTGGTGGTGGCGGACATTGCTTCCGATCTCACGGCGGTGCTCGACCGCGCGGCCCGCGCGCTCGAGGAATTCCGCATCGAAGGCGTGTCCACCAACCTGGAGTTTCTGCGAGCCCTGCTCGCTCACGAGGCGGTACGCAACAACGCCGTCTACACCCGCTTCGTCGAGGACCATACGGCGGAGCTGATGCAGGCCATGCCCGCTCGCCACGCCACACCGGCCGGAACCGCCGCCGGCGCCGTACCCGGCCCGGCGCCGGGTCCCGAGCCCGAGCCCGGCACGCGGGGCATCAGCGCCCCCATGCAGGGCACCGTGG
>JBMCWS010000097.1:0-9681 GCA_048621375.1 Pseudomonadota bacterium | reverse complement strand
GTCCGAAGGCGTTGATCACCACGAAGGCCAGCGCGATGAACAGCACCGGCGCGCCGATGGTGCCGAAGCGCAGGGCCACCGCCGGCTCGCGGCTCGACATGGCGCGGATCAAGGCGATGCCGCCGATGGAGCAGACCAGCCCCGTGGAGGCGAGAAGCAGCGGCAGGCCCATGAGCGCGGAGCGGGCGTCGCCTTCGCTCATGCCGGGCGCGAGGTCCGTCATCAAGGCCATGCCCAGGGTAGAGGCGATGGCGATGGTGGCGATCATCGAGCCGCAGTAACTCTCGAAGATGTCGGAGCCCATACCGGCGACGTCGCCGACGTTGTCGCCGACGTTGTCGGCGATCACGCCCGGATTCCGGGGGTCGTCCTCGGGGATGCCGGCTTCCACCTTGCCAACGAGGTCGGCGCCGACGTCGGCGCTCTTGGTGTAGATGCCGCCGCCGACACGGGAGAACAGGGCCACGGTGGAGGCGCCCATGCCGAAGCCGTGGATGCTGTGCGCGGTTTCCGGATCGCCGCCGAACAGTATGTAAAGAAAGCCCAGGCCGAGCAGGCCCATGGATGCCACGGTGAGGCCCATGATGGAGCCGCCGAAGAACGCGACCGACAGCGCCGCCGCCGCCCCGGATTCGTGCGCGGCGGTGGTGGTGCGTACGTTCGCCTTGGTGGCCGTGTACATGCCGATCCAGCCGGCCAGTGCCGACGCCAGAGCGCCGACCATGAAGGCGATGGCGGTGTTCGTCCCCAGCGCCAGATAGAGAATGACCAGCAACACGCCCGCGAACCCGGCGAGCATGGTGTATTCCCGGCGCATGAACACCATGGCCCCGAGGTGGATCGCGTCGGCGATCTTCTTCACGTTTTCTTCGCCGGCGCTGTATCGAGTCACCAGCCCATAGATGACCCAGGCCACCAGCAGGCCGACGATACCGAACAGCGGCGGTATCAGGCTTATGTCAATCATTGATCTCCCCGTATCCCGTTATTGTGTATGTGGCCAGTCCGCTTCCCCTGGCGATCCGGATACAGCCCTGACCACACGGCGGCGCGTATTCTAGCGATTCACCCCCCGAATAAGAACCTGCACCTGCCCGGCGCCGGCTGGCCAATCCCCTGAGTCGAATGTTTCAGCCCTGAGCCAGCAGCATCCGCAGGTCGCTCAACCCGGCGTTGGCGCGGGATACGTACGAGGCCATGACCAGGGAATGGTTGGCCAGCACACCGAGGCCGTCGCCGTTGAGGATGACCGGGCTCCAGATCGTCTCCTGGGTGGATTCCAGCTCGCGAATGATCTGCTGCAGGCTCACCCGGGCGTTCTTCTTGTCCAGCACGTCGCCGAAATCCTGCTCCATGGCCTTCAGCAGGTGAAGCAGCGCCCAGGTCTGCCCGCGCGCCTCATAGAACACGTCGTCGATGGCGAGCCACGGGGTGCGCCCCGACTCCTCGAGCGAAGCATCCTCGAGCCCGTCTGCCGATAGTTCCGGGATGTTGACGTCGAGGCGGCGCTTGCCGACGCTGGCGGACAGCCGTTGCGACAAGCTCCCTAGGCGGGTTTCCACACCCTGCAGCCATTGCCGCAGATTGTCGGCGCGGGCGTAGAACTGCGCGTCGGTCTGGCCCGGTTCTGCAAGGCGCGTCAGATAGCGCTCGAAGAGCTCGATTCCGTCCCGATACTCGCTTTCGCTGGGGGGGAACGCCCAGCTCGAGTTGTCGAAAAAAAACTTGCCCTCGGCCACGGAAAGGTGCCGGTCTTCCGTGGACTGGCTCTGGGATCGGGAGAAGTCCATGCGGTAGGCCCGGGCGACGTCCCGCAACTGGGTGAGCACGCCGAATTCCCAGTGGGGAACGTTGTCCATCCACACGCCGGGCGGAAACAGGTCGTTGGAGAGATAGCCGCCGCGCTTGTCGAGCAGGGTCCTCGCGAGCCGCAGCACCGTAGCGGTCGTCGTGTAGCCGATGACCAAGGGGCGTTCGTGCTCTTCGGCGTGGGCGGCCGCGTGCTCGTTGACGTCGAAGGTGGCGGGCTCGTAGTCCCACCACCAGCCGAGCAGCACGACGATCAGCAGATAGACGCCTACCGCTGCCGCAGCGACGGCGCCGATGCGTGCCGGGCTGCCGCCGCGGCTGCGCAGCCGCTCCAGGAATCCGCTCATCGACATCACTCGCCCCCTACCGGCACCGTCTCGAAACGTACGAGCGTTTCGCCGCCATCGTGCTCGAGGACGATCTCCACCGATTCGCCCAGTTGCTCGATCCCGAGCAGCATCAGGTGCTTGCCCCCAGGCTCGAAGCGTACGGCCTCGCCGGGCGCCACCACAACCTCGTCGAGAGGAACCATGCGCATGCGGTCGCCCTCGCGGCGGCTTTCGTGGATCTCCACGGCCTCCGCAGCGTCACTTCGGGCGCCCCGAATGGTGACCGCGGCGTCCCCGGGGTTGCGGGCGGTGAAGTATCCTGCGGTGCGGTCCTGCCCCGGAACCGGCGTGCGCACCCGGGCGTCGGTCACCTCCAGGGCTGCACCGGCGCCCGGCTCCGGCGGCCCGCTGCAGCCGCTGAGAACGAGCAGGAGTGCTACGGTGAGTCTGCGAAACATATGACCTCCACACGTGGGGGTGATCCAACGTCGAGCTGAGCGCGTATCCGGCGGTCGCCGGGAGCGTCGCTCATGCGTCGATAGATCCAGCGCCCTTCGGGGTCCGAGCGGGCGACGATCCGGGCCCGGCAATCCTTCTCGCGGCTGGCCGCACCGGCGCGATCGAGCGTCTCGACGATTCCGGTCGACCGTTGGTCCAGGGCGCCGGGGTTCAGCTCGAAGACCCGGCGGCGGGCGCTTTTCAGCAGGTCGACCTGAGCCGCCGTAGGGCGGATCCCCGGATGCGCCGGGTCCACCTGGCGGGCCCGGTCGAGCATGGTGCGCGCATTCTCGAAGCGACGGCGCTCGGCCGCCCGGAGGGCGAGCTCGAGGTAACGCTCGACCACCTGCTCGAGCCCCCGGGCGGCCTCGGCGTTGTCCGGATCGATGGCGCGCACCCGGTCGTAGAGCGACACGGCGCTGCCGCGCGCCGGGTAGCTCAGATGGTCCTCGGCCAGCGCGCGCCCGGCGGCTGCGAGCAGTCGGCGAATCCGCGCGGCATTCTCCGGGGCGGGACCTTGCTGATCCGACCCCGAGGCGGCCTCGCGGGACGAATCCGCGCCTTTCTCCGGCTCCGGATCGGGAGTGGGCGCCGGGGTGGTGCATGCGCAGAGCAATGCGGTCACGATCCACGTGCCCAGCCGTACGCCACGGCGCGCTGGTGCGCGTTTTTCATTACAATCCACGTGCCTATAGTGCCCGCTGCAGCGGGCGAACTCCATCGGCATGGCTTTGTCGTAACAACGGGTCCCCGGGGCTGGAGCATCGTGACGATCGTCGACATCATCCTAGTGACGCTGGCGGGCGCCGTCCGCAGGAGCGCGGCATGCCTGCTCGCCGTGGGGGTGCTGGCCGCCCCGGCCACGGCAGCAACCGCGGCTGCCGATGGCTGGCCTGGTGGTGGCTCGGAGTTCCTGCCCGTGGACGAGGCCTTTGATCTGAGCGTCGAGCGCGGTCCCGATGGTGCGGTTGTGGCGCGCTGGGAAATGCCGGAGGGATACTACCTCTACCGTCACCGCTTCGAGTTCGATACCCGCGCCGCCGATGGTGACGGAGCCTCCCCGGTAGCCCTCGGCGAGCCGGAGGTTCCGCCCGGCGAGCCCAAGGTGGATGAATATTTCGGCGAGGTGGAAGTCTTCTATGACGCCGTTCGGGCACGGGTTCCGGTGGCCTCCGGCAGTGGTTCCGTGGATGTCGGCGTCACCTACCAGGGGTGTGCCGATGCCGGCCTCTGCTACCCGCCGGAAACCCGCTGGGTGACCCTCGATCTCGGCACCGCCGGCGCGGATGGCGTCGGTGGCGCCGCGGCCGGCACGGCGTCGCCCTCGGTGCCCGCGGGCGAGGAGCGCGATCTCGCGGCCGCGCTGGGCGGGTCCAATCTGGCGTTGGCGCTGGGGATGTTCTTCATCGGCGGGATGGCGTTGGCGTTCACACCCTGCGTGCTGCCCATGGTGCCGATTCTCTCCAGCGTGATCGTCGGCGAAGCCGGGCGTGTGACCCGGGGCCGGGCCGTCACCCTCTCGGTGGCCTACGTGCTCGGCATGGCCACCACCTACGCCGCCGTGGGCACCATGGTGGGTCTGTTCGGGGCCAGCGTGAATCTGCAGGCGGCGCTGCAGGCGCCACCGGTGATCATCGCTTTCGCGGCGGCCTTCGTGCTGCTGTCGCTTTCCATGTTCGGCTTCTACGAGCTGCGCCTGCCCCAGGCGTGGCAGACTCGACTGGATGCCATCGGCGGCCGGGCGGGCGGTGGCAAACATCTGGGGGTGGCGGTGATGGGCGCGCTGTCCGCGGTGGTGGTCTCTCCCTGCGTGTCCGCGCCGCTGGCGGGTGCGCTGATCTACCTGAGCACCACCGGAGACGCGCTGCTCGGCGGCAGCGCCTTGCTGGCGCTCGGGCTCGGCATGGGCGTGCCTCTGCTGGTGGTGGGTGCCAGCGGCGGCCATCTCCTGCCCCGGGCGGGCGCGTGGATGAATGGCATCAAGGCTGTCTTCGGCGTGGGTTTGCTGGCCGTGGCGGTTTGGCTGCTGGAACGGTTGCTTCCGGCGGCGGCGACGCTGGCCTTGTGGGCGGCGCTGGCCATGGGTGTGGGCGTCTACCTGGGGGCATTGGAGCTCGCGCCCCGGGCCGGTCTGCGCCAGCTTCAGAAAGCGGGCGGGGCGTTCAGCTTCATCTACGGGGTGCTGCTGCTGATCGGTGCGGCCAGTGGAGCCGAGGATCCCCTCGAGCCGCTGGCGCCCCTGGGGAGCGAGACGGCGCCGGCGGCGGCCGAAGCCCCGCCGGCGGCGGCCGAAGCCCCGGCGGCGCAATGGCGATCGGTGGCGACGCTCGGGGAGCTGCGCGCCGAGTTGGATCGGGCTGCCGCGGCGGGGCGTCCGGCGATGCTGGATCTCTACGCCGATTGGTGCATCTCGTGTAAGGTCATGGAACGGACGGTGTTTCCGGCGCCGGAGGTGGACCAGCGCTTGCGCCGGTTCCACCTCCTGCGGGCGGACGTTACCGACCACGATGCCGAGGATCGAGCGCTGATGGAGGCGTTGGGGCTGTTCGGCCCCCCGAGCCTGGCGTTCTTCGCCGAGGGCGAGGCGCTCTCCGGAGCGACCATCCAGGGCGAGGTCGGGGTCGAGCGCCTGGCGGCGCATCTGCAGGGGGTGCTCGACCGCGCCGGCGGGGCTCCGGCCGACTCGATCGAGAGCAACGAACTGGCGAGCAACTGACTGATAGGTCCCGTATGGCACGTCTGCTGGTCCTGCACGGACCCAACCTGAATCTGCTGGGCGCCCGAGAGCCGGAGATCTACGGCAGCGACACCCTGAACGACATCGACGCGCGGCTCGAGAAGCGTGCCGGCGATGCGGGCCACGAGCTGCGCTGCCGACAGAGCAATGCCGAGCACGAGCTGGTCGAGCTCGTCCACGAGGCGCGCTCTGATGGTGTCCGGTTCATCGTCTTCAACCCCGGTGCGTTCACCCACACCAGCATCGCCTTGCGCGACGCGCTGCTCGGAGTCGGCATACCGTTCATCGAGGTGCACCTCTCCAACGTCCATGCGCGCGAGTCATTCCGCCAGCAGTCGTTCCTGAGCGACGTCGCCGTGGGGGTCATCACCGGCCTCGGCGCCCGGGGTTACGAGCTGGCGCTCGATGCCGCCATCGCCATGGTGGATGCATGAGCGGTGCCGGGGATCTGCAGGCGCGCAAGCGCATACGGGAGCTCGCGGCGCTCATGAGCGAGCACGGGCTCAGCGAGCTCGAAGTCCGCAGCGGCGACGAGGCCATTCGCCTGGTCCGGCCGCTGGCGGGCCACGGGGAACCGGTGCTCTCCGCCCGCCCAGTGGGCGAAGAAGCGGGCGACGCGGGCGTCGGCGGCGGATTGGCGTCCGTGGTGGCGCCAATGGCGGGCACGTTCTACGTCGCCCCGGAGCCGGGGGCGGAACCCTTCGTTCGCGAAGGGCAGCGGGTCAGCGCCGGCGACGTCGTCGGCATCATCGAGAGCATGAAGATGATGAACGAGATCCGAACCGACGTCGGCGGGGTCTGCGTGGGCGTGGCCGCTGCCGATGGGGCGCCGGTGGCCAGCGGCGACGTGCTCTTCCGCATCGCCCCGTGACGGCGGACATGGCCTGGCTGCAGCTCGAGATTGCCGTGGACCGGGATTTCGTCGATGCCGTCAGCGACGCTCTGGAAGCCGCGGGCGCGGTGGCGGTTACTCTCACCGGCGCCGGCGAGGAGACCGTGCTGGAGCCGCCCCCCGGCGGCCGCCCGTTGTGGCGGGAGGTGCGCCTTCAGGCCCTGTACGAGCCAGACGTTTCCCTGCGGGCGGTGCGGGGAGCACTCGAGCCGATGGCGGCGCGGCTCGTCGACGTCGAGTTCGTCGCCGCCGACGATTGGCAGGAACGCTGGCGCGCGCATGCGCCGCGGGCGAGCTTCGGCGGCCGTCTCCGGTTGCTTCCCCGGGGCGAGAGCACGGCCGTGGCGGCATCCGCCGCCGGCGAGGAAGTGGTGCTCCGGCTCGACCCCGGCCTCGCGTTCGGCTCGGGTTCCCATCCCACCACGCGGCTGTGTCTCGAGGGGCTGGCCGGCACGCCTCTGGCGGGAGCGCGGGTGCTCGATTTCGGCTGCGGCTCCGGCATCCTGGCCGTGGCCGCCGGCCTCCTCGGCGCCCACGAGGTGGTGGCCGTGGATCACGATCCCCAGGCGTTGCTCGCGACCCGGGACAACGCTGCCTACAATGGTGTGGAGCAGCGGCTGCGGGTGACGGGCCCTGACGAGCTCGCCGACTTCGCGCCGTTCGACGTGGTCGTGGCCAACATTCTGGCCAATCCGCTCGTCGAGCTGGCGCCGCTGCTCACCGCGCTGACCGCGCCTGACGGGCTGTTGATGCTCTCCGGGCTGCTGGTGGAGCAAACGTCCATGATCCGCGACAGCTATCCCGGCGTCGAGTTCGCCCCGGCTGCGCGGGAGGGCGATTGGATTCGCCTGGATGGGCGCGTCGCGCGGGACGTGCCCGCGCGTTGATCACCCACGAACCGCAGGGATGCCGGAACACGAATTCGCACCGCTGATCACCGAATGCCCGGGTTGCCGCACCCGCTTCCGGGTCACCCGGGCGCAGCTCGAACGGGCCTCGGGGCGGGTGCGCTGTGGTGCCTGCCTGACGATCTTCGACGGCGCCGCGCGCCTCGCGTTACCGTCCAACGTGGCGGTCGCCGACGAGGACGCGGTGGAAAGAACCCTGGACGAGGTGCTCGAGGAGCTGGCCGGGGATTCGGGGGAGCGGGCGTCCCCGCCCGATGCGGTGGCGCCGGGGGGCGAGAGTGACGCTGCCGTGGGCGCGCGGATGCCGTTCGGCGAGCCTGGATCGCGCCGACGGCCCTGGGTCTGGGCCGGCATCGTGCTGGCGTCTGCGGCGCTCATGGCGCAGACGTTCTGGTATCAGTTCGACGACTGGGCCCGGGATCCTTTCTGGCGCGGCACGTACGCCGCCGCCTGCGACGTGCTCGGCTGCCGCCTGCCCGTGCAGCGGGACACCTCGTTGCTGGGCACCCGCAATCTGGTGGTGCGCAGCCATTCCGAGCGTTCCGATGCGCTGCGGGTGGATGCGGTCATCGTCAACGAGGCGCCGTTCCCGCAGCCGTTTCCGGTGCTCGAGCTGCGCTTCACCACGGCGCAGGGGGCGCTGGTTGCCGGCCGGCGCTTTCAGCCCGAGGCGTACCTGGCAGGCGACGCCGAAGGTGCCTCGCTCATCCCGCCGAAAACCCCGGTGCAGATCGAGCTCACGGTCGACGATCCCGGGCCACACGCCGTGAACTATTTTTTGCGCTATCGCTGACGCGTATCATAGCGGCCTCTTCTCCGACGACAGCATCTACGCCCCGTGGTTCGCATCGGCCCCTACACGCTTCGAAATCCGGTGCTGCTGGCGCCCATGGCCGGCATCACCGACGCGCCGTTCCGGGCGCTGGCGTGGCAATACGGCGCGGGGTACGTGGTCTCCGAGATGCTCGCGGTCCAGGACGGGCTGTGGAATACGCCGAAGAGCCGCCAGCGACGCGAGCCGGTGCCGGGCATCGAGCCACGGGCGGTGCAGATCGCGGGCGGCGATCCCGAGACCGTCGCCCGGGCGGCGCGGCGCCACGTGGACGACGGCGCACAGATCATCGACATCAATTTCGGATGCCCGGCGAAGAAAGTCTGCCGCAAGGCGGCGGGCTCGCAGTTACTGGCCGACCCGGAGCTCGTGACCGCCATCGTCCGCGCCACCGTGCGCGAGGTGGACGTACCGGTGACGGTGAAGATGCGCACCGGGTTCTCGCCGCCATGCCGCAACGCGGTGGCGCTGGCGTACGGGCTGCAGGAGGAGGGGGCCGCCGCCGTGGCGGTGCACGGCCGCACCCGGGCCTGCCGCTTCGAGGGCGAGGCGGAGCACGACACGGTGGCGGAGATCAAGAGCCGGCTGCGGGTGCCGGTATTCGCCAACGGCGACATCGGCTCCCCGGAGCGGGCCCGGCGGGTGCTCGAGACCACCGGCGTGGACGGTGTGATGATCGGCCGCGCCGCGCTGGGGGCGCCGTGGCTGCTCGGGATGATCGCCGATCCCCGGCGCTGCGAGCCGGGCCCGGCCGAAAAGTGGGCGGTGATGGCGGGACACGTGCGCGCCATGCACGACTTCTACGGCGACAAGGGCGTGAAGATCGCGCGCAAGCACGTGCAGTGGTACCTGGCGGGCATGGTGGACAACGCTGCGCTCGCCCGGGAGTTCAATCGTCTGCAGACCCCGGCGGAGCAACTCGCCTGGCTCGCTGCAGCACAGGCGCGGCCCGCTGCATAGCCGCACGACAGAACACGAAACAACGGAACATCATGACAGCATCGGATTCTCGCAAACCGGCTCGGGCGCTCATCAGCGTCTCCGATAAGACCGGCGTGGTCGACTTGGGCCGGGGGCTGGCGCGACTCGGCGTGGAGATACTCTCCACCGGCGGTACCTTCGCGGCGCTGGAAGAGGCCGGCGTGCCGGTGACTGAGGTTTCTGCCCATACCGGCTTCCCTGAGATCATGGAAGGTCGGGTCAAGACCCTGCACCCGGTGATGCATGGGGGCATCCTCGGTCGCCGCGGCCGCGACGATGCGGTGATGGCGGAACAGGGCATCGCCCCCATCGATCTGGTGGTGGTGAATCTGTATCCGTTCGAGTCCGTCATCGCCCGGGAGGACTGCACCGAGGCGCTGGCCATCGAGAACATCGACATCGGCGGCCCGGCCATGGTGCGCGCGGCGGCCAAGAATCACGCCGACGTGGCCGTGGTGGTGGAGCCGGCGGACTACGATCGCGTGCTGGAGGCGTTGGAGACCGGTCACGGCACCGGCCTCGCGCTGCGGCGCGAGTTGGCGGTGAAGGCCTTTCGCCATACCGCTCGCTACGATGCCCTGGTGGCCGGGTACCTCGGGGCCGACGACGTGCTCCCGGACTCGCTGTCGTTGACATTCGACAGGATCTCCGGGATGCGCTACGGCGAGAACCCCCATCAGCAGGCGGCCTTCTAC
>JBMCWS010000096.1:0-10010 GCA_048621375.1 Pseudomonadota bacterium | reverse complement strand
ACCGCGCGCTGTGGGAACGGGCCGCACGGGTCGCCGGCGGGCTCGCCGCGGCGGGTATCGAGCGTGGCGAGCGGGCAGCCATTCTCTTCGGCAATGGCCTGGACTGGGTGCTGGCCTTCGTCGGCTGCCAGCTCGCGGGCGTGATTGCCGTGCCGGTGAACACCCGCTTCTCGCAGGCGGAGATCGACTTCGTGATCGACAACGCCGGCGCCCGCTACGTCTTCCGGCCCGGTGAGCCCCTCCCCGACGGCGCCCCCAGGGTAGCGGACACCCTCACGCAGACGGAGCCGGCCGCCATCTTCTACACCAGCGGCACCACGGGCTTTCCGAAAGGCGCGGTGACCACCCATCGCAATTTCCTCTCGAACAACGAGACCGTCCGCCGCGTGCTGGCGCTGCCCGCCGACGGCAGTATCCGCAACCTGGTCTCGGTGCCGCTGTTCCACGTCACCGGCTGCCACAGCCAGCTCCTGGCCACGCTGGAGCTCGGCGGCTCGGTGGCGATCATGCCGGCGTTCGAAGTGCAGGCGTTCCTGCGCGCCATCGAAGCCGAACGCATCAACGTGCTCGTTTCGGTGCCGGCCATCTATTGGCTGGCCATCAATCAGGACAACTTCCCCGACGTCGACACCGGCAGCGTGACCCGTCTCGCCTACGGCGGCGCGCCCATAGCGCCGGAGCTGGTGCGGCGCATCAAGGCGGCGTTTCCCCGGGCCCGCGTGTGCAACGCCTTCGGCCTCACCGAGACCGCCTCCATCACCACCTGCCTGCCCCACGAGTACGCCGACGACCACACCGACTCCGTCGGTTTCCCCTCGCCGGTCATGGAGGTCGCCCTCGCGGACGAGGATCCGGAGACCGGGGTGGGCGAGCTGTTGATCCGCGGCGCCAACGTGGTGGCCGGCTACTGGCGCAATCCCGAAGCCACCGCCGCGACCTTCGAGGACGGCTGGCTGCACAGCGGCGACCTCGCCCGCATCGACGCCGAGGGCCTCGTCTACATCGTCGATCGCGCCAAGGACATGATCAACCGCGGCGGCGAGAACGTGTACTGCGTGGAGGTGGAGAACTGCCTCGCCGCACACGACGGCGTGTTCGAGGCCGCGGTACTGGGCGTGCCCGACGAGGTGATGGGCGAGAAAGTGGGCGCCGTGGTGGTGCCCAAGCCCGGTGTGGCGCTCGACCCCGCCGACGTGGTGGCCTTCTGCCGCGCGCGCATCGGCGACTTCAAGGTACCCCAGTACGTCTGCGTCACCGACGAGCCGTTGCCCCGGAACCCCGGCGGCAAGGTGTTGAAGCCGAAGCTGCGGGAAGCGGTCACGTGGGGCGATCCGCTGTTCTGACGATCCGGGTGCCCACGTTCCCCCCGGCCAGCAGGTCCACGAACGCCCGCGGCGCGCTCTCGAGCCCCTCGAACTCGTCGAGCCACGGGCGCAGCTCGCCGCTGTCCACCCAGCCCCGCAGCCGGGTCAGCGCCTCGTTGTAGCGGCGCGCGTAGTCGAAAACCAGAAAGCCTTCCATGCGCACGCGGTTGTTGACCAACAGCCCCGGTACGCCCCGCGGTCCCGGCGCCGGATCGTCGGTGTCGTACTGCGACACCACGCCGCAGCAGACGATCCGGCCGTGAGGCCGCATGCGCCGCAGCGCGGCGCCGAGGACGTCGCCGCCGGTGTTGTCGAAATAGATGTCGATGCCATCGGGGCACGCCCCCTTGAACGCTTCGCGGAAATCCGGGCTGCGATGGTTCACCGCGACATCGAAGCCGAGATCGTCCATCAGCCGCGCGCACTTGGCGTCGCTGCCCGCCACGCCCACGGTTCGGCACCCGGCGAGCTTCGCCATCTGTCCCACCAGATGCCCCACCGACCCTGCAGCCGCTGAGACCACCACGGTTTGCCCGGGGCGTGGCTCGCCGACGTCGAACAAGCCGAAGTAGGCGGTGAGACCATTGGTGCCGTAGACCCCCAGGTGATGCGCCGGGTCGCCCTGATCATCGACCACCGTGACCGCGTCGGCCGGGTGCACCGAGTAGTCCTGCCAGCCGGCCGGGCACACCACCACCGCGCCGGGCGCCACCGCCGGCGCGTTCGAGGCCTCGACCCGCGCCACCGCGGTGCCGCCCATGACGATCCCCGTTTGCGGACTGCCCGCGTAACCGGCGCTGCCCTGCAGCCCGGCGCGCTGGCCGGCGCCGATGGTGAGCGCGAGTGTGCGGCAGAGCACCTCGCCGTCCCCCGGCTTCGGCGCAGCCACCGTGCGCAGCTCGAAGTTCCGCTCCTCGAGCCGGCCGGCCGGGAGCGAGGCAATGACGATCTGGCGGTTGTCCATGCGGTATCCTCGGTGTACCAGGGTCGTCCCAGCTTGCCATCAGCGGACGATCGCGGCGAGGCAAAAAACGCCGAGGGGCAGCAGCCGCCGCACCAGCCCGGCGCCCCGGGTGTCGTTGTCGAGGCAGTACCGCACGATCTGATCGATGCTCGACTGCCAACGCCCGAAGCTGTCGCGCGCTATACTCCGCGCAGAGACGAGGAGCGGCCATGGGCGAAGCCGAAGCACACCTGATGCGGGTCTGCCCCGCCATGCGCACCCACGTGCCGGGTCACACGCCGTATCCGGGGACGTTCGACCGCTTCCGGGACCCGTACAAGGCGCTGATCCGGGCGGTGGTGTATCAGCAGCTCTCCGGCAAGGCCGCGGGCACCATCTACGCCCGCCTCATGGCGCTCTACGGCGGCCGGCGCCATCCCACCCCGGCGCAGATTCTCGAAACCCCCGACGAGCAGCTGCGCGCCGCCGGGCTGTCGCGCCAGAAAGTCGCGGCGATCCGGGACATCGCGCACAAACGCCTCGACCGGGTGATTCCGCACCAGCGCTCGATCCGCCACCTCGACGACGAGCAGATCATCGAGCGCCTCACCGCGGTGCGCGGGGTCGGGCGCTGGAGCGCCGAGATGTATCTCATCTTCTCCCTCGGCCGCCCGGACGTCCTCCCCCTGGACGACCTCGGCGTTCGCAAAGGCGCCGGGAAGATGCTCGGTCGCGAGCTCACGCCGAAGGCGCTCGGCGAGTACGGCGAGCGCTGGGCCCCCTGGCGCTCCGCGGCGGCCTGGCACTGCTGGCGGGCGACGGAGACCGTGCTGCCGGTACCGACGCCGATCCCCGGCGACTGAGCCGGGGTCCGCGCTCAATCCCGCTCGTGGTCCGCCTCCCAGCACGCCACCGGCCCCGGCTGGACCACGAACAGCGGATGCGCCTGCAACGGCTGCTCTGCCTCGAGGCGCCGCCGGCAGCCCGGATCGCGCGTCTCGAGCTTGGCGCACAAGTGTCGGCGCTCGTAGGCGAGCTGGCCGTCAGTGCAGGGCAAGGACGGGCAATCTCCCGTCGCCGCGATTTTCGTCAGGTCGAAACGGTAGCCCCGCGCCGTCGCTTCCGCCGCCACGCCCCGCAGGTAGGCAGCGATGGCTTCCAACGGCTGCTCCGCCTCCCGAAACCGGCGCAACTGCGGGTGGTGGCGGTAGCCGCGGGTGCGCCCGCGCAGCACCTGCTGCGCCAGCAGACCTTCCCGCCACAGCGCCACCAGACCGGCGCGGTCGAGGTACTTCGGGTGCAGGGTCCACAAACGCATGAATCATGCTCCCGGACGGATGTCCAACATCCCGGAATACCCTAAACTTTAACGCGTTTCATTTGCGCAGGTGACGGCCCATGAGCGAGACCCACACCCCCAACTCGTCCAAACCGCTGAACATCACGGACCGGCAGAATCGGGGCGCCAATCTGCCCACGGGGGAGCTGCCAGACCCGTGGGAGACCCCGTTCGAGCAGCTCGACGTCAGCGACTCGCGCCTGTACCAGCGCGACGCCTGGCGCCCGTACTTCCAGCGCCTGCGCGCGGAGGACCCGGTGCACTACACGCCGGACAGCCCCTTCGGGCCGTACTGGTCCATCACCCGGCACCGCGACATCATGCACGTGGAAAGCCACCACGAGGTGTTCTCGTCGTACCCCACCATCGCCATTGGCGACAGCCCGGACGGGCAGCACATCGAGAACTTCATCGCCATGGACCCGCCCAAGCACGACGAGCAGCGCATGACCGTGGCCCCGGTGGTGTCGCCGCGCAACCTCATGGAGCTCGAGCCGGTGATCCGCGGCCACGCCGGCGAGATCCTCGACGGCCTGCCGGACGGCGGCGAGACCTTCGACTGGGTGGAACACGTCTCCATCGAGCTCACCACGCGGATGCTGGCGACCCTGTTCGATTTCCCGTTCGCGGACCGGCGCAAGCTCACCTACTGGTCCGACCTCTCCATCGGCTCGCCGGAGACCACCGGCATGGACGAGGGCTACAGCGCCGAGGAGACCCAGGCCGGGCTCAACGACATGGCCGAGACGTTCATGGGCCTGTGGGCCGAGCGCGCCGCCGCCGACCCCAGTGGCCGCAACGACCTGATCACCATCCTCGCCCACGGCGAGGATACCCGGGACATGATCGACCGGCCCCTGGAGTTCCTCGGCAACATCATGCTTCTGATCGTGGGGGGCAACGACACCACGCGGAATTCCATCTCCGGCGGCGTGCTGGCGTTGAACCAGTTCCCGGAGGAATACGACAAGCTGCGCGCCGATCTCTCGCTCATCCCCAACATGGTCTCGGAGATCATCCGTTGGCAGACGCCGGTGCTGCACATGCGCCGCACCCTGAACCAGGACTACGAGTATGCCGGCAAGCAGATGAAAGCCGGCGAGAAGGTGGTGCTGTGGTACATCTCCGCCAACCGCGACGAGGCGGCCCACGAAGACCCGGACCGCTTGATCATCGACCGCCCCAGCGCACGCAAGCACGTCTCCTTCGGCTTCGGCGTGCACCGCTGCATGGGCAACCGCCTGGCGGAAATGCAGCTCCGCATCATCTGGGAGGAAATCATGAAGCGGTTCCACACCGTGGAGCTGGTGGGCCCGGAGCGGCGCCTGAAGTCCAACTTCATCCGCGGCATCCGCGAGATGCCGGTGCGCGTGCACCGGTACTGACGGCGTATCCGGTCAGGCCGTCGCACGTCGGGCCGCGGCTCCCCGCCGGGGGGACAGGCGATGGAGACCATCATCGCGAAGTCCCCGGAGAGGTTCATGGGCAGCCAGCGGTAACAGTGAATGGCCTGCCAGTACCGCGGCCCCCACGAATGGTCGCGCAGGGTGTCGGACTGTTCGCTCATTGGAACGCCCCTGCGCGCGTGGCGGTTCACGTTTTGGCATCGTAGCGGTCTGGCGCGGCCCTTGCAGCACCGTGGGTGGTCACCACCCCCGCCCGGGCGTAAACTAGGCGGCAAACGTGGCAGTGCGGATGGGCATTCGGAGGCCAGCATGACCGGGATCCGGGTTCTGGTGGGCACCAAAAAGGGCGCCTTCATTCTCTCCGCCGACGCCAGTCGCCGCCGCTGGTCCGTGGCCGGCCCGCACTTCGCCGGCTGGGAGGTGTACCACGTGAAGGGCTCGCCGGTGGAAACCGACCGCATCTACGCCTCCCAGACCAGCGCCTGGTTCGGGCAGATCATCCAGCGCTCCGACGACGGCGGCCGCACCTGGGACACCCCCGGCCTCACCCCCGCCGACCTGCCGAACTTCGCGGAGATGCCGGAAGACGGCGCCATGCCGGCGGCGGTGCCGAACCGCTTCGTCTACGACACCTCGGCACAGACGGGGCGGCCGCTCACCACCCACCAGTGGTACGACGGCACCCAGCATCCGTGGGAGTTCACCCGCGTCTGGCACCTGGAGCCAACCCCCACCGACCCGGATCTGGTGTACGCCGGGGTCGAGGATGCGGCGCTGTTCCGTTCCACCGACGGCGGCGGCTCCTGGCACGAGCTGGCCGGGCTGCGCGGCCACGGCAGCGGGCCCGACTGGCAACCCGGGGCCGGCGGGCTGTGCCTGCACACCATTCTGCTCGACCGCAACGACCCGAAGCGGCTGTACACCGCGATCTCCGCCGCGGGCGCGTTCCGCAGCGACGACGGCGGCGACAACTGGCGGCCGATCAACCGGGGCCTGGTCTCGGAGTTCATGCCCCGGCCGGAGGCCGAGGTGGGGCATTGCGTGCACTGCCTGGCCATGCATCCGTCGCGCCCCGACGTGCTGTTCATGCAGAAGCACTGGGACGTCATGCGCAGCGACGACGGCGGCGACTCCTGGCACGAGGTGAGCGGCAACCTGCCCAGCGACTTCGGCTTTCCCATCGCCGTGCACCCCCACGAGCCCGAGACGGTGTACGTCGTGCCCATCAAGAGCGATTCCGAGCACTACCCGCCGGACGGCAGGCTCCGGGTCTATCGCAGCCGCAGCGGCGGCCACGAGTGGGAGGCGCTCACCGACGGGCTGCCGCAGCAGAACTGCTACGTCAACGTGCTCCGCGATGCCATGGCCGTCGACACGCTGGACCCCGGCGGCATCTATTTCGGCACCACCGGGGGGCAGGTGTACGCTTCGCCGGACGGCGGCGACCACTGGGAGGCCATCGTGCGCGATCTGCCACCGGTGCTCTCGGTGGAGGTACAGACCCTGCCATGATCCGGGTGGCGCTGCCGCAGCAGCTCCGCACCCTGGCGCGGGTGGACCGCGAGGTCACGGTGCCCGTGGCGGGGCCCGTGACCCAGCGTGCGATCCTCGACGCGCTCGAAGCCGCCTACCCCGTGTTGCGCGGCACCATCCGCGACCACGCCACCGGCGAGCGGCGGCCCAAGGTGCGCATTTTCGTCTGCAACGAAGACGTCTCCCACGACTCCCCGGACGCGCCGCTGCCGGACGCCATCGCCCGCGGCACCGAGCCGCTGTTCGTGCTCGGCGCCATTTCCGGCGGCTGAGCTGCTTGACACGCCACCACCCCCTCCCCGATATTGCGCCATTCCTAAGCTACCTAAGTGTTTAGCCGGCGCCCGTGCCGGCGAGGAGTCTCATGAGCCACCACATGCCGATCCTGCCAGCCGGGCTGGTGGGCAGTTACTCGCAGCCCGAATGGCTGATCGACCGGGCGCGGCTGGGGGAGCGCCTGCCGCCGCGGGTGCGCGCCCGGGAGCTCTGGCTGGTGGCCCCGGACGAGCTCGAGGCGGCGCAGCGCCATGCGACCCTGGAGGCCGTGGACGAGCAGCTTCGCGCCGGCGCCGATTTCGTCACCGACGGCGAGATCCGCCGCGAGAGCTATTCGAACCGGTTCGCCAACTCGCTCGCCGGCGTGGATCTCGACCACCCCGGCGAGGCCATCGACCGCACCGGACGCCCGGTACCCGTGCCCCGGGTCTCCGGCCCCATCGAATGGTGCTACAGCGCCGAGGAAGACTACGTGCGGCTGCTGAAGGCACACACCGACAAGCCGGTGAAAGTGACCCTGCCCGGGCCGTTCACCATGACCCAGCAGGCGCAGAACGACCACTATGCGGACGCAGCGGCGTTGGCGGAAGCCTACGCCGCCGCCGTGAATCAGGAAGTGCAAGCGGTGTTCGCCGCCGGCGCCGACATCGTGCAGCTCGACGAGCCCTACGTGCAGGCCCGCCCCGAGCAGGCCCGGGCCTACGCCGTCGCCGCCATCGACCGGGCCCTCGCCGGCGTCACCGGGACCACGGCGCTCCACGTCTGCTTCGGCTACGGCCGCCACGTCGACGACAAGCCCGATCGCTACGCGTTCCTGGCGGAGCTCGATGCCTGCGCCGCCGACGAGATCTCGCTGGAATGCGCGCAGCCCGGGCTCGACCTCACGGATCTGGAGCTGTTGCCGAGCAAGCGCATCCACGTGGGGGTGGTGAGCCTTCACGATCCCGCGGTGGAGCCCCCCGAGGTGGTGGCGACGCGGATTCGCGCTGCGCTCGAGCATCTGCCGGCGGAGCGCATGGTGGTGGCGCCGGATTGCGGAATGAAGTATCTGCCCCGGGATGTGGCGTACAACAAGCTCACAAACATGATCGCCGGGCGCGATCGGGTGAAGCGCGAGCTGGGGCTCGCGTAGCCGGCGCGGTCAGCCGGAACCGAACGTCCGGCTGACTTCGAAAAAACGGGCGCTCGGGTGATAACGCTGGACGGTGGGGAGCGCGGGATGCCCCCGCGCTTTCTCACCGGCCGCCCGGAACTGCGCCTCCGAGCGCCACAGCGCGTGGTGCACCACCGTGTGCCCGTCGGCGGCGCAGTGCAACCAGCTTTGCAAGAACCCGTCCTGGCGGCTCAGAAAATCATCGACGTACGCGCCGATCTCGTCGAGCGCCTGCTGGCGATTCTCCGGCGTGGTCTCGAATTCCACGATCACGGCGAAAGTTGCTTCGCGGCTCATGGTGCGCTCCTTCAGAACCCGGTGGACTGCCACGCGAGCAGCCGAAGCGTTTCGCCGGTCCGCGCCCAGACGCTGAGAAACCGGTTGCGCAGCTCTTTCTCCCGGCCGTCTACCGCGACCCGGCCGGTGAGCGTGCCGTGGTGGATGGCGATGGCGCCATGGCTCGACACCGTGTCGTCCGAAACCTCGAGGCTGCGATAGTCCGCGGAGCCGGCGGCGATTTTCTCCAGGAAGGCTGCCTTGTCGTCCTTGCGACCGGAGGAGTGGGTCCACACCAGCTCGTCCGCCAGCAGGGCGTCGAGGGCCGCCACGTCGGCGCTGATCATCGCATCCCGGCGGCGCCGGTCGGCACGACGCAGTTCGTCCATGGGCTCGTCTCCAGGCAATCCCTGGCGGCACGGTACCTAGGCGGCTAAGTATCTGCAATCTCCCCTCGGTCGATCCCGCCGGTCTCGAGCAACGCCCGCTGATAGGCTGGCCGGGCCTCGAGCCGCTCGAGATAACGCCCGAGCACGCCATCTTCCGCCACGAGCCCGAGCGACCGCGCCGCCAGCAAGGTGAAGCCGAGCATGATGTCCGCCGCCGTGAACCTCCCGCCCACCAGCCACTCCCGAGCGGCCATGCGCCGTTCGAGCAGTTCCAGCGCGGTCCGGGCCCGCTGCCGGGCATCCTCGACCAGCGCAGCGTGCCGGTCAGCATCGTCGCGGTAGAGCGTCAGCCACACGACGATGCCGATGGGCGAGAACGCCGTGGCTTCGGCGAAGTACATCCACTGCAAGCACTCGCCCTTCTCCCGCGAGCCGGCCGGCGGCATCAGCTCCGAACCGGGATACTTCTCGAGCAGGTACTCGACGATCGCGCCCGACTCGAACAATACGAAACCGTCGTCGTCGATGGTGGGGAACTTGCCGCTGGGGGTTTCCTGGATGAAGAACTCGGTCTGCGTGGGCTGGAATTCCGCAAGGATGACCTCGTAGTCCACGCCCAGTTCCTCGAGCAGCCACGCGACTCGAAGACTGCGGGTGCGTGGTGCCGCGTACAGTTTGAGTGCCATGGGTGCCTCCTCGCCTCCAAAGCGTATCGAACCCCGGAAACACCGTCACGTGCTGGCCCCGGATCATCGATTGATCCGGCGGAGGCGCAACATCGCGGTCGGACTGGCCCCGTACCCGAAACCCACCTATCCTGCCGGAGCGCATGTTCTACCTCTATCACCACCACGACCTCGAGCGTCTCGCGGACATCCTCACGTTCCTGCGCCGGGCCCAGCAGCCGTCGCCGCTCGACGCGGACCGCGTGCTGGTGCCCAACGCCGGGCTCGGGCGCTGGCTCAAGATGCACATCGCCGGGCAGGAAGGCATCGCCGCCAACATCGACGCGCTGCTGCCGGCGCCGTTCTTCTGGCGCCTCATCGCCGGCAGCCTGCCCGGCGATGAACGCGACAGCTCGGCCTACCGACGCGAGAACCTTCGCTGGCACCTGTACGCGCACCTGCCGGCGCTGGCGACGGAAGTCGAGGAAGTGGGGCGCTACCTGGACGATCCGCCGGCGGAGCTGCGGCGCTGGCAGCTCGCGGAGCGGCTGGCGGCGCTGTTCGACGAGTACCTGATCTACCGCCGCGACATGCTGCTGCGCTGGGAACGCGGCGAGCACGGCGCCGCGCCGCCGGAGCGCTGGCAGGCGCCCCTGTGGCGGGCGC